>JBBQVV010000059.1:0-21992 GCA_038211235.1 Chthonomonadales bacterium | reverse complement strand
GCTGGACATTGACGATGTAATCGGAAAACGTCTCATCTCCACGAGGCTGCACGGGCGTGTCACGATCCGTGAGGAGAACGCGATTGCCGCGCTGGAGGTTATGAGCCGGTTCGCGGCCGATCCGAAGTGGCTCATCTACCTGCCGCCGACGATGTCCCCGTCCGAGACCAGCCGCCGGCCGGACCTGCTGGAGCACCCCGCCGAGGCCTTCGCCTACTTCCGCGCCGAGGGGATCGAGCGCGTCGTCTGCGAGGAGAAGCACATGGGGTCTCGCGCGGTCGTGATCGTCTGCCGGGACGAGGAGGCAGCGAGACGGCGCTTCGGGGTGGAGGACACGGGAATCGGCGTCTGCGTCAGTCGCACAGGGCGTCGTTTCTTTGATGACGCGGAGCTGGAAAAGCAGCTGCTCGCCTCCGTCCTCCGCGCTCTGGACGCAAGCGGCCTGTTGGAAGAGCTGAATACGGACTGGGCGCTGCTGGACTGCGAGCTGATGCCCTGGTCGGCAAAGGCGCAGGAGCTGCTCCGCCAGCAGTATGCCGCCGTCGGGGCCGCGGCAACGTCCGCCGTGCCCGCCGCCGTCGCGCTGCTCCGTCAGGCGGCCGAAAGGACGCCCGAGGTTCAGCCGATTCTTGACAGGTATACGGTGCGAGAAACGATGGCACGACAGTTTGTGGATGCCTATCGCCGTTACTGCTGGCCGGTGCACTCGCTGGCCGACCTTAGGCTCGCTCTGTTTCATATTCTGGCGACCGAGGGCGCGGTCCACGCGGACAAGAATCATCTGTGGCACATGGAGTCGCTGGCTCGTCTATGTGCGACGAGCGACGGCCTGCTATTCTCCACGCCTTACAGAGTGACTCATGTCACCGACACGGAGAGCACGACCGAAGGCGCGCGCTGGTGGGAGGAGTTGACAGCAAGAGGCGGCGAGGGTATGGTCATCAAGCCGCTAGACTTCATTGCGAAGGGACAGCGGGGCCTCGCGCAGACCGCGGTCAAGTGCCGCGGCCGCGAATATTTGCGCATCATCTACGGGCCCGAATATAGCGCGCCTGAGAACCTCGATCGCCTTCGTTCCCGCGGCCTGTCCGGCAAGCGTTCCCTGGCGCTTCGCGAATTCGCGCTAGGAGTCGAGGGCCTTGAGCGGTTCGTGCGGCACGAACCGCTCCGACGCGTACATGAGTGCGTCTTCGGAGTACTGGCGCTTGAGAGCGAGCCTGTCGATCCGCGACTGTAGGAACGCGTAACCACGAATCTGGTAATTCTTGCGGTAGCAGTCGCCGAGGGTAGCGGACATAATGAATGCAGTGCGCGAATGGGCGCGCTATGCTACACTTGATGAGAAACCACGCGCGACCGGATATTCGCGCGTGGTCTTTTTTGCCATCCTCATCCAGACGCTTGCCGCCGCACGGATTTCTTGCTAAATCGACTTGACAGTGCGACTTTCGTCTGGTAAAACAGAGTTGCGGCAGGATTTCCACTCGATATTGTGCGCCGCAAGTGCAACCGCCTCAGACTTGCCATAGCAATGCACCGCACGCCCAGAACGATATCGTTTCTCCCTGGCGATTGCGCCGCCAACGTCGGCCCGTTGTAGTAACAGTCGAGCTAGACGATCGGTATTTGGCGCCGCAATCGGCGCGACGAGATACATTGCGCTGCTCGCCCCCCGATTCCTCATTTTGCGGATCTAAACCGATCTCGCGCAGTCTTGGACCAGGAGAACGCCGAACGTGAACAATCGCGCGCAGTATCGATCATCCAGCGAATGCGACTACAGGCTACGGCATGTATCGATGTCCATCACATTGTTAGCTCTACTACTTGTTACTGTCCTGCCCACAATCGGTCAGACGCGCGGCAAGCCTATAACGACGCCCGCGTCCGGGACCTGGATACAGACCGCAAATCTTCCTCCTGACGGGATCGATACGATGCTGCTCCAGACGGACGGCACCGTAATTTGCCATACCGGAAATACGCAGAGCTGGTATCGATTGACCCCAGATACGTTCGGCAGCTATGTGAACGGCACGTGGTCGACCATCGCCATGCTGCCGGCCGGCTATGGACCACTGTATTATGCGTCCGCGGTGCTGGCGGACGGGCGTACTATCGTCATCGGTGGAGAGTACAATTTTGGCGGTTCGGATACCAGGCTGGGCGCGATCTACGATCCATTGGCTGGCACGTGGACATCTCTGGCCCCACCGAACTGGTCCGGCCAGCAGGTTGTCGCGGACGCTCAATGCGCGGTCCTGCCCAACGGCAAGTTCGTGCTTGCAGATATTCTATCCAGTGAGATCGCGACTCTTGATCCCACTACACTTACGTGGACAAGCAACGGAGCCGCGGCGAAGGCCGACGGTAACGATGAAGAGGGGTGGACTCTGCTTCCAAACGGGACGCTGCTGACAGTAGATGCAACGTCTAGCATGAACAGTGGCCGGAACTCGGAAATCTACGATCCGGTCGCGAACACCTGGACCACCGCCGGTGACACGATTGGCGCGCTGGTAGACTCGGCTACGGAAGAAATCGGGCCCGCAATCTTGCGACCCGACGGTACGGTATTCTGCCCGGGAGCCAACCGCCATAATGGGCAGGGCGCCGTGTACGACACCAATACTGGCACATGGTCGCACACCACAGGCATGAACTTTCCGAGCAGCCCCAGTCAGCTGGACGAGGCAGACGGGCCGGCTGCCCTGCTTCCGAACGGCAACGTCTTGTGCGTCGGCAGTCCGGGAGTTTTCTTTGACGGCCTTCACGTCTTCGAGTGGAACGGCACGAATCTTACCGAGGTTGCGAACGTGCCGGGCGCATCAAGCATCTCAACCTATTTCACCCGTATGTTGCCGCTGCCGACCGGCCAGGTCATGTTTACGTCGGAGAGCGACGACGTGGAGATCTATACGCCCTCCGGGGGGCCGAACAGCGCATGGCGGCCCACGATCTCTACGGCTCCGCCCAACCTTATCGCGGGATCGCTCAACAATCCGATTTCGGGAACGCAGTTCAATGGACTCTCGCAGGCGTCCGCCTACGGCGACGACGCCACGAACGCGACGAACTATCCGCTCGTGCGCCTTACCAACCACGCAAATGCCCATGTGATCTACTGTCGCACACACAACCACAGCACGATGGGAGTCGCAACGGGTGCAACAGTTGTCTCAACCCAGTTCGACGTGCCTGCTGCCGCGCCGGCCGGCACTTACGACCTGGAAGTGGTTGCGAATGGAATAGGATCCGTGGTTCGGACTGCCACTGTCGCCGTAGGGAATGACAATTTTGCTAGTGCTCAGGTCATCACCGGCACGTCTGGGAAAGTCAGTACCGGCAACTTCGGTGCGACGGCGGAGACCGGCGAGCCGAATCACGCCGGAGCGTCCGGCGGCCATTCCATCTGGTATCGCTGGACGCCGCCGCGCAACGGCGTCGTCGCCTTCAGCACGGCTTATAGTAGCTTTGATACAGTGCTCGCGGTATATACCGGAGCAGCCGCGAATACATTGAGTCTCGTCGCATCCAACGACGATATCAACGCCGGCAAGACGAGCTGGCTATCCTTCAATGCGGTGGTGGGGACGACCTATCAGATCGCGGTCGATGGCCACGGCCCGGCGGTCGGCAGCGTCGTCCTTACGTGGACCCAGGGCGGCAGCGATTTCGATGCGGACGGCCTGTCGGACCTCGTGCTGCAAAACCCAACGTCGCTGCAGGTATCGATCGGGCACGTCAACGGGTCGGCGCTTACCAGTTACAAGGTGCTGAACGCATTGCCTTCAGGCTGGCAGGTGGCGGCCGTCGGTGACTTCAATGCCGACGGCATGCCCGACCTTGTGCTGCAGAATCCGACGAGCCGCCAGGTGTCGATAGGCTTTGTTACAGGTTCGACCGTTGGCAGCTTCCACTACCTTGCAACCTTGCCTTCCGGCTGGCAGGTGGCGGGCGCGGGCGACTTCAACGGAGATGGTCAGCCGGATCTGGTACTGGAGAATCCAACGTCGCACCAGGTTTCGATCGGGAGCGTCAGCGCACTCGTACTGACCGGTTACCAGGTCCTCAAGACTCTTCCGCCGGGCTGGCACGTCGTCGGCACCGGCGACTTTAATGGAGACGGACAGGCCGACATCGTGCTGCAGAATCCTACGACCAACCAGGTGTCGATCGGCTACGTAAGCGGCTCGACGATCTCCAGCTACCAGGTGCTGAAGACGCTGCCCTCAGGCTGGCGGCTCGTTGGAGCGGGCGACTTAAATAGCGATGGCCAGCCGGACCTGGTCCTCCAGAATGCGTCGACACGGCAGGTCTCCATCGGCTACGTGACCGGAGCCGTCCTGACTAGCTACCAGGTACTTACGACGCTGCCCTCCGGCTGGCAGGTCGTCGGGCCCCGCTAGCAAGAATATCTCTCTCCGACTAAATCCGGTAGTTGTTCGAGTAGGTGTACCGGAGATTGCCTGACATACTGTGAGTAGTGCCCTTGCAGGCACAAAATGCGATTCCTGTTCCCATAACCACGCGCGACGGCCAATTGTTGCGCGTGGTTTTTCTTCGTCGGGCGACTCCGTGAATCTCGCGCATTCTTGCTCCGCTCCGGCCGCTTCTCGTGCACACTTGGGACACGGTCGGCTCGATTTGCTCCAGCGAGTTATGGTCCCTGGCTCAGCTTTGCCACAATTGAGCTATAATCTGTATTGTCCGTACGGTCGGGAAGCCGTTAGCGCTGCCTGACCGCACGTATTGGCCACGTTCGCGGCAGGCAGCCCTTTCGTTAGCAACAGGCCCTGGCAATTCAACGTCCGTGAGAATGCGCTTTCGCGACACTCCCCTGGCGGCCAGGATCCGTGATTCAGGAGGAGCCCCGCCCGATGAACGTCGGAATGCAGTACCACCGCTACGTATTGGTGTTAGCACTTCTTTCAACCGCACTCATCGATGCAGTCGCCCATCAGGAAACACCAGAGCGTACCTCGCCAACGCGACTGAAGTATGCGGAGGTTCTCCGTCGCGAGAGCCCGCCGAGCCGGACCGCATCCGCTCCAGATAGTGACGCAAAGTCGATAGAAACTGGTCAGCTGACGCTGGATTTCGAGTTTCCGATGGCAGAACAGGCCTGGCAGTCACTGTCAGCCGGATCCCAATTCAGTATCGACGCCGGCAAGTTCAGTTTTCGGTCTGCAGGAACAAAGGATCTGGGCCGTAAATCGGCCAAGAACGGGGCTGACCTCAAACTGGTATCTGCGCCGGAGGCAGGTAAAAACCGTCCAGGTCTGGCGACACTTCTGCTCCACTGGGCACAGGGAACCGTCACTGGAAAGCTTGACGGCAGGGTTCCTGGGGTGCGCTCCGCCGTGGCCGCGGATTACCTCGAAGTCGCCGAAGGCGAGTTCTTTACGCAGGTGATCGTGAAGATTCAACTCGGACCTTCTCTGGCTGTAGCCGAACTTCCTATCGTAGGTGAGCTTACGCGCAAGGCCAGTGGACACGGCGACTCGCCGGGCATCGTCGAGACTGTCCGAGTCAGGGGAGAGCCGCGAAAGCACTGAGGCCTGACCGGTATTACGGAGACCACGCTTGTCGCCCGGCGACAAGCGTGGTCTTTTGCTCGTGCCCCACCGCGCACCCGAACAGGAACTTGACCTCACGATCCGTTACAACCATCGGTCTGCAATAGTGCTGAGTAGAAAGCCTGTATTAGAAAGGTTTCATTTGACATTAATCTGATTTTAATTGCCGTCTGGTACTGTGTAACTCCTAACGCACAATAGTCAACGGAGGTTAATTGATGAACCGTCGGGCAGGCTTTACGCTAGTCGAGCTTCTGGTCGTTATCGCCATCATCGCCATTCTTGCGGCGATCCTCTTCCCGGTGTTTGCACAGGCACGTGAATCTGCGAGAAAGGTGTCCTGTCTCTCCAACACCAAACAGATCGGTCTCGCGACCCTGATGTATGTTCAAGGGCTACTTTCAGAACCTGCTTGGGGCACTGGGCTTTGCCTGGCCCAAACTCCTCGCTAGCGCCCCATTCGATGTCGATCCCTCTACCGGACAGTTTTCCGCGACGGGCGCGCTGCTGGACCTGCCCGCTCTGCTGGGCCTGGCGCTCGTCACATTCATCGCCTACCGGGGCATACGAACCAGCCTGCGCGCGAACAACCTCTTACTCATTCTCAAACTGACGGTACTGAGCGTCGTGGTCGTGGTCGGGCTGTCCCATGCGAAGCTCGCGAACTGGATACCGTTCGCACCCTACGGATATGGCGGTCTGAGCGTCGCAACCATCTTCGGCGCCTTCAGTGGGCGTACAGCCGGCGCCGCCACCGGAGTGCTCGCGGGCGCCACGATAGTCTTCTTTGCTTTTGGCGGCTTCGAGATGCTGACCGTCTATTCGCAGGAGTGCCGAAGGCCGCGGAGCGATGTCCCTATCGGCGTGGTTGCGACCGTCGGGCTGCTCACGATGATCTACATCGCCGTGGCGGCCGCGATCACTGGCATGGTCCACTACGACCAGATCAGCGTCCGGGCTCCCATCTCAGATGCGTTCAGGGCCGCCGGAATGGGCTGGGCGCAGCTACTCATCGCCTTCGGAGCCGTTGCCGGGATGACGTCGGTTCTGCTTGTGATTGTTATGAGCCTGCCTCGCGTGCTCATGGCGATCGGACGGGACAGTCTGATTCCGGAGGGTTTCTTCAATAGTATTCACCGCACCTTCCGAACCCCCGCGAAAGCGGTCGCATTCGTCGGCGTCAGCGCGATGTTATTGGGGTCGCTTCTGCCACTTCGACTCGTCATGGATACGGTGATGATGGCGACACTCGCGGGTTACGTGGCGGTCTGCGTCTTTGTTCTCATCCTTCGCCGGAAACCTTCACCTCGTGAGCCGGTTTTCCGGGCTCCGCTTGGATCGGCGATCCCGCTGGTCGGAATCACGGTATGCCTGATATTGATGTTATCGTTGCCCCCGGTCAACTGGCTGCGCTTAGGAGCCTGGTGGGTTATAGGCCTTGCTCTCTATGCCGCCTACGGGCGCAAGCACAGCAAGCATTCGGGCCCCACAGGCGAGTAAATCATGTCACGGCTACTCCACACGGCAATGAACACTGGCTATGCGCTTCGCTTAGAGACCTCGACTCCTCTGACTTGCACGCGGTATTACAAACAGATATAATGACAGGCAGGCGTGCGCGGATTACGGTGCACCGGGCAGGACGCGAGAAGCTGCCGGCGGTACGATTGTGCCGCCACGCGTCTTGATCTGACCGGCTCGGGTTTCCACTCTGATAGGAGAGCATCATGCTAGCCAGACCATTTGCCCTTGGAACCATAGTTTTCGCGATCACGGCTCCGGCCGCGGCATTGGCCAACGACAGCGCGCTGGCCTATGGCGGCACGCCGCGGCCGCTTACCGGCCATCCGACTATCTCGATGATGAGCGAGGTGGTGAAAATTGAGATAGGCGAGCGCGACTCGATTGTGGATTGCCGATTCGAATTCGTGAATCACGGGCCGGCGTGCAGGGTTCGGATGGGGTTTCCGGATCAGGGCCGCGGCGCGGCGGACCCGGACGAGGAGGGCGAGCACAATCCACCGACCGGTACGTTCAAGGCCTTCGCATCCTGGGTGAACGGAGTTAAGGTAAAAACCTCGGTGGCGCGAGCAGCGCACAGCGGCAACTTCTGGCACGTCAAGGTGGTTGAGTTTCCGCCGGACAGTACGGTTGGGGTACGAGATCGCTATAGGGTCGAGGTCGGCAGCAGCGTGGGCTTTCACAAGCCGTTCAGCATCCACGACACGAGTTATATCCTTCACACGGGAGCGTCCTGGCACGGTCCGATCGGACGGTCCGAAATCATCGTGACCTTCAAACGGAGCGGCGTTCGGGCGCCGTTGGAGACCCATCTCCTGCGGCGGAGCGGCAAAGACGACGACCCAAACTATGTGAGTGACGAGCGTCTGAGCAGGCGCAGCGTCTACTACGCTGGCCCGTCCAAGCCGGAGTCCGCCGGAAACACTCTTCGATTCATTCGCACAAACTGGACTCCTTCCGAACGAGATGACATTTCTCTGGTCTTTGATATGGGCCCGGTTAAGACCCGAGACTAAGGGTCCCAAAGGCGGTTACGACGGCTTGAAACCGAACGTCACCAACGGGCGACCTTTTCGGAGTCGTCGTCGCGATGCTGCTCGGAAGCGTGGAGGCGGCTCAATTCTCCATTGACGCAACTTCCAATTTGTTCATCATCTGGACGCTGTGAACGAGCGTAATTCCCGCGCCGATTGCGGCCGCGACGTGCACGGCCGCGCCCATTTCGACCTCGCTCACGCCGAGTCCGGTCAGCGTCGCGGTATACGCGTCGATGCAGTAGGGACACTTGAGCGCATGGGCAAGGGCCAGCGCGATCAGTGCCTTCTCTCTTCTCGTGAGCACGCCATCGGCCATTGCTTTCTCGTAGTAGGAAAAGAACGCCTCTCCAAGAGCCGGATTGACGCGCGCGATCTCGCCAAACCGAGCGAGGTCCTCACTCTGATAGTAGCCGGTCCAAGAGGTTCCACGCGTCGTGGCAGCAGGGTGAAGCTCTATCGACCTGGACGTCCCACAGCAAGTCGGGATTGACGCTGCGTCCACTTTGGAGGGGTCTGCCGGCCGGAGATCGCAGCCCGATTTGTCCGGATTCACCTTGAGCGCGCCGTATGCGAACTCCAGCGGAATGCCAGGCCGCCCATTCGCGTCCGCGGGATAGAGCCAGTGCTTCTCGGCGACTTCCACGTGACAGCAGTACACGGGCCGGCCCGGACCGCCCTGCGAGGCCAGAGTCCACTGAAGTGAACCGCAACGTCCGGAAGCGCGTCAAACGCCTGTCGAACCAGATCGCTCTCTTCGCGCAGGTCTATGCCGATATGGTCGAGGAACGGGCGGGGGCGGCGGTTGGACTCGGTCTCCAGGAGTTCGTCTTGCGATACCTTAATGTGTGAGAAGATGGCATTGATGGCGCCCGGGAAGCGATACTTGACGAATCCGTCTTTCTGATGATCCAGCCGCGCCCCGGCGTCGAAGAATTCGTTGATCGGCAGCTGGTGCGTATCGTCAACCTTGATGTGTAGGTGTACGGTCTCCGCGAGCTCGACGTCCCTCGCAAAGGGTGAGGAAGGCAGGTCCAGCTGATTGACGGCTTCTGCTTCTCGCTCCGTAATGAGACCGCAACGGTGCAGGAGGCTCAATCTGGCCGCCGATTCGGCGGAATGACGTATTCGCATGGATGATGTCTCTTTTGACGACTATTTTGCCCCGTTCACGGGCTTGCTCGGCCCGCTTTGCAATCCATCGACGAGGGTAATGCTGACAACGCTTCGCACCCAGCGAGCGGGTTTCTCGTCGTCCGTCGACAGCAGCTGGAGCGGTCCATCCGACTCCGGCAACGGCTTGCCGTCGCGATCGAGCGCCAACCAGACCGCTCGTTTGCCAATCCGAGGCGATAGCTCGCCCATGCTAAAGCATACGGTATATCCGTCGTCCGCTCGAACCATGACCGCGAATGCTAGCTGATGATTCTTGGCCTTTGGATTCAACCTCGGCTTTGCGGCCTGCACGAGCGTTAGCAGCGGAATACAGTGGGCTTGGCTCTTCCCCCCTTTGAGCGTATACGACACCGACTTGATATCCGCGGCGAACTCGTTGGTTAAGCGCGTGCGGGTCCAGTCTCCGGGCCTGTCAACCGCGCCTTCGATTCGACATGCCTCCTCCCGTTGAACCTGATGCCTCGAAGGCGCCGCCGGCGCGAGGCCCACGATGAGGAGGCACGCCGCGATCGCCGTGACGGGGACAAGAGACCTGATCATAGTCCATCTCCATTCACTGTGGCTGCATTTGCGTTAGAACGGATCCACGTTCGCCAGGAAGTCCCTGCTAGTCGTCCCGTTGGTGTCAAGACCGGTGTACTTGCGGAACTTTGCGCTTCCATCGTAGCGGAGGCCGTTGAATCCGTCGATGTGCCGATCCGGATAGTGCGTGTGGGGCGTCGCTCCGGTTAGATCCTGATCCAGCGGGAAGGGACCGCGCCTTCCGGGGACGTTGGAAGAGGTCGACGAAACCTTTGTACTGGTGTTCGCGCATCCGGGCGTCCGCTTATGGTCCCAGACGAAGTAGACGGAAGGGTTCGTGACGAACGCATCCGGCTGACCCATGGGGCCATTGAAGATGTAGCTCATGGCATAGCCGACCTGACCTTGGTAGTATGTGGGACAGCGGAAGATCTGCTGATTCTTGACATAGGGTTGGAGGAAGCCGGCCTTGGGTCCCTGGTAGTTCTGTGGCAGGATTGTCATTATTTGCTTCGCGAGCCACGAGATCATGGAGGACACGTTATCTTGCGTCTCGAGCAGGACTCATCGCAGGGACTAGTGAAGAGCGTGAGGGTCGTGGTACGTGACCGGGAGAGGTTGTGAGGCTGGATGATTCAGGCAGGCGATACAATCGGACCCTATACGCTGATTCGTCCACTCGGGCGCGGGGGCTTCGGTGAGGTGTGGCTGGCGGAGCGGCGTTCGTCGCTGCTGACGACGCGGGTCGCCCTCAAGCTAGCGCTTGACTCGGCTATCGATATCGACGCCGTCCGTGACGAGGCGCAAATCTGGCTGAAGGCGAGCGGTCACACCAATATCGTTCCGGTGCTGGAGGCAGAGATTTATGACGGACAGGTGGTCATCGCCAGCGAATACGCCGCGGGCGGGTCACTTGCGGAATGGCTGACAGGGCACGCCGGAAAGTCGCCCGCTGTGGAGGCGGCCATCGCGTTAATGGGCGGCGTGCTGTCCGGTCTGGAGCACCTTCACAAGAACAACCTCATCCACCGGGATCTCAAGCCCGCAAATGTCCTTCTGCAGGGCTCGACGCCCCGACTCACCGACTTCGGCCTGACCAGGGTGCTGACGTCCAGCGGCCACACGACCAACCTGGCGGGTACGCCCGGCTATATGGCGCCCGAAGTCTTTAGAGGACAATACTCCGTCGCATCCGACCTGTGGGCCGCAGGCGTCCTTCTGCATGAACTGCTGACGGGTTCGCTGCCCTATCTCCAATCGGACTACTACATGTTGCTGCTCGCGATCAGCGGCGACGACCCGGCGCCGATCTCGGACCAGGTTCCCGAGGCACTCCAGCCCATTGTAGCAACGGCACTAGCAAAGTCGCCGGGTGACCGGTTCGTCTCTGCGGCCGCGATGGCGGAGGCGCTCGATACGGCAGTGTCGCCGGGAGCAAGAGTCTCCGTCGGCTCCGCGGCAGGAACAAGGAGCAATCTGCCGATTCAAATGACCTCCTTTATCGGCCGAGATAGGGAGTTGGCCGAAGTCAAGGCGCTGCTTGGCAAGGCTCGCCTGCTGACGCTGACGGGATCGGGCGGGACTGGAAAGACACGTCTCTTGCTGCAGGCTGCCGCGGACGTGCAGGAGGACTTTCCGGATGGAGTTTGGCTGGTGGAGTTAGCGCCGGTCCTGGACCCCCAGCTGGTTCCACAGGCAGTTGCATCCGTGCTCGGCGTACGCGAAGAGCCTGGCACTGCATTGACACAAACCCTGAGCGATTCGCTCCATTCCAAGCAGATGCTGCTGCTGCTTGACAATTGCGAGCACGTTCTGGATGCGGTCGCGAGCCTGACCAATGCTTTGTTGATAAAGTGTTCGGGAGTGAAGGTGTTCGGCAGCAGCCGCGAAGGATTGGGAATCGCAGGAGAGACCGGATACCGGGTTCCATCCCTATCCATCCCGGATCTTAGGCGGCCAACCACGACGGAAACCGTCGTGCAGTTCGAATCGGCGCGCCTCTTCGTCGAGCGAGCGGTTGCGGCAAAGCCCGGTTTCCTCGTGACGAGCGAAAACGCTCAGGCGTTAGCATCGATATGTAATCGGCTTGACGGCATTCCGCTCGCTATTGAGCTCGCCGCGGCCCGTGTCCGTTCGCTGACACCCGCGGAGTTGGAACGTCGCCTCGACGATCGTTTCCGTATCCTGACTGGCGGCAGTCGGACCGCGCTTCCGCGCCAGCAGGCGCTCCGCGCAATGATCGACTGGAGTTATGATCTGCTGGAAGACAACCTGAAAGCGCTGCTCGCTCGGCTCGCGGTCTTCATGGGCGGGTGGACGCTGGAAGCGGCGGAGATGGTCTGCGCGGGCGGTTCGGTCGAAGAGTGGGAAATGCTGGATCTTCTGACCGCTCTTTGCGATAAGAGCCTCGTGACAGCCGAAGAGTGCGGCCAGGCAACAAGGTACCGTATCCTGGAGACGGTGCGCCAGTATGCCCGTGAGAAACTGGCTTCTCAGCCGGAGGGCACTCGCCTCCGCCGCGGACATCGCGACTACTTCCTTGGGGTGGCGGAGGAGGCAAAGTCGAATCTGGCCGGTCCGGAGCAGGCGGCATGGCTGGAGCGGCTGGAGACGGAGCACGACAATCTGCGCCAGGCGCTCGCGTTCTCCCTGGAAGAGCCCGAGGAAGGCAGGGCCGGATTGCGGCTCGGAAATGCCCTGTCGATGTTCTGGTATATTCGCGGAAACTTCAGTGAAGGACGAGAGCGTTTGACGGCGCTATTGTCGCATCCGCTCGCACAGGAGCGCACGTTGGATCGTGCCGGAGCTCTCAATGGAGCGGGCATTTTCGCCCGGATCCAGGGCGACTACGCCGAGTCCCGGTCCCTTCATTCGGAGAGCATCGCAGTTGAGCGGCAGCTGGGCGATATGCAGCGCCTCGCCGTCGGCGTCAATAACCTCGCGCTCGTAGTACAAGAGCAGGGCGACTTCAGCTACGCGCGTGCCTTATTTGAGGAGAGCCTCGCGATTGGTCGAGAGCTGGGCGACGCATCGGGGGTCGCGAACTGTCTCAACAATCTGGGGATCGTGGCGAAAGAACAGAACTCCTACACCTCCGCATTCTCGCTCTATACCGAGAGCCTGGCGATCTATAGGCAGCTGGGCAACAGACAGAGTATTGCCTGCAGCTTGAACAACCTGGGTGAATTGGCGCAGGTGCAGGGGGACTACGTTTCCGCCCGTGCGTGGCTCGATGAGAGTCTCGCGATCCATAGAGAGTTGGGAGGCAGGCATGGCATCGCCGGCTGCCTGGGCAACCTTGCGATTGTCGCGCTCGATCAGCTCGACTACATTTCGGCTCGTTCACTATTCGATGAGAGCCTCGCACTTTTCCGGGACCTGGGAGATCGACGCCGCGTCGCGATGACTCTTTTCAATCTGGCGGCAGTGGCTGAGCGTCTGGGCGACGCTGCCGTCGCTCGCCAACTTCAGGGCGAGAGCCTGGAGTTGCGCCGGCAGCTGGGGGATAGATGCGGTATCGCCTACTGTCTGGAAGGGTTTGCGGGTCTGAACGCCACCAGGGGCGAGCGGGAACAGGCTGGACGATTATGGGGCGCGGCGGAACGGTTGCGAGAGGAGATCGACTCGCCGATTCCCCCAAACGAGCGTGAGGACAGAGGGCGCGAGATCGCGGCGGTGCGAGAGGCGCTGGGTGACATGGAGCTCGATGCGGCGTGGGCGGCCGGCCGCGCGCTGACCGAGGAGCAGGCGATCGAGTTCGCATTGGAAAATAGTGTTGAATAGCGAAACCTCGATCGACGCGCGTATTGACGAGGTCGAGGTGCTTGACCTCCTCACATCGCTGGTCGACAAGTCGATGGTCGTCTACGACGAGTCGGCCGGCCGATACCGCCTCCTGGAGACCGTACGGCAATATGCGAGAGAGAAAATGGCGTCACAGCCGGATGTAGAGAAGTATCGCCGCAATTATCGGGACTGCTTCCTGGCAATGGTGGAAGACGGAAGACCGAAACTCGAAGGACCGGAACAGACGGCGTGGCTGCACGTGCTGGACACCGAACACGATAATCTGCGCCAGGCGATCACATTCTGTCTTGAGGACCCGGATGGGGGCGAGGAGGGACTGCGGCTGGGAGCGTCCTTGTGGCGGCTATGGTATGTGCGCGGCCATCTAAGCGAGGGCCGCGAACGGCTCGCTGCGCTTCTGTGCCATGCTCCTGCCTCGGACCGGACGAATGCTCGCGCCACCGCGCTGAGGGGAGCAGGGGTTCTGGCCCATGTGCAGAGCGACTTCGCCGCGGCACGCTCCCTATTCGAGGAGAGCCTGGCCATTTCCAGGGAGCTGGGAAACCGCCAAGGAATTGCCAAAAGCCTCGACAATATGGGGCTGACGGCGACTGGCCAGGGCGATCACGCAGCCGCCCGTTCTCTGTTTGAAGAGAGCCTGGCAATATCCAGAGAAACGGGAAACCGGTTGATGGTCTCCAGCACCCTTAACAACCTTGGCATGGCGGCGACCGGACAACGTGACGTTGAATCCGCGCGTTCTCTGTATGAGGAGAGCCTGGCGATAAAGAGGGAGTTAGGAGATAGATCAGGCATCGCAAACAACCTCAACAACCTGGGTATTGTTGCCCAGGACCAGGGCCAGTACGTCTCGGCGCGTTCTCTCTATCATGAGAGCCTGGCGATAAAGCGGGAGTTAGGAGACAGGTGGGGCATCGCCAACTGCCTCATCAACCTGGGGAACGTGTCGATTGAGTTGGGAGAATACGCCAGCGCCTGTTCATTGCTGGATGACAGCCTGGCGCATTACAGCGAATTAGGCAATCGACAGGGTATCGCCAGTTGCCTCCTGAGCCTGGGAGAGGTGGCGACAAACCAGAGTGATCACAGTTCCGCACGTTCCCTTCTTGAGCGGAGCAAGGCGATTAGCCGGGAGTTAGGGGACGAATTGGGCGTTGCCAACTGCCTCAACTTTCTCGGAAGCGTGGCCTCCGGTCAAGGCGACAACGTCTCCGCCCGTTCTCTTCAACGGGAGAGCCTGGAGATACGACGAAAGTTGGATGACAATCGTGGTATCACCGAGTCGCTGGAAGCTCTCGGATGCTTGAACGACAGGGAAGGCAGACCGGAGTTGGCGGCGCGGTTATGGGGCGTGGCAGAACGGCTTCGCGAGGAGTCCGGGACGCAATTGGCTCCAAACGACCGTGAGAGATATGAGCTCGACGTTAAGGCAGTGCGGGAGGTGTTGGGTGAGGCGAAGTTCGCGGTGGCCTGGACGGCTGGCCGAGCGATGACGGTCGAACAGGCAATCGAACTGGCACTCGCGTCTTGATAGTGTGAAGTCTTGACGATTCGCTCCGCCGACCGCGGCAAGGGTTTGCGCTCTGGCCCGCGGAATATGCCGGCACGGCGCGGACGTTCAAAGGAGGCTTCATGTTTCGGCCAAACGACACCCTCGGTCCCTATACTCTTATTCGCACGCTCGGCCGCGGCGCCTTCGGTGAGGTCTGGCTGGCGGAGCGTAAAACCGCGCTCCTAACGACCCAGGTCGCCTTGAAGCTGCCGCTCGTGTCTGAGGACGACATAGAGACGGTGCGACTGGAGGCCGCGCTCTGGCTGCGCGCCAGTGGGCATCCCAACATCGTTCCCGTAATGGAGGCCGACGTCTTTGATGGCCAGGTGGTGATCGCCAGTGAGTTCATCGCCGGAGGATCGCTCCACGAGTGGATGATGCAAAGGCTGCCGCCGAACGAGGCGCCCTCTATCGAAGAGGCCGTCGCGATGATGAGCGGCATTCTCGCGGGGCTAGATTATCTGCACCGCGCGGGCCTCACGCACCGCGACCTGAAGCCGGAGAACGTGCTGCTGCAGGACGGAATTCCACGCTTAACAGACTTCGGCCTGGCGCGCGTCCTCAAAACCGAGGCCCGTACCGGCAACATATCCGGCACGCCACGATACATGGCGCCCGAGACGTTTTCCGGGTCCTACTCCGCGGTGTCCGATCTCTGGTCGGTCGGAATCATGCTCCATGAGCTTCTCACCGGTTCGCATCCCTTTCCGACCGGCGATCTGATGGCGCTCATGGCGGCGATCCAGGGCCAGATGGCCGCACCGCTAACCGATTCTGTTCCGAAACGTCTCCAAAATATCGTCCTTCGCCTTCTGGCAAAATCTCCGGAGGATCGCTTTGCCTCGGCCTCCGCCGTCAGGGCGGCGCTCCAGAGCTGCCTACAGCCGGTGGTATCGTCCGTTTCGGGACGATACGCTGCGACTGGCGCCACACCACACAACCTTTCCGCGCAGACGACGTCGTTCATTGGGCGTGAGAAGGAGACCGTTGAGCTGAAGGATCTGTTAGGGAAAACACGCCTGCTAACGCTTACCGGAAGCGGCGGCTGCGGCAAAACGCGCCTAGCGCTGGAGGTATCCACCGCAGTCCTGGGAGACTTCCCGGACGGCGTCTGGCTGGCGGAATTCGCGCCGCTTTCGGATCCGTCTCTTGTCTCATCCGCCATAGCAGGGGCGCTGAAGCTGCGGGAGGAGCCGGGGCGGCCGATCCTCACGACGATTACGGACTACCTGAAGAACCGGTCGGCACTCCTGGTTCTGGATAACTGCGAGCACGTGCTGGAGGAGACGCCCCGCGTTGCAGACTCACTCCTTCGCGCCTGCCCGAAGCTCAAGATTATCACGACAAGTCGTGAAGCGCTCGGGGTGCAGGGAGAACAGAGCTACCGCATACCCTCCCTTGCACTACCGCGCGACGGCGATGCCGCGGACATCGAGAGGCTGAAGGAGATCGAATCGGTCCGGCTGTTCATCGATCGCGCCATCCTCGCGCAGCCCTCATTCGCCGTCTCTCAATCGAATGCCGAAAGCATAGCTCAGATCTGTCGCCGACTCGATGGCATTCCGCTCGCCATCGAGCTTGCCGCGGCAAGAGTCCGCGCCCTCGCCCCGGAACAGATCGCCAACCGCCTTGACACCCGGTTTCGACTCCTCACCGGGGGCAGCCGCACGGCGCTGCCCCGCCAGCAGACTCTCCGCGCCCTTATAGATTGGAGCTATGATCTCCTCACCGAAAACGAACAGACTCTGCTCCGTCGCCTCTCCGTCTTCGCCGGAGGCTGGACCCTGGAGTCGGCCGAGAAGGTATGTTCGGACGATGCGGTAATCGAGATCAAAGAGAGCGTATAGGTCTGCGCGATGCCAGAAGCCGCATCAGAATTTGCTGCAATCCAGGAGTCCGAAATCCTCGACCTCCTCACATCGCTGGTCGACAAGTCGATGGTGTTTTATGACGAGGCGACGGGTCGATATCAGCTGCTGGAGACCGTGCGGCAGTATGCGCGGGGAAAGATGCTCGATGACGGCGAGATGCAACAAGGGCGAGACCTGCATCTGGCGTACTTCCTGGCGCTGGCGGAGGAGGCGGAACCTCACCTGACGGGCGCGGACCAACGGCAGTGGTTGGAGCAGCTGGCGACGGAGCACGACAACCTGCGCGCTGCGTTGGCCTGGTCTGTCGAACGCAAACAGGGTCCGGAAGGCAGCCTGCGGCTGTGCGGAGCCATATGGCGATTCTGGAGTGTGAGGGGTCACTACAGGGATGGCCGAACGTGGTGCCGTCTCGCTCTGGCACTGCCGGCCGACAGTGGACTTTTGGCGACACGCGCAAGGGCGCTCGTGGGTTCCGGTGTTCTGGCCCATGCGCAGGGCGACTACGCGGAAGCCCGTTCACTGTACGAGGAAAGCCTCTCCATCCTCATGCAGTTAGATGATCGCAGGGGAATCGCTGTTTGCCTGAACAACCTGGGGAATATCGCATGGTCACAGAGCGAGTACGCCTCCGCCAGTTCATCTTATGCGGATAGCCTCTCCGTCCTACGGGACTTGAATGATCGCTCAGGCATTGCGGCATCCCTCGGAAATTTGGGCAATGTGGCCTACGAGCAAGGAGACTATATTTCGGCCCGTTTGCTGCAAGAGGAGAGCCTTGCTATCCGGCGCGAACTGGGCGATCAGCAGAGCATTGCAAACTCGCTCAACAACCTGGGAGTTGTCGCCAGTGAACAGTCTGACTATTCGTCCGCTCGTTCAATGCACGAGGAAAGTCTCTCGATTAGGCGAGAGCTTGGCGACCGGCGCGGAATCGCGCTCTCACTGGTCTGCCTTGGGAGCCTGGACTCAACGCAGCGCGACTACGTTTCGGCCCGTTCCCGGCTTGACGAGAGCCTTACTATTCGGCGCGACCTCGGAGACCCCAGGGGCATCGCCGAATCGCTCCATTGTTTGGGGGAATTAGCCTATGAGCAGGGCGACCATCCCGCCGCCATTTCCGCTCTCAAGGAATGCCTCATAATTCAACGGGAACTTGGGGCCCGAAGGGGCATCGCGTTGGCGCTCGGCAGCCTTGGCAACGTAGCCTTTGAACGGGCCCTCTATGTGGCCGCGCGTGATCTCATGCATGAAAGCCTTGCAATCTTCGGAGACCTGTCTGACCGACGTAATGTTGCCGAGTCGCTCGAAGGCAATGCTTCGGTCCTGGCGGCGCTAGGCGCTGCCGGCCCTGCGGCCCGAATCTGGGGTGCCGCGGAGCGGCTGCGAGAACAGATCGGCTCGCCATTGCCGCCGAACGGGAGGTCTCGCAAGGATCGGCATACCGCATCTGCCCGAGCTGCCCTGAATGACGATGCCTCCTTCGCTCTTTCCTGGCAGGAAGGGCGGGCGATGACACTCGACCAGGCGGTCGAATGCGCGTTGGAAGAGAACCTTGAGTAACGAGTTGTTAACCGGTCCGCGAATCGAAAATTGCGCAGTTCTCGACCTTCTCACCTCCCTGGTCGACAAATCGATGGTCGCCTACGATGAGGCGACGGGCCGATACCGGCTGTTGGAGACCGTTCGGCAATACGCTCGCGACCGGATCTTAGATGATGGCGAACTGGAACTTCGTCGAGACCGGCATCTATCCTGCTTCCTCGCATTGGCGGAGCAGGCGGAGCCGAACCTACGGGGCGCCGATCAGCGGGCATGGCTGGAGCAGCTTGAGGGGGAGCACGACAACCTGCGGGCTGCACTCGCGTGGTCCCGCGAACACGATCTGACCACGGTGCGTGGATTGCGGTTATGCGCGGCGCTGTGGCGGTTCTGGTTCGTGCGGGGCTACCTCGGGGAAGGGAGAAACTGGTGCCGATCGACGTTGGACGTACCGATGGGCGATTTGGCGTCGAAGGCCCGTGCCGAGGCGCTGAACGGCGCGGGTGCGCTGGCCTACGGTCAAGGCGATTACGCCGCAGCCGGTTCCCACCACGAGGAGAGCCTCGCCATCCGTCGTGGAATTGGCGACAGCCAGGGAATCGCCAACTCGCTTGGCAATCTGGGGAATGTAGCGAAGGAGCGGGGCGACTATGTCGCCGCTCGAACCTATTATCAGGAGAGCATTTTGATTACTCGCGAATTGGGTAACAAGTCTGCCGTCGCGGGGTCGCTGAACAATCTGGGAAACGTCGCTCTGAACCAGGGAGACTATGCAGCGGCGCGATCGCTGTATGGCGAAGCTTTGGCCATCAATAAGGCCCTGGGCAATCGCGCCTGGGAAGGTACAAATCTTCAAAACCTGGCGAATGTCGCGTCTGTCCAGGCAGATTACGCAACCGCTTATGCCTTGAGTGAAGAGAGCCTGTCCATCCAGCAGGACCTGGGCAATCGACATGGCATTGCCACCGCACTCAGCAACCTGGGGAGTATCGCCCATCAGCAGGGCCATTTATCTTCGGCCCGTTCCCTCCACGAGCGGAGTCTTGCCATCCAGCAGGCGCTTGGAGATCGGCTCGGAGTTGCCCACTCACTCGGCAACCTTGGGAGTGTAATGTTCCAGGAGGCCGACTGCGCGTCGGCCCGTTGTCTCTTCGAGCAGAGCCTCGCCCTGCATAGAGACATTGGGGATCGGCGCGGCATTGCCGGGTCACTGTGCCGGCTTGGGACTGTGGTTTCTGAGGATGGCGACTATGCGCTTGCCCGTTCCTATTGCGAAGAAAGTCTCTTCATGCAGCGAGACGTTGGAGACCGAAGGGCCATGGCCGGATCGCTGGAAGAACTCGCGACGATTGCGGCGAGGCTCGACAATCCTGCGCGCGCCGCCAAGGTCTGGGGAGCGGCGGAGTGCCTGCGCGAGGTGATCGGAGCGCCGCTGCCGCCCAACGAACTTCCACGATACGACCGCCACGTCGCCGGCGCGCGCTCAGCGCTCGCCGACGATTCAGCCTTTGACGTCGCCTGGCAGGAGGGCCGCGCGATGACACTGGAGCAGGCGATTGAATTTGCGCTGGAACAGAGCGATGCGTAGCAATATCGTGAACGACGACCGGATTGAAGAGTCCGAGGTTCTCGACCTGCTCGCCTCCCTGGTCGATAAGTCGATGGTCGTATACGACGAGTTGGCAGGCCGATACCGCCTCTTGGAGACTGTCAGGCAATACGCGCGAGACAGAATGGTTGATAACGGCGAGATAGATTCGCGACGAGACCGACACCTGGCGCACTTCAACGCGTTGGCGGTGGGGGCGAATACGCATCTGAAAGGCTCGGACCAACAGAGGTGGCTGGAAGCGCTGGAGACGGAGCATGATAACCTGAGAACCGCCCTGGCGTGGTCCTCCGAACAGAACCGGGCTCCGGAAAGCGGCCTGCGCATGGCGGTGGCGATGTGCCGATTCTGGGAGGTGCGAGGTCACCTGGGCGAGGGGCGCGATTGGCTACGTGTAATGCTGGCGCTGGGGCCGAATATGCATCCTACGGCTGTCCGCGGTGACGCGCTCAATGGAGCTGGAGCGCTGGCGCATTGGCAGGCCGACTATATGTCCGCGAACCGGTTGTGTGAGGAGAGTCTAGTGATCCGCCGGAAGCTTGGCGATCAGGGAGGCATCTGCGGCGCGCTCAACAACCTTGGGATCGTGGCGGCTGCTCAGGGCGCCAACCGAGCCGCGCAACGATACTATGAGGAATGCCTATCAATAGATCGGGAGTTGGGCGACCAGTGGGGCATCGCAATGTCGCTCAATAACCTGGGGAATTTGGCCCGGGACTTGGCCGACTATCCCACGGCTCAGGCGCTTCACGAAGAGAGCCTGGCGATCCGACGCGTGCTGGGCGACCCATATTGCCTCGCGATGTCGCTTCGTAATTTAGGGACCGTTGCCTACAAGAGGTCTGACAATCCTGCCGCGCGAATGCTCTTCGAAGAGGGCCTGGCGATCCAGCGGGAGCTAGGCGACCGGCAAGGCATCGCGAACACGCTCAATGATCTTGGCAATGTGGCGCTCTATCAGGGCGATTATTCAGGCGCGCGGATACATTTCGAGGCGAGCCTGCTCGTGCTGCAGGAACTGGGCGACCGACTGGGTATAGCCGGATTGTTTAGCGATCTTGGGTTGTTAGAATTCCACCAGGGCAACTACTCGTCGGCGTCGGAACTCTACCGTCTCAGCATTTCGAAGTCCCGTGAGGTTGGTGACCCGTTGCAAATAGCAGGGTTGCTCGGAAATATCGCATCGCTCGCGGCGACGCTCGCGGATCTCGACGGGGCAGCCCGCATATGGGGCGCGGCAGAGCGGCTGCGCGAGGAGTTCGGTCTGCCGATACCGGCAAACGAGAGAAGTCAGTACGTAGACCAGGTCGGCGCCGCTCGTGCAGCCGTGAGAAACAACGGAGAATTTGACCTCGCCTGGGAGGAAGGCCGCGCGATGACGCTGGAACAGGCGATCGAAGTGGCCCTCGCGGAATGATCTCTTGAACACGCCGCGATGGTATCCTACCACTGGTCGAAAGGGCTATGCGTGGAAGAGGCGGACCGCCGCTAATCCCCCTTATCATGCCACCGCACGCAGGGTTGATACTCCTGCCCGGCGAACGGTTCAGCATGCCTTCAAGGCCCGCTGGAGAATTCATGCTTCGCCCGAACGATACAATCGGTCCATATACTCTTCTTCGCCCCCTCGGGCGCGGAGCCTTCGGCGAGGTCTGGCTGGCGGAGCGAGCCTCGTCACTGCTGACGACGCAGGTCGCGTTAAAGCTGCCCCTCCTGGTCCGTACCGAAATTGAGACATTTCGGCTCGAGGCGGCTATCTGGCAGCAGGCGAGTGGTCACCCC
>JBBQVV010000058.1:0-22104 GCA_038211235.1 Chthonomonadales bacterium | reverse complement strand
AGCCTACCTGCGTGGACGCCGGTACGATGCGGCCCTGCAGCAGTTTCGACTTGAGATACGGCTCGCCCCCGATCCATCGACCGCGTGGGCACGCATCGCCGATGTCTGGTATGCCCAGCGCAACTTAAAGGAGGCCATTCGAGCTCTGGAACAAGCGGTCGCGTTGCAACCCGACATGGCGCAGTTGCACTATAACCTCGGAATGCTCTATCCACAGGCGCTGGAGCTGAACAAGGCCATTGAATCTCTGGGACGGTATTGTAAACTGGCGCCGAACAACCACTACGCGCATTATCTGCGCGGCAGCCTCCTCTATAAATTGGCCCGTTTAGATGATGGCGAGCGCGAATTGAATGAGGCGCTCCAGTTGGCCCCCGCTGTCGGCCTCTACCACTTTGCGCTGGCGCAGGTCTACTTTCGACGCACAGTCTCGCCGGAAACGACGGAGCGCGCTCTCGTGGAATTAAAAAATGCGCTGGACTACGGCGCGCCCGAGCCTGCCGCTGTGTACTACTATAGCGGTCTTTGCTATCAGCGTCAGGGCAATGCGGAGGCGGCGCGGCGCTCCCTGCAGACCTCCGTTCGACTGGCTCCGGAGGCGTGGGGCGCGTACTATGCGCTCGCCGAGGTTCTTCAGAAGCTAGGAAGGTCGGAGGAAGCGCGACAGGCACGAGCGCGGTTCGTCGCCCTCCGGGCGAAGGAAGACCTTCGGATGCAGCGGTCCTTCTACGAGCAGGAGGCCGAACGCAACCCGGACGCTGCCGACGCACATTACCAACTGGCGGCGTTTCTGATGCGGCAGGGCGACCGACAGGGCGCCGGCAAGGCGCTTGGGCGCGCTCTTGCGGCGGCAAAGAGCGGCAATTCCGCGTTGCGACACCGAATTGCCGCTCTGTCAGCGGAAGTAAGTCGATCGCGAGGTCGGTGATGCTCAAGCGGTTGGCGCCGGTACGCGATATAGGTATCCCCGCTCTGCTCCTCCTGATTCTGGCGCCGGGATGCGCTCCCCGTTCTGCTTCAAACGCGACACATGCCGCGTCTGTTTCCGCGCGTTCCGATGCATCGCTCGCGTTTACCGATGTCACGCGCGAGGCCGGCATTCGATTTCAGCATAACAATGGGGCGGTCGGGAAATTCTACTACCCGCAGACATTCGGATCGGGCTGCGCCTTCATAGACTACGATCGCGACGGCCTGCTCGACATCGTTCTGGTCAACAGCGGCGATTTCGGCAGTCCAAAATCAATAATCAATACCCAACATTCGAATCTCGTCCTCTACCACAACAACCGCAACGGCACATTTACCGACGTCACCGAACAGGCGGGCCTGAACGTCTCACTATATGGGATGGGAGTCGCCGTCGGCGATTACGAAAATGACGGGTACGACGATCTGTACATTACCGGACTGGATCACAGCCTGCTGTTTCGCAATGAGGGGAACGGCCGATTTCGGGACGTCACGCGCGATTCGGGCGTTGGCAACCAGGGACATTGGGGCACGAGCGCTGCCTGGCTCGACTACGATAACGACGGGCGATTAGATCTATTTGTGTGCTGCTATGTCCGCTGGCAGCCGGACCAGGAACAGGTCTGCCGTCAGGGCGACTTGCGAATCTATTGCGGCCCACTGATATATCAGGCCGACTCCTGCCGCCTGTTCCGCAATCTGGGGGGCGGGCGCTTCCGCGACGTAACACGGGACGCAGGTATCTACAAGACCACCGGCAAGGCGCTGGGCGTCGCCGTCTGGGACGTGGACGGCGACCGATATCCGGACATCCTCGTGGCGAACGACCTGACGCCGAACTATCTCTTTCGCAACAACCGAAACGGGACCTTCAGCGAGGTAGGTCTGGAGTCGGGCATCGCCTATGGGGCCGATGGCATGGCGCGGTCGGGAATGGGTATCGACTTCGCGGATACGAATAATGACGGCAAGTGCCAGGCCCTTGTCAGCAACTTCGCGCGCGAGCCAAACTCATTCTTCACCCAGGAAGGGCTGTTTGTGTTCACCGATAAGACGTATGAGGCAGGCATGGGCGAGCCGAGCCTGCAGCCGTTGGGTTTCGGGCTGTTTCTCTTCGACTACGATAACGACGGCTGGAAAGACGCTTTCATCACGAACGGGCACATCCAGCCGGAGATCGCCCGTTATGAGCCGGGGCAGAGTTTCGCGCAGGAGCCGCTCCTTTTTCACAACCGGCGAGACGGAACATTCGAGGAGGTTCATAAGCAGTTGGGAGCCGCCCTGGCGAGCGCAAGCGTGGGCCGCGGCGCCGCCTGCGGAGACTATGACAATGACGGCAACCTGGACATCCTGCTCACCAGCAACAATGGGCCCGCTCGGCTGCTGCGCAACGACGGCGGGAACCGGAACTCGTGGCTGACGATACGCCTGGTCGGGCGCAAGAGCAACCGCGATGGCATCGGGGCAGAGGTGAGGATTCGCGCCGGCGGGCGGACCCTGCGCGATCAGGTGCGGAGCGGATCCAGTTACCTCTCCGCAAGCGACTTGCGACTGCATTTCGGGCTGGGAGAGGCGGCGCAGGCCGACTGGGTAGAGGTTCGCTGGCCGACAGGCGTCGTGGATCGGCTTCAGGCGGTCAAGGCGAACCGACTTCTGACTATCGAAGAGGGGCAGAGCGTCCACCGCGGCGAGCGAACGGGAGGTTCCATGAAGAGAGCAGGCGGCGTTACGATCGGTTTTCTCGCGTCACTGATACTGCTCTTCGCAGTCACCGCGCGCGGTCAGGATGGCCCGGCGGAGCGGCATCAGCGGGTTCTTCAATACCTGAAGCGAGCCGCCGCCGAGATCTCCGACCGCTCGCTCGCCGACATCGACAGCCTGGAGAACTGGCAGCGGCGGCGGACCGAGATACGCAGGCAGTTGCTTTCCATGCTCGGCCTCGAGCCGTTCCCGAAACGCTCGCCCCTCAAGGCCGCAATCACCGGCGCTCTCAGCCGGCCAAACTACCGTATCGAGAAGATCGTCTTCCAGAGCCTTCCGGGTCTCTACGTGACTGGCAACCTGTACGTGCCGCATTCACGCAGCGGACCGTTACCGGCCGTCCTCTATGCGTGCGGCCACTCGCCCCACCCTCTCGGCGCCAAGTGGGACTATCAGGATCGCGCCGCATGGTTTGCAGATCATGGTTACGTCTGTCTGATCCTGGACACCCTCGAGTTCGGCGAGGTGCCCGGCATCCATCACGGAATCCATGACCTCAATATGTGGAACTGGCTGTCCATTGGCTACACGCCGATCGGGGTCGAGGTTTGGAACGCGATTCGGGCGCTCGACTATCTCGAAACGCGGGCGGAAGTCGATCGACGCCATATCGGAATGACGGGAATCTCAGGCGGCGGCGCGGCGACGTGGTACACGGCGGCGGTCGACGAGCGAATCGCGGCAGCCGTTCCGGTCTGTTCGACCTTCACATTCGGATCGCAGGCGGACCACTGGGTCGCGTCGGGGCAGTGCGACTGCATCTACTATCACAACACCTACCTGACGGACTTTCCGGTCGTCGGCGCGCTCATCGCTCCGCGCCCGCTCATGATCTGCAGTGGACGGAAAGACATCGATTTTCCGCCGGACGGATATCACGAGGTGTACCGCCGGGTCCGCAGAATATATGCGCTGTATGGCAGAAGTGAAGCAGCGCCCGAGCGAATCGAGGAGGTCGACGACGACGTCGGCCACACCGATGCTCCGCTGTTCCTGAATCAGGCGCGCCATTGGATGAATCGCTGGCTCAAAGGGAGCGCCGACCCAGTTGCTTCCACCTCCACTGCCGTGTTCCAGGCAGAAAGAGCCGAGGATCTGGCCTGCCTCTCGGCGCTGCCTGTGGATGCGATCAACTACCGGATCCACGATCTTTTCATACCGATGGCCGCGCGCAAGACGCCGACCACCCTGCCCGAATGGGAGCAGAGACGCCACAAGATCGTAAGGGCGCTCAAACAGGAGGTGTTCCGGTGGTTTCCGACTGCGAAGATTCCGTTTGAGACGCGCGCGGGCGGCGGCGACGGCGGCTGGGCTGCGCGCTATGCGGAGTACAAAGACGTCGTCTTCGACAGCGAGGCGGGGGTTCCGGTTCGCGCTCAACTGCTTCGCCCTCGCGACCATTCCGCCGCTACGCCGCTGCTCATTTATGTTAAGCGGCCCGGCGACTCCATCTACTTTCTGGACATGGACGAACTCCTGCCGCTGCTGGGCCGCTATACGGTGTTGATCCTGAATCCGCGTCTCACCGAACATCCCGTGAGTGGGTTTGAGTTCGCGGAAATAGAGCGCTCGGCTTCCTGGGCCGGCCGGACCGTCGCCTCCATGCAGGTCTGGGATATTCTACGCGCCGTGGACTGGATCACCCGGGAAGAGGGCCTGAATCCAACCGCGATCAGCCTATACGGCAAGGGCGACATGGGCGTTCTCGCGCTCTATGCGGGCCTGTTCGACTCCCGCATTCAACAGATCGTTCTCAAGGACCCACCCGTGTCTCACCAGAATGGACCTGCGCTATTGAATGTGCTGAGGATCACAGACATACCGGAGGTCGCGGGAGCATTCGCTCCAAGACGACTTGTATTCCTACGCGCGATTCCGCCCGGCCTCGAAGCCACGCGCCGCCTCTTTAAGCTGTCCGGCAGCCTCGACCACCTGACATCGGCGGGAAGTCTTCCGGAGGCGCTGGAGGTCTGGAAACATAGCGGCTCGCCTGCGCTGACGAGGACAGCGCCCCGCGAGACCGATGAACTCCTCTCGAATCCCGGCATGGGCTGGCAGACGTTTCATACCTTCGCCGATGAGGATAAGAACCTTCGAGGACTGCCTAGCGCCAGTGCCTACTTCCGCTTCTACTGGCGCGAGATCGAGCCAAAGGAAGGGGCCATCGATTTTGCGAAGTTTGACGCGCTCCTTGCCCATGCGCAAAGGGACGGGCAGAAACTGGCGTTCCGCATCATGTGCACCGGCTCCGGGAGTTACATGGACGTTCCTGGCTACCTGAAGGAACAGGGCTGCAGGGGGACTGAGTTTCTCTATGGAGGCAGCAAGCACTGGGTTCCGGACTTTGAAGACCCGCAGTTCCAGAAGTCCCATTTCCAGCTGATCCGCGAACTCGGCCGGCGCTACGACGGTCATCCCGACATGGACCTGCTCGACATCGGCTCCGTGGGCCTGTGGGGCGAGTGGCACATGAGCGACACGAAGGCGACGGACACCGGCGCGGCGGTTCCGCTGCCCTCGGTCGAGATGCGCCGCAAGATCATTGACGCATGGCGCAGCGCGTTTCCAAAGTCCAGCAAAGTGGTACTGATCGGCAGCGACGAGGGCATGGAGCGGGCCGAGAAGAGCGCCTGCGGCTGGCGCGCGGACTGTCTGGGAGACATGGGCGGCTTCTCCAAAACCTGGAATCACATGGACAACTACTACCTGCAGCAGCTGGAGAAAACGGGCGCGAACGAGGCCTGGAGGACCGGTCCCGTCGCGTTTGAAAGCTGCTGGGACATGCGCAAGTGGAAGGAGTCGGGCTGGGATATCCGCTATATCTACGATTACGCCCTTCGCTGCCACGCAACCTATATGAACAATAAATCCGCCCCGATCCCGGCGGGCACGCGCGCCGAAGTGGAGCGGTTTCTGCGCCGCCTGGGGTATCGGCTGGTGGTCCGCAGCGTCGAACACACAAAATCGGCAGTCCCCGGAGATGAACTGGCGGTGTCCATCGTCTGGGAGAATGCCGGTGTCGCGCCGCCTTATCGAGACTACCGCGTCTCGATCCGACTGGCCGGCGCGAGTGACCGACCGGCAAAACCCATCATTGTAACTACTGAAACCTCCATCCGCGGCTGGCTTCCAGGATCTCACACCACGAAAGCCGCCGTCCGCGTGCCCAGGACGGTTCGCCCCGGTCGTTATGAACTCTCCGTCGGCCTGGTAGACCCGGTCACGAAGACGCCTGCGGTCCGGCTGGCTATCGAAGGGCGCGATGCCGGAGGCTGGTATCCGGTCAGCCATCTCGACATTGGACGCTAAGAGTGCGGAGTCAGGGGATGCGGCAATGATCGAAGGAGCGCCGAAGATCGGTCCGCCGCCAGTCGGCGAGGCGGAGTCCAGGGACAAGGAAGGCTCAGACTGCGGCAGCCGCTTTTCTGGCTGGGACTCGCGCTTCCGCTTGCGCTGCAGGCGCCGGCCATGCTCCACAGACACATCCCGCAGGTGCTCGATCTCACGCTGAAGGACCTGACGCTGGTCGATGCGAGTGCCATGCTTCCCTCCCCATGGAAAGGACTGGGACGGATCGAGGTGGACGTCATCTTCTGGCTCATCATGGACGGACGTCGAGTTCCGCGCGATTGAGGCGCGCGCGGGCCTCTATGTCGGCGCGAACGTTACGGCCCGGGCCTGGATGGCTGCAAGATGAACAACATTAAGCTCATAACCGAAGGTCCTGACAACGCTCGAGTACTGCTCGATGACTTCGAGATCCGCGAGTAGCGTGAAAACGCCAACTCACCGGTGAGTAGAGACCGTGAGAGGTAGAGTATGATAACGCCCCTTTTGCTATGGTTCGGTTTACTTCTGCCGGTGTGCGCCCTTGCGGTCCTTCCGACAGAGGCGCCGGCGTGGGAGGTTCGGACGCAGGACGGCCTCGGCGTAAGCCTTGCGGAAGATGGGACGCTTACCGGGTTGTCCCTCGATAGGCAGACGCTGCCGCTGTTACGGGAGCCGGGCGGCTTCTATGTGACGGAGATCCTCCCACCCGATGGAGCGCGCCACGAGTGGGGAGCGGTTCGCGGACAAATCACCCGACGGCGCGGCGGACTGGACCTGCGTGCTTCTGTGGCCGAGGCGGGGATCGATATCAAGGCGCATTTTCAGGG
Organism: Chthonomonadales bacterium; assembly: GCA_038211235.1. GTDB lineage: Bacteria > Armatimonadota > Chthonomonadetes > Chthonomonadales > Chthonomonadaceae > DATGJU01. The sequence continues at coordinate 15,214 of JBBQVV010000058.1, read as the reverse complement.
ACGAGAGGGTGCGATTGAGGTGCGGGGCGAAGTCGCCGACCGCACCGGCAAAGATCGCGCGCTCATCGTTGCCTTCCGGCTGCCCCTGCAATCGCGCGGATGGCAGTGGTGGGACGATATCGAACGTTCCCGGCGCGTGGACGCCGATCGCGGTTATGATATGGACGCCCGACTGGGGGAGCATGGAGACATCCCTGTTTCCAGATTGCCCTTCTCGGCGATGACCTCAGATACCGCGGGGCTGTCGCTTGCGGTTCCGATGCACACTCCGCGCGTGTTGCGGCTCTGCTGCGATGGACACGGTTATCAGGTCTCCTTTGCGGTGGGGCTTGCGAGCACTGTGAACAAGGCGAAGGCGCGCGCAGATTTTCGTTTTGTCGTGTATCGGCATGACCCGGCCTGGGGTCTACGCTCCGCAGCGCAGCGATACTACGATCTCTTCCCTGACCTCTACGCAAAGCGTGTGAAGAAGGAAGGCAGTTGGGGCTTCGTCCTCCATCCGGGCGCGGTCAAAGACCTGGACGATTTCGGCGCCGTCTTCTGCGGCGCGATTCAAGTTACCCTCACGCCTCAAGAGGCCGCGTTTGCACGAGAGAATGGCCTATACGTATTCAAGCATCGCGAGCCGTGGGCCTGGTGGCATCGCGTATTTCGCGTCACGGATCCGAACGAGCATGGCCCCTCGCGCCTCGCCAGGCCGGGCGACCCTCCGCCACTCTCGCTCGAAGCAGAGCTGAATATCATTGCCAGGAAGATGCGGGAGCCGGCGGAGGTGCTGGATGGCAACGACCAGATACCCGGCCCCGTGCGTAACGTCGCCGCGGCGGCGGAACACGCGTTCCTTTACGACGAACACGACCAACCGCGCCGCCTTCTCTGGCATCTCTGGCGCGCCCGAGAGGGCGGATACGCCTGGCACAGCCAGATTCCGCTCAATCCTAGTCCACGCCTCCCATCGCCCAACCGCGCGGATCTGGCGCGCAAATACCAGTTTCAAAACATGGCGGCATGGGACGCTCCGACCGCACTCCACGTGAACGGCGTCTCCTTTGACTCGCTCACCGAGTGGACGGGCTTTCCCCTGGAGGACTATCGCCGCGGGAACTTCCGTTACGCCACGATTCCCCTCACCTTCGCGCGCAGCGGCCGGATCGTGCAGATCAAGGGATTTGAGGATTGGGAGATGGTAAAGGCTTGGTCGGAAGAGATCCGCGCCCGAGGCCGTTTCCTCATGGCAAATACGGACATTCAGCCCGTTCTGTTCTGCGGGCAGTATCTGGATGTGATCGGCGTTGAGCGCAGCGCGGACGTCGTGAGTGAAGAGGAGATGGCCATGATACGGACGCTTTGCTACAAGAAACCTGCCAGTTACTATCGGGAAGTCACGGAAAAGGGCCTGCGCAAATGCCTGTTCTACGGCATCCATCCCGGCGGCCTGCAGGTGCTGGATGATCCCCGGCGAGCCGAGGCCGCGCGGCCGCTCTTCAAGAAGTACGCGCCGCTGATCCAGAAGATCGCGAGGGCCGGTTGGCAGCCGATCACGCATGCGCGCATCAGGCAAACCGGGAGCGGGTTTGACGGTACGGCGCTTAAGATCGAACGGTTTGGCGACAAAGACCAGGGGATCTACTTCACAGTCCGTAGCAGGAATACTGTGCCGATAACCGCCGAGGTCAACATCGACCTGGCGCCGCTGGGCCTGCGCGAGACTGCGGGGATCCAGCTCGCCGAAATCCTGGAGAGGCGTGCCGTTATGCAGAAGATTATGGGCAGCACGCTCACGGCTACCGTTCACATCGAGCCGGAAGAGACCTTGATACTGACCTTGATTGGTCTGCTTGTGGCTGCGGAAAAACGCAATCCCGAGCGGACAGATCGGGTAGGCTTAGTCGTAGGACCGGCAACAGATACCGACGGCCGGTAACGGTGGACGGCCTGTGGCTTGCTCGTCGCACCGCTATGGAAGGAAGGGACACAGTATGGATGAACAGCGTAGCGATTGGCGGGCTGTCAGTGAAACGGGCGTGGTCGCGGCTGGGGCCGCCGAGGCGGTGGCAGCAGGGATTGCGCTCCTGGAACAGGGGGGCAATGCAGCCGATTCCGCGGTGGCAACTATTCTGGCGCTCAATGTCACCGACCATGGCCAGTGCTCCATTGGCGGAGAGGCGCCGCTCATCATCTTCGATGCAAAACGGCAGGAGACCAGAGTCCTCAGCGGCCAGGGAGCCGCGCCCCTTTCAGTAGATGCGATAGATTGGTATATGCGGAATGGCATCCCACGAAGAGGCGACATCAAGATTGCTCCGGTCCCATCAGTCGTCGACCTGTGTACGACAACGCTCCAGCATTACGGCACGCGGACGTTCGAGGACGTCGTGACTCCCGCCGTGGCACTTCTCGACGAAGGACAAGACGCCTGGCAGCCGAAGTTGGCAACGACGCTGCGCAAGCTGATCGAGGCGGAACGATCGGCGTCCGGCAGCCGTGAGGAGAAACTGCAATCCGTCTCGGACCGCTTTTACGGGCGCAATGGCGCCCGGGACGACATCGCAGGCGATCTCGAAGCCGACTACATCCAGGGAGGGGGATTCCTGCGGAAGGCCGATCTCGCGGCGCACGTCACACGCATCGAATCTCCCATCACCGTGAAGTACCACGGTCATACCGTTTGCAAGTGCGGGCCGTGGACTCAGGGACCGTATCTCTGTCAAGCCCTTCGTCTGCTGGAAGGCTTTGATTTGAAGGCCATGGGACATCTCTCAGCGGACTATGTACATGTCGTTATAGAGTCAATCAAGCTTGCTATGGCGGACCGCGATGAGTACTACGGCGATCCGAACTATGTCGAAGTCCCTCTGACCGAGCTACTTTCCGATGCGTATACCGAACTCCGACGGCCTCTGATCGATATGCAGCATGCCTCAATGGATGCCCGACCAGGTGATCCGATAAATATGGCGCCGCTAAAAGGGCCCAGCCAGTTTAGGCATGGGATTGGCGGGACAACGACCTGCGTAGTGGCCGACCGCTGGGGAAATGTCGTCACGGCGACTCCGAGTGCCAACGTTGAAGATTACGAGGGCGGCCGTACGGGGGTCACGTATAGCAACCGACTAGTCAGCCTTAACACGGTACCGGGGCATCCTAACTGTATTCAACCCGGTAAGCGTCCGCGCATTACGCTGACCCCAACCCTTGTACTCAAGAACGAAAGGCCGGTTTTGGCGATCAGTGTTGCGGGCGGAGATCTTCAAGACCAGGCTGCTCTAAACCTGCTGCTTGATTTCTTCGAGTTCGGAATGCTGCCGGAAGCAGCCGTCGTGGCGCCGCGATTCGCGACTCACCATCACCAGGACTCATTTGATCCCAGCGCCGACCGGGCGCAGGCATTTCGTCAAGCCGGCTCATTGACGATCAATTCCTCGGTGAGCGAGAGTGTGCGAGCAGAGCTGACTCATCGCGGACATGCGATTGATGCGACAACCGGTCCGATTGCAACTCCTGTAATGCTCTACATCGATCCGATGAGGGGACTACTACATGCTGCCGGCGATCCGGCAGCGCATCGGCATGCGGCGGGACTAAGCGCAACGCGCACAGCGACTCGGGGATAGCGCGGTCCAATCCGTTCCGTGGAACGCACGCGGTTGAAGTGTGCCCCGATCTTTTGCAATTGGCTCTTAGAAATGCGAGACACTAGTGAACCAGCTTCTGTTTATCGTGGGCGTGGTAATACTCAGCGGCGCTGCTGGTCGAACTGCGGGGCAGGCGCACCCACTAGTCGAAGAAATAAAAAAGCGTGCGCAGGTCATCAAACCGTCTCTTGAAGAACTCAAGTGGCGGGGGATTCCCTGGTTTACGGACCTGGCAGTAGGGCAGCGAATTGCCCGCGCGGAGCATCGCCCGATCCTGCTATGGGTCACTGGCGATGACCCGCTTGAGCGGTGTTGAGGGTACGCAGCGGGACTCCGTGCGGGTCCGCTGTCCGATGAAGCGATCATTCACGAGGTCTCGATCCATTTCGTGCCGGTTGCAGTGAACCTCTACAAGATCCGTCAGGCGAACGATGCCGGCGGCGACCTGTTCCGCTCCGTTCAGGGCCAGCAGTCGCAGTACCAGGGGCTATGGATCGTTTCGCCAGATGGCCGGGTGCTCGGCGCCCATCAGAACTTCAAGAGTGAGGCAACATGGACGCATGAGGTGCGGGACACCCTGGCACAAGGGTTGAGATCTTTCGGTCTCGTGACGCCGCGACAGGCGCAGGCGGTCCATCCGCTTCCCTACCGCGGGATCGGCGTGCAGGCGGACGGAACGATATGCCTGGCCATCTACACCAGGTATATGCGCGGTGGAGGGCGTGAGTCGGCGCCCGCGCCGGTGAACAGCGGCAGCCGCTGGATGTGGGAAGGCGAAATGAAGCCCGATGGCCCGCCTGTGATTGACACGCTTCCCCTGTCGGCAAGCGAATGGGCCGCATTCATGCCCCCGAAGGCGGTCGTCGGAACGGAGTGGGGAGTCGCGGAAAGCATCGCGCGAAAGTTGGTGCGCGCACTTTCCCCCAATAGTGATCAGAGCACGATGCCCCGCCCGGAAGAGGCGACGTTCGCCGAACTGAAGGCGACTGTTGAATCCGTTGAAGGAGGACAGGCGCACATTCGACTCGCGGGCCGCTGGGATATGAAGCACCTTTATGACGGCAAGCACAGTTACGGTTGGGCGACAGCGGATGGCGTTGCTCTCTTCGATCGGCAGAAGAACTCAATCCGTTCGATTCACATGGTGTTCAGCGGCGCATACCGTATGGCTCCGCCTTATGATAAGGAGGACCGGCCCACGGGCGCGGTCGTGGAGTGGCGGTGCCAACCTACTGCAAACATCGGCAGCGCGCAGTCGAAGGGGAAGCGACTATGAACCTGAATCGGCTCGTCTTGATTGTCGTGATGACGATGGCGATAGGCGCTGCCCGCGCGACGCAAGATCAGCATCCCATCTTGAATCTGCAGTCATCAGGTCTATCGGCGAAGTACCCGGGCGATCGGGGCATTGGGAGCGATCCAAACGTCCTGTTTGCGGAAAATTTCGAGGAGCGAAGCGTAGCGGAGGCGATCAAGCGCTGGAGCGAGGCGAGCGACAAGGATGGCAAAGTTCTGGCGCTGAGCGCGGATGTTCCTCCTGGAAGCGCGGGAAAACGCTCGATGCAGATGACCGCGACGAAAGGTGAGAACACGGGCGGCCATCTATATAAGCGGCTCTCGCGCGGCGTGGACACGGTCTTTGCGCGCTTCTACGTGAAGTTCGCGCAGGATGCGGACTATATCCACCATTTCGTGCATTTAGGCGGCTATAATCCTGCGACCGACTATCCCCAGGGCGGCGCCGGCGAGAGGCCGCGCGGAGACGAACGGATCACGGTGGGCATCGAGCCGCACGGCGACTACGGACGTAATCCTCCGCCGGGCGCCTGGAACTTCTATACCTATTGGCACGAGATGAAGGTCTCGGCGGACGGCAAATACTGGGGAAACGCCATCGGCCCCGAACTGCCCCTGCTTGTCCCGAAGAATCGCTGGCAGTGTGTCGAGGTGATGCTCAAACTCAACTCTGCACCGGAAAAGGCCGACGGGGAACTTGCTATCTGGCTGGACGGAAAGCCTGTGATGTACGTCGGGAAGGGCGAGCGACGCGGGCCGTGGAGCGGCATGGGGTTTCGGGTGGTCAAGGACGGCGGCGAGCCGTTCGAGGGTTTTCGCTGGCGGACCAACGACAACCTCAAGATCAACTTCTTCTGGCTGCTCCACTATGTGACGGAAAACGCAGGTCGGCAGAACCACGTGGCGAAGCCGAGTCCGGTCAATCGCGTCTGGTTCGACGACATCGTGGTCAGCACCGAGTATGTCGGCCCGATACGACAATGACCGAGTTTTTGAAACGGCGGCGAGGCGAAGGTCTCTGTTGGGCGGAGCGGATACGACCATAGTACGAGCTGACTCGAAACCCGGCCACACAGCGCCTCCAATCGAGGCGAAACGCGCCAAGCGGGTGATCGTTGCTGGCGGCGGCATCGGCGGGCTGTGCTGCGCCTACGAACTGATGGAGCGCGGCCACGATGTCACGGTGCTCGAAGCCTCCGGCCGAACCGGCGGCCATGTGAAGACCATCTACGATCCGCTGCCGGACGGGCTCTATGCAGATGTCGGCGCCGAGCACTTCACCCGGCCGGGTTATGAGCAGTTCTGGAAGTACGTCGAGAAGTTCGATCTCTCCGCGCTGCCCTATCCGCGCCGCCGTAACATGCTGCGGCGGATCGACGGCGTATGGTACACCGAGGAGCAGCTTCAGGACCGGGCCGTCCTCAACGCGTTCGGATTCAATCCGCGCGAGATCGACTTTATCGTTCAGCACGGCTGGACCGAGCTGCCCCTGCTCTACTTTGGCCCATACCTGGACGCCTTCGAGGATGAGTACCAGCCGTTCGGGGTTGGTCTCGATCATCTCGATGAGGTGAGCGACGGCGAGCTAATTGCAAGCGACGGAGCGTCTGACGCCGCAATCCTATTCACGGGAGCGCGACGAGGTGACGGGAGCGAGGTGGATCGAAGCGGGAACGTTTCGGCTCTATTCCGGCTATGGCAGCAAGGAATCCTTAAGCATCGGGGCCTCCCGGTATTCAAACGCGACGTCTTCCGGATTAAGGGCGGAAATCAGTTGATCACAGACACATTCGCCGCGAAACTTGGCGAGCGGATTCACCTTGGCTGTCCGATCACAGCGATCGAACACGGCGGCTCGCAAGTCTCTGTCCGCTTTACAGAGTTCGGCGAAGAGAGATCGCTCGATGCGGAGTACCTCGTCTGCTGTATCCCGCTTGCAATTTTGAAGCGCATCCCGGTGAAGCCGGCGTGGCCGGATTCAAAACGATACGTGCTCGAAAACGTGAGCTACAGTACTCAGGCACGCGTGCTGCTGCAGTCGCGCACCCAGTTTTGGAAGGGAGACGTATCCAGCATCAACCTGGAAACGGAGCATGCCGCGATGAATCTCGTTTACGAGACCGCCGACGAGATCCCTGGCGACCGGAGCATTCTCATGGGCAGCGGCAGTCCCGATGTCACGCCGGAGGCGGCTCTGGCCGCATTCAACAGTTTCTACCCCGGCAGGTCGCACACGCTTGAGCGCGCCCATGTCCACAATTGGACCGATGATCCGTGGTCTTTCAGCTGCGAACGCAATCCATTCTCGCTCGGCACGCTGAGCAGGTTCTGGCCCCATATTATGGATCCGGTAGGCCGCATCCACTTCGCCGGCTCCTTCGCCGACAACCTTCCCTGGGGCATGGACGCGGCCACAAGATCGGCGAATCGCACTGCAGAGGCGATCGACACATTCTAAATTCCAGCGATAGCGATGTAAACCATGGAGATCGGATGCTATTCGGCGGCGGAGAAGGGAGTCAAACTGGCAATCGAACATATCGGCGGCAGCCGCTTCCTCAATAGTCCCACCGGTGTGAAGAAAATCGCCCTGGCGGTGAACCACCCGGCGGTGGGCGTCTACTTCGATATCGGAAACGCCATGCACGCGGGGGAAGACCCGGTGGCCGCCATCCCGAAACTCGGCAATCTCCTCTTCCAGGTTCACCTAAAGGGAATTGGCGATCGCCCGCTGGAGCGGATGCCTCTCGATGGGGTTTTGGAAGAGTTGAACGCTATCGGTTACGCGGGGCGCGCCGCCACGGAGGTCTTCCAGCGCGATGCGACCGACAACGCATTCCTTGCCGAGGCGCTGCGAACGCTCCGGGCGCACGGATTCTGAGGCGACTTGGAGAGTTCGACACGGAAAGGTGAATGCACGGTGTTAACCAGAATCTGCTGCTCGCTCGCTCTCCTTTCGCTCGCGATCACCGGCACCGCCGGTGCGCGCGAGCAGGCCGCCGTCGTCTCCTTCCACGAAGGATTCGATGACGTTCGACTGCTAGAACGCGGCTGGTACGACGGCCGCGACTTCAAGATTTCCGGGCAGGATGCCCATTCCGGCCGCGGCTGTATCGAATACCACTGGAAACCAGGCACGACCGTGCCGGACACCTCGTCGGCGATCCGCCATGCGTTCGCGCCGACCGAGACGGTTTATGTGCGCTTCTATATCCGTCTGTCGAAGGGCTGGAGCTGGACAGGCCGCGCCTACCATCCGCACCTGATGCACTTCATGACTACCGAGAACGATGCGTATCGCGGCCCGGCCGCCAGGCATCTGACGCTCTACATCGAGCCGCAGGAGGGCCGCCTGCGGCTGGCGGCCCAGGATATCCAGAACAAGGACGCCCCGCACGGACTCACGCAGGGCCCGCTCAAGGGCGGCTATAACGGCGTGTTCTTCGACAGCCGGGACGTGCTGTTCCGCGATGATCGGTGGCACTGCGTCGAGGCGATGTTCAAGCTGAACAGCCTCGACGGTAAGAAAGATAGACCCAACGCGGACGGCGTCGTCCGCGCCTGGTTCGACGGCAAACAGGTTGTCGATCGCACGGACGTGGTCCTTCGCTCCACCGATTTCCCGGGGATGCGATTCAACCAGTATCTGCTGTCGCCCTACTTCGGCGAGGGCCTGCTGCCGCACGAACAGACGCTTTGGATCGACGATCTGGCCGTAGGGCCAAAGCGATTGGGGCCGGTTGCGGGCGCGCTCCGACCGTGATTAGTGAGGGTGTCACGATGCTAACCGTGGAGTTACCGGCCCGCTATTTCCAGCTGATGGAGGCGGGAACTGTCCGAGTCGAAGCGCGGCTGGCGGCCGAACCGGAAGGTGACCTGGCGACGTTCGAGTCGCGGCCCGGCTGGCGTCACTTCCCGGCGGCTATCCTGATGCCCGCGGTTCTCTATGCAAAATCGCATCCGGCCAATGCGCTCCATGGCGATGCACGCCTGCTCGCTCTCGCGCACCGGATCGGCGATCTGCTGGCGGACGAGTACGAGAAGGGCCGATATACGACTCGACTGGATCACGACTGGGACACCTATATGTGGCTGGAAGCCTTCCGGCTGCTGGAGGAAAACCTGGGCGCGGAGCGCCGCGGGCGTTGGAAACAGGCGCTGCTGGAGAATCTGGCGCTGCTTGAACCGAAGTTAATCGTTCGGCTGGACTATCCCTGGTACAACGCGCCCTATATCGGCACCTCTCCCAACCACTACGCGATCTACGCCTCAACGCTGCTTCTGGGTGGGCACGTATTTGGCAACGAAGGGTGGCAGCGGCTGGCGACGCGCGTCCTGCACCGTTTCTCGACGGAAGAGCAGGCTCCCGATGGCTACTGGGGCGAGCACAGCCAGGCCGGCCCGACTACCGGCTACGACTACCTTACGGTGACGCAGATCGCCCTCTACTGGGAGGTCTCGCAAGACCCGGCGGCGCTCGAAGCCCTCCGACGCTCGACGGACTTCCACAAACACTTCACCTATCCCGATGGAATGCCGGTAGAGGTCATAAACGATAGAAACCGTCACTGGCAGGTCCCTATGTGGGGACACTTTGGCTTCTCGCACTTCCCGGACGGGAGGCGCTACGCGGAGTTCCTGACGGCCTTCTTCCCAGAGGATGGCGGCGAGATCGAATCGCTGGGCCGCATCGCGCAGAATGCGCTCTACTATCACGAGGGAGTGACGGCGCCGATACCTCAGGATCTAACGCACAGCGCGCATCAGATGCAGGTTCCCGCCGGAATACGCAAGACCGGTCCCTGGGTCGTCTGTCTCTCCGGCCTGATCGATTCGCCGGCTGTCCTCAACAACTTCTTCCTCGACCGCCAGGGCAACGTCAGCATCTTCCTCGAGAAGGTGGGTTTGATTGTGACCGGAGCCAATTCGAAGCGTCAGCCGGAACTCGCCACGTTCACCGAGACCATCGGCGAACACGTCACGCACATGCCTCTCACCAGCCGCCTTCAGATGAGCGAGGAGCGGGACCGGCTCGCCCTCGCCTACGACACGTTCTTCGCGGTGCTGGACATTCCGACGCCGTCTGAGCGCCGCCTGGAGTTCCGGTTCGCCACGACTTACAAGTGGGGAGAGGCGCGCTCCGGGCTGACCCTGCAGCTTGTATTGAAGGCCGGTCAAACGCTCGAAACCGGCGCGGGCCGGAAGGCGACACTGGACGAGACAGGGATCGCCTGGGGCGAAGGGGAGATCGGCGGCTGGATCCGGCACCATGGTTGGAAGCTGTATCTGCCGCCGGAGGCAACGCTGACCTGGCCGGTATACCCGTTCAATCCGTACCGAAACGGTCCCGAGACTGAGTTGAAGTGGGCGGTCGGGACGGTCTCCGTTCCACTTCGGCCGGAATCGCAGGAGATTGTCTTTGTGCTGGAGGTCTGAAAGTAGACCTGTCCCCGGCGCCGCCGACTGCCTCTCGGGGCACAAAGGACGTATAATAGAGAGAGACCTATCACGCGAATCCGGACTGCTGGGAGCGCTATCGAGCGTTGCGAATTCCCACCGAGAAACCCTGCGCGAGGAGTTTTATGTGTGAACGCAACTGAACCCCGCATCCAAACCACCACCGTCGGCTCATACCCCGTGCCGGACTGGCTGGCCGCGCTGCCGAGCGAGCAGGCGCTGCTGGATGCCACGCGCGTTGTATTCGATACGCAGCGGCAGGCCGGAATCGACATGCCAACGGACGGCGAGCTTTACCGCTTTGACGTGAACCATCCCGATACTAACGGGATGATCGAGTATTTCGTCCGGAAGTTCGGCGGCGTCCGAAGCGACATCGGCCGGAGGGACACGAACGCGTTCCGTTCCAAATCCGAGATGCGGTTTCGCAGCAAACCGGCGGCCGTCGTAGTCGGGCCGATCGATGAAGGTACGCTCAATCTGCCGGAAGATTGCGCTCGCGCCGCAAGCGTGGCCGGAGGCCCGTTCAAGTTCACGCTCACGAGCCCCTACATGCTCGCGCGCACGCTGCTTGACGAGCACTACCGTGACTTCAAGGCGCTCACGCTCGCCGTCGCCGACGCGTTGGCGGCACAGGTCGGCGATCTGAGCTGCTCCTGCGTCCAGGTGGACGAGGCAAACATTCCCGGTAACCCGGAAGACGCGCCGCTCGCCGCGGAGGCGATCAACCGCGTGCTCGACGCGGTAAAGGTCGAGAGGGCAGTTCACTTTTGCTTCGGAAACTACGGCGGCCAGACGATTCAGAAAGGCGCCTGGTCTGCGCTGCTAGTGTTCCTCAACTCGCTCCATGCCGACCATCTCGTGCTCGAACTGGCGCATCGTCCCGCCTCCGATCTCGACGCGTTGAAGGAGCTTGATCCACGCATCGGAGTTGGTTTGGGCGTCGTCGACATCAAGGTGAACCACGTGGAGACCCCGGACGAGATCGCTCGCGCGATCGAGCGTGCAGAGAAAGTCCTGGGAACGGGCCGCGTCCGTTACATCCATCCCGACTGCGGCTTCTGGATGCTCAAACGCAGCGTAACCGACCGCAAGATCGCAGCGCTGGCGCAGGGACGCGATCTCTATCTTGGCAGCACATGATTCCCCAAGTCTCGATTACTGACTTCGAGTTCTTCACACACCCGACGCGCACGCGCTTTCCGTTTCGCTACGGTATCGCGAGCATGACGGACCTGCCGCACCTGTTCGTACGTGTTCGGCTCAGCGTCGATGGCGTCGAGGGCTTTGGCCTCGCGTCCGAAGGGCTCCCTCCCAAATGGTTCACAAAAGATCCTGCAACGACGTTCGATCAGGATCTTCCAACGATGCTCGAAGTCATCGATCACGCGGCGCAATTGACGAAGCTAATCGCGGTCAAGCAGGTTACGTTCTTTGAGTTGTGGAAGGAGCTTTATCGGCTGCAATCCCTTTGGACCGCGGAGTGTTCGCTCGCGCCGCTATTGACGAGCCTCGGTGTCAGCTTCATCGAACGCGCGGTTCTGGACGGGCTCTGCCGGGCGCTGAGCAAACCGATGCACCAGGTCGTGCTGGAAAATCTGCTCGACCTGCGGCTGGGCGAAGTCCATCCCGAGCTGGCGAACGGCGAACCTCGCGACCTGCTTCCCGCACAGCCGCTTGACTCCATACGTGTGCGCCATACTGTCGGTCTCGCGGACCCGCTGACCGCCGCCGACATTCCGGACGACGAGCGCCTGAACGACGGACTTCCGCACGATCTCGAAAGCTGCATTCGTACGTACGGCCTGACCGCGTTCAAGATCAAACTTTCGGGCGATGCGGAGCGCGACCTTGATCGGCTGCGGAGAATGCAAGACCTTCTGGATCGCGAGACGGCCGGCCGGTACATTTCCACGCTGGATGGCAATGAAAACTTCAAGAGCTTTGGCGCGTTCCGTGAGTTCTGGACGCGCGTCGAAAATGAGCCATCGCTCACGGGTCTCGTGAGAAACATCGTTGTCATCGAGCAGCCGGTTCATCGCGACCAGGCACTGAGTGAGGATGCGGGCGAGGAGCTGCGAGCCTGGAATGGGCATCCTCCGCTCATTATCGACGAGTCGGACGGCGCAGTCGGCGACCTGCCCCGAGCGCTATCGCTCGGCTACGATGGCACGAGTCACAAGAACTGCAAGGGAATCGTGAAGGGAATTGCCAATGCGTGCCTGATCGAGCATCGCCGAAGGCATGGCGACCGCGTGGTGCTGACCGGTGAAGACCTCGCGAACATCGGCCCCGTGGCGCTGCTGCAGGACCTTGCAATGATGTCGCTGCTGGGCATCGAACACGTCGAACGCAACGGACACCACTACTTCCGTGGCTTGAGCACGTGGCTGGAAGAGTGGCAGCGCGAGATCGTGAGCGCTCACGGCGACCTGTATGAGCTCCATGCTCAGGAATTCGCCGCGCTGCGCATCCGCAATGGTCGAATCGAGCTGGGCTCGGTCAACGCGGCGCCCTTCGGAGTCGCGCCTCTTTTCGATCCGGCGGCTGCGGGCATAGGTTGTCTCATCGTACACTCAGCCCTGGATGCTACGTGACCATCCTGATTGGCGTCGGACGTGCTACAGGATGAGATCGCACTATCGGTGGCACAGGTTGCGGCCTCTTCAAACCGGCGCGCCCGCGAATTAGGAGTGGAAGCCGATCAAACCGTGATTACGATCACACAGCGGGTGGTAAATGACGGCCTTATCTGAAGAGTCAACTACGGACCAAGGGACCACGTCGGGCGTCGAGGCGGGGATATTATCGTCGATGTAGACCGGCGTAGCCTCAGCGTGATGGAGGTTCTTCGTGGGCAATAGGGTTGATACCGGCAATTCAGATGATCGCGGCGTCACTCTCCTTCTCTCAGCGAGCAACGTGTAGCTGGGTTTAGTCTCATCCGACTTAGCGAGAGGCTTGGGCTGCTATCCGGTGGTACTTACCGTCGGCTGGCTGTAGTCCGGGGAAGGACGAAAGTATGGTCAGTTCATATGCCGGTATAGGTGTCCTCCTGATCCTCTTCGGACTGATCCAGGTCTTTGTAAAGGACGCCGCATGGAATCTTCAGGAATTCCAGAATCGTCTACGCGGCGTTGTATCGGAACGTACAGCGGACTGGGGCCGACTGTCGACGATAGTGGGAGTCTGTTGCGCGGTGATCGGAATGCTGGCCATTGGGATTGCAATCTCGAGTCAGATTAAGCAGCGTCGGACGACTCGGCGTTCCAAGAGATGGCCCGACACGCAACAGATCCAACGCAATAGCGCGGTAATCAGTAGGGTTTTCGTTCGACATTGAATCACTTTTCCCGGAGGAGCAATTCATGCGCAAGATAACCGATGACGAGATCCGGTTCTTCGACGAGAATGGTTATGTCATCTGTCGCGGCGTTCTGAAATCCGATGAGCTTGCCACCGTGCGAGATGAATCCGCGCGCCTTATCGAGGAGATACAGGCCGGCGGCCCGGCGGACAAGAAGTGTGGACGTGGTCCGGAAGGCATCCCATACTATCTAAACTATCTTCACTCGAACCCGAATACCTTCTCACTACGCCTGCTGGCGCATCCCTTCGTCGGCCACCTGCTGACTCGAATGGTCGGGCCGGACTTCATCCCCCTCTGGGAGGCGCTCGTCTTCAAGCTGCCGGGCAACGGTTCTTCCGTGCCGTGGCACCGGGACGACCATTCCATCACCGGCACGGAGCGCATCTTCAACATCGATATCTATCCGGATCGGTCCACGATCGAAAACTCGTGCGTCTGGGTGGTCCCGGGCAGCCATCTCTGGGAAAAGGAGAAGGCGGTGGAGTGGATCAAGCGGGGTCAGAAAGACTTCGACCTGCCGGGAGCGGTCGCGGCCGAGGTCGAGCCGGGCGACGTCTTGCTGCACCACGTCAAGGTGCTCCATGGCAGCGGGGTCAACCGCAGCAACTCACTGCGTCGCGTCATCTACTTCGACAGCAGGTCCGTGACCGCGAACGAGAAGTATGGCTGGTTTTCGCGTGACGTGCTGGAAAAGCGATGTCTCATGTACCAATATGCGCTCCACGAGCGCAAGACGAATCCCTACCCCAGCGACGACGAAACATTCGATTACAAGGTCCCCGCCGGCTTACCGGACTGGAATCCCGGCGATCCCGTGGAAGTCTATGTACGGCGCACGAAGGGCGAGAGCGACACGGCCGGGCACTGAAACCCGGTTTATGCACGTAGCGATCAACTGCCCGCGCGCAGGGAAGGGGCTTAGTTTACCCGTAGGAGTCTATCCGTACGAGTCCCTTGCCGGCCCGGTTCACACATAATCCACGTGAATTTCCTCGGATGATTGCATGGACATTGAGGAGAGAACGTTGCTGCTTTTGACCAACGCAGATAAGGAGCAGTTCATTCACGAAGGCTACCTTATCGTACGCGGTCTGATTCCGCATCCGCTCGTTTCCGACACCCGACTACGGCTGAGTGACGCGATGCGGATCGACGCGAACGATCCGTTCACATGGGAAGGTAAAGCCTCCTTCCCCGCGGATCTCGATGTGATTGCGACAACTATGGCAGCGCGCACGCCTGCGTTCGAGTCCGTTGCCGAGCAGCTGGTTGGTCCGGACTTCTTGCGGGGAGGTTGCTTCAGCCCGTTCCTGGAGTGGAACGACCTGCCGCCACAATGCAGCGGCTACATACCGGTGCTGGCGTACCCATCTCCCGGTGAGCAGTGCCTGGTCCCGGGCGGCTATCATATCGACGGCGGGAAGTACGTGACGACCTTTCCGGAACGCTACTTCCT
>JBBQVV010000057.1:0-22146 GCA_038211235.1 Chthonomonadales bacterium | reverse complement strand
CGGCTACACGTGCTCGATGATCCGGTATGTCGACGATCACATAACCGTCATTGTGCTGACGAACTTCGCGGAAGGCGCACCGGATGCAATCGCGCGCCACATCGCATCGATTTATGTGCCGGCGCTCGAGGCTGGAGATCAAGCCCGACGATAGCCGGGCCTCGACAGCGGAACGCGGGGGCAAGAATCAGCAATCACTCAGCGGATCTGTGGGACACGCGTTCAGCGACATGGCGATGGCCTCTTCGGACGAGAGCGCTTCGCCTTCCTGCCACTCGCGAGCGAAGACGATCTCGCCCAACTCCGCGCGGAGGTCCGAAAGAAATGATTCGTGACGAAGCCCTTCGGCGATGTGACACGAAGCGCCGATATGCTTCCGTATCGACGAAGCCGCGCTCATAAAGCGCACGGCGAGCGCCGATTGCGAGCGCTGCTCAGCCAGAACGGCGAACGTTTCCAGGTAAGAAATCAGGTGAAACCGCACACCGGTTTGCCGGACACTTTGAAGCAGTTCAGATAAGAACAAGCACGCCTCCACAAGATCTCCGCGTTCGACGGCCAGTCGCGCCAACCCGACCAGACAGTTCGAAATGCCGAGCGGGCTGACAATCTCGCGCTCTATCTTCAGCGCCTCGGTGTACCGAGCGAGCGACTCAGCGGCGTCACCCTGTTCATACGCCAGATTTCCAATTTGGGTGAGACACGAAGCCATTATGCGCTGATCGCCGATGCGCCTACAGAGTTCCAGTGATCTCAACGTGCAGTCACGCGACTCGACGTAACCGCAGCGAGTCAGCCATGCCCAGCCCATGTAGTGGAGGCACGAAGCCTGTCCACGCAGATACCCGATCTCTCGAAACAGATCCAGCGCTTCCGTGTAGAATGCAATGGCTCCAGGGGCGTCCATCTGACCCGTTGCAACCAGTCCCAGGCCCTGCAGTGAGGAACCGATTCCCAGTGAGTTACCAACCTCCCGAAAGAGCGTCAGTGCCTCCTCAAGCCGACCGCGCCCCTCGACAAAGCGGTTCTGATTACGCAGCACGTTGCCCAGTCTGAGCAGAACGGAGGCTTGCCCTTGCGGGTCATCCGCATTCCGGTAGAGCGCGAGGGCCGTCTCAAGCCTGTTTTGCGCTGTGTCGTGGTCTCCAAGATAGAAGGCGACATTTCCGAGTTCGGACAGGCCGGCCGCGATACCGCGGCAGTCTCCGATCTCCTGGTAGATGTCCAACGCCTCCTGATACCGCGTACGTGCCAATGTGTAGTCGGCTTGAGCGAATGCGATAGTGCCAAGTCCGCTCGCGCAGCCGGCAATTCCGCGCCGAATGGCGGAGGCCCGCGCCGCTTCGATCCCTTCACTAAGGAGTGAGTGCGCCTCACCATAGTCTCCAAGCAGACTAGAGAGGATGCCTGCGCCCATTAATGCATCGATCCGGGTGACCGGCGCGTCCGCGGCGATGGGAAGCGCAATGACCCTGCGCAGATAGGCTCTTCCCTCGGCCAGGCGGCCCAGCGCCTCCCAATATTCGCTTAGCCTGCTTGCCATGTCCAGAACGCGGTTCTGCTCGTCTTCGCTTGCTCCGGCACGCAGGCCAAACTCGAGCGCAGCTCGCAGGTTCGCGTCGTCGGTCGCGATGCGCGCAATCTCGCCCGGATTCCAGCGGAACGACTGAGCGTCCTCCCTGCAAACGAAGTCACAGAAATAGGCGAGATGCCTGCCCCTGACAGGCTTCTCCTCACCGGACTCCGCGAGTCGCTCCAGGCCGAATTCACGAAGCATATCAAGAATTCTGAAGCGCGTCCTACCATGCGTCGTCTCCACTGCAGTCAGCATGGACGCATCGCACAGATGCTCAAGTGTAGCGAGGAATTCGCTCGATTCGGCGCCTTCGCCGAGCGCAACCGCGCAAGCCGCATCGGCGGTGAAGCCGTCCGCGAACACGGCCAGAGCGTTGAAATAGCGCCGTTCTCCCGGCGCCAGAAGGCGATAGCTCCATTCTAACGTCGCCCTTAGCGATCGATGCCGGGCTACTTTACCGCCTCTAACATCCACCAGCCAGCCCATGAGTTTGTCAGTATGATCCCGCATCTCAGCGGGTGTCATTACGCGTGTCCGCGCCGCGGCCAGCTCAATCGCAAGCGGCAGCCCTTCCAGCAGATGACATAGTTCAGCGACATCCTGCGCGTTCCGCGCGTTCAATGCGAAATCCGAACGCACGGAACGCGCTCGATCCACAAACAGCGCCACTGCGGAAACGGAGATCAGCTCCTCCACTTCCAGGCCTGTCCGCGGCAACGGCAGCGGACGGAGAGCTAGCTCTCTCTCACCGTCGATACCAAGCGTTTGCCGCGAGGTAACCAGGCAACGCAGGGATGGGACCTCGCTGAGGAGCCGTGCAATCTGTGGCGCGGCATCGGCCACAATCTGCTCCAGATTATCGAGAATTAGAAGTGCCGGAGCGTGTTCGAGAGCTGCCATTGCCTGCGAAAGGTGATCGAGTCCGGCGTTGGGCGCAAGGTGAAGCGCATGAGCGATCGCCCTGCCAAAATCATTGGCGTCATGGACATCGCCAAGAGAGACGAAATGGGCTCGACCAGCATACTGGAAGCTCAACCGATCAGCCGCCTCGATGGAAAGGCGCGTCTTGCCGGTACCGCCCGGACCAACCACAGTGACCAGCCGCGTTATTTCATCAGGAGCGAGAAGCGAGCATAACGTCGAGATCTCCGCATCGCGCCCGAAGAAGCGGGTCAATCGTAGCGGAAGGCCATTCGATAGGACTTGATCTTGCGCCGCGCGCTCAGGTGCGCGAAGCGCCATCGGCCGCACGGACCGCCTTGTCGAGGCCACCCCGTGACCGAGCTTCGCTTCCATCTCCGCGGCGAGCCGGCGCGCAGCGTCCGACGGCGCTGCCTGCAGCTCCTCCTGAAGCAGCCGCTTCAGCTGCTCATATTGGCGCAAACCGGCCGAGGGCTGCCCGAGCTCGCCGTAGAGCCGAATCAAGTCGCAGTGGGCCTCCTCGTCCAGAGGCTCGATCGCCACGGCCTGGCACGCGTACTCCACTGCGCGTTCCGGTCTATCGGCCGACGCGAGTCGATTTGCGAGGTCGCGCAGCGTCTGGTAGCGCAGATCCGCGAGCCGGCGGCGCTCTGCTAGGATCCAGTCATCGTAGAATCCCATGAGCAGGTCACCCTGATACAGTGCGAGGGCGCTCTCGAGGCGCTCGACGGATTCGGCCCCGTTGGTGGTTGCTCGTGCGGAGCGCAGCGCTTGAAGGAAGTCCTCATAGTCTGAGGTGAATGCACTGTCTTGAAGTCGCACTGTTTTGCGGTCGGCCAGCAGCAGCGAGCCTGTGCCCGTGGCTCCGGGTCCGAGTTGATGACGCAAACTGCTGAGGAGAGCCCGAAGCCGGTTGCGGCTTGCCTCGGGATCGCCCTCCGGCCACAGCAGTTCGAGTAGCTCCTCACGGTCTACAGGTTGAGGGGCGCGCAGTACCAGGCAAGCCAAAAGCGCGCCGGTTCGGCGCGCTGAGAAATGGACGAGCGTTCTCCGCGCGTCCCGTGCCTGGAGCCTGCCAAGCAGGTAGATTCGCCACGGCCCATCCGCCATAGTGACTCTGCTCGATTGGGATCGGATGTCAACCAATCCCGCAAAACTACACCGTCGAGTTCAGGCGAGTGAGTTTGCCCGCATGTGCCTCGCCGTTTCGCAGCTCCTTTCGACGTCCGAACCCCGTTTCCTGCCTAATGATATCGTGGCGCCGAATCGACCAGGATATTGTAGTGACAGATCGCCTGAGTAAAACCTATGACGGCCCATCACGGCGATCGCACGATGACAGGCCGTTCGTTATGACAATGAACGCTCAGTACTCCACCAGCGGATTGAAGTCGGTGTCCGGGCGCTGGTAACCGTCCTGTCCGACGATCACAGCTTGATTGTTCTGGTCAGGCGGTCCGGCCCAGTAGTAGTTATGTCCGGCGGCCACCTTGTAGGTCTGGCCGGTCTGCGGATCTCGCACGTCTGTCTGGCCCAGGGCGAAGTTCGTCCAATGGCGAGTAGATTCGGTCTTCGCTGCCATGTTGGCCTGAAAGTTCGCATTAATGCGTTCACGACGATCGGCCTGTACACGCCGATACTCCGCGTTGGACGCGTCCATCGACCTCTGTGTAGCGGCGGCGTAGGCGTCGGTTTCCGACTGGCCCTTGCTGAGCTGCGCGTTGAGCCACGTGGGATCGAACTTCCGCGATTCACTCATATGTTCCATCGTCGTCAGCATCGAGACCTGCCGATCCGATGTATCCGGCCCTGTGCCGTAGAACATCTCTTTGCACCTCCAGATCCCTCCGGCGCCGGCACGCGGAAACATCGTCACCTCGGTCGTGACCAGCACGAGACCGCACATCGCCCGGCCATCCTCCTGATAGGTGAAGTTCGTCACTCCAGTTGTGCTTCGCGAACTGGTTTGCGGTGAGCCATCGTGCGCAACCTCCCTGGATTCGGTGATTCGCAAACCCGGATGCAGCTTTTCGCACTTATTCTGTACGATCCACTTCGAGAACTCCGTGCCGGTATTGTAGTGAAGGCGGATCATTGTCAGTCCGGTCGGCAGCGTGAAAGTTGCGCCCTCTCTAAACGCGGCGCCGGCGCCTCCCTGTCGTGCAAAGTATTCCGAGGTCGGAGTGGGAAGGCTGAACGAAGGTATGCTGACGTCGCCGACCTGTAAGTGCGTCAGTCCATCCGGCGAAGTAGCGCTCACCTGAGAGCGTACATCCGCTGTCGATGGCTGGTTCATCACGCCGTCCGTGGTCCATCCGCGCGGTACCTCATAACTCAGGACGCCCTGCTTCGGCTCCGTCCATTTCTCAAAAGCAACGTCGGTGTTGCTTTGGCCGGCAGACGAGTCGATCTTTGTCGTGGGCTGGACGAAGTGGAACGACCGCAGCGCTTTGATCAGTGTTTGCTTTTCTGCCGAGAAGCGATCGTGCGGCGCGGCGATCGCATATACCATCCCGCTGGAGCCCAGGATGGAGCAGATCAGATTGACCTGGCAGGGCTTGCCGTCTTGCAGATAGGTTGCGGTGGCAACAACATCGTCCGGGCGCGTACTGAGCTGCTTCTCTCGTTGCACAGCCGCTTCCGGGAAGAGCGTTTTCATCCGATCCAGTGATTTGCCGATCCAGTCTTCGGATCGAGTTGCCTGACTGGTTAGGAACGGCTGCACGACGGCAAAGACGGACTCGTCCGGATTGTGAACAACGATGCGACCGCCGTCTTTCGTCGATACCCCCCATCCTGGTGGAACGCTTACGTTAAATCCCAGCGGATCCTTGTGTACTACCCATGCCGCGCCGACCGGCGAGCCCTGTGCAAGAGCAGATTGGATGAGTGCGCACGATAAGATCAGACTAACCGGGCCTACGGTATAGGCAAATCGGTGCATTTTCGTACCTCCTTCGATGTAACAAGCGCCACAAGATCCTTCTTGATCGCCTGAGAGTGAGCGGTCTCTCATCACGGAACTAGAGTCATTATACGGTCGATTCCGAAGCGTACCGTTAGCCCTGACAGTGTCCCGATTTTCAATCAGCATTCGCAATTGTGCGCGGCGGTAACGCATACAACCATAGTGGGCCGGCGTGGGCCGGCGGTCGATGAAGGATCGAATTCCACGCGTCACGGTTTGGACGATGGATATTGCCGGGGAAGAAGGAGAGACGCCACTGGTTGCGGCAATGGCAGGCATCGGCGCGTGCAGCGGGGGCCTGAAGGCAATAATGTCCCTGCCGGCCTGGCGCAGGGAATCCATCGGGCAGCGCGGCGCGGCGGACGGCGCCTCTCTCTCCGCCACCAGCGCCTGTTCCAAATCCGTCGAGGAGGACAAACGTGCGAAAATCTGTTTCAGCCAGGACGGTCGTAATGCTGCTTGCACTTGCCATCGCCGGAGAAGCGCGAGCACAGACGATCGCGAAAACGGACCTGCCGACCGCGAGACCGGAAAGCGTCGGTGTCTCGACGGAGCGATTGCAGCGCGTTCATGACACGGTTCAGCGGTTCATGGACGCCAACCGGATCCCGGGGGCGGTCACACTGGTAGCCCGCCACGGCCGCATCGTCCACTTTGAGGCGCAGGGCGTGACGGACATCGATACGAAGAAACCGATGCAGACGTCCACGCTTTTCGCCCTGGCGTCGATGACAAAGCCCGTTACGGGCGTCGCCGTCATGATGATGGTCGAAGAGGGCAAAATTCAGATCGCCGATCCTGTGTCGCGATTTATTCCGGAGTTCAAGAGTTTGAAGGTCGCCGTCCAGCCCGAAGGCCGGACCGACGTCCAACTGGTACCGGCAGACCGAGAGATCACGATTCACGACCTGCTGACGCACACTTCCGGCCTGGCGACTGGCGGTCCAGGCGCGGCGATGGCTCCGCCGGGATCCCTATTTCCCGGTAAGCCGGACGAAACCCTTGCCAGCTTCGTCTCGCGTCTGGCCACGGTACCACTTGATTTTCAGCCGGGAACGCGCTGGAGATATAGCGGGCTCGCCGGAATCGATGTCCTGGCTCGCTGTGTGGAGATAGCCTCCGGGCAGCCGTTCGATCAGTTCCTCCGCAAGAGGATTTTTGAGCCGCTCGGCATGAAAGACACATACTTCGTCGTGCCGGACGACCAGAAGGACCGACTGGCGACCATCTACCAGAGCACCGGACAGAAGATGACGAAGAGTACGTTTACGCTCAACTTCCCGAAGACCTTCTTCTCTGCATCGGGCGGACTGATCTCCACTGCGGAAGACTTCCTCCGATTCGCGCAGATGCTCTGCAATAAGGGACAGTACCATGGAAAGCGCCTGCTCAGCCCGCGAGCCGTCGAGCTGATGTCGTCCAACCACGTGGGCGACATGTTTCCTGGAAATCTCGGCCGCCCCAAGGGGATGGGCTTCGGCTACACGGTGGAGGTGGTGGTCGACTCGGCGCAGGGCGACCTGTTCCGCGCCAACGGCAGCTTCGGCTGGGACGGCGCCTTCGGCACGCACTTCTGGGTTGACCCGAAGGATGACCTCGTGGCGATCCTGATGATCCAGCTGCTCGGCGGCCAGATAATGCACCGTTCGTTTGAGACGGCAGTGCTGCAGTCGCTGACCGAGTAGGCCGTGCACGCGCCGCCTATACTGCCGCAGTGCGCGCCCACCGGTACCCGTGCTTTGAAAGCGGGAGCGAGCGGATTCGCTCCCCGGTCGCCGCGAAGATCGCGTTGCAGACGGCCGGCAGCGCCGGCTCCCCAAGGCCGGTGGGCGGGTTGGCGGTCTGCAGGAAGTGAACGTCTATCTCCGCAGGCGCCTGCGACCTGCGGACCATCGGATGCTGATGGTAGTTGGTCTGCACGACGCGTCCCCGATCCAGGGTAATCTCCTGGGCCATCAGCTCGCTCATCCCGTCGATCACCGTGCCCTGAACCATGCTCTCGGCGGCTTTCGGGTTGATGATCGGAGTCCCGACGTCTCCGACGACCCCCACCTTGTGGACCTTCACCTGCTTGCTCGCGGTCACGCTCACCTGCGCGACTTCGGCAAAGTACCCCATATGGCTGAAATAGAAGGCGGCCCCAAGCGCCGTGCCCTTCGGCAGCGCCCGCTTTCCCCAGCCTGACCTCTCGACCACCGTCTGCAGCGCCGCGCGCATCCGTCCGGCATTCATCGCTCCGAAGAACGGATTTGCCGGAGCATTCCCCGGCGGAGGAGCGGGCGCCGCGCTCAGCAGCCCCAGAAGAAACGCCACCAAATCCTTGCCTGCTGCGTGCGCCACTTCGTCCAGGAACGACTGTATTACGAACGCGTAGGCATTGCTTCCAGGAGCGCGGAGGGCGCCTGATTCATGGACATCCTGTCAGACCTCCCTATGTCCCGCCGCCGGCCACTTTGCGACCGGCATGCCCTGGTTGGCTCGTTCCCGCGGGATGCCGCATTGCCGCGGCCTTGTGAACCGCCTGGCGTATCCGCAGGTAAGTTCCGCAGCGGCACAGATTGCCGTCCATCGCCGCGTCGATCTCCGGATCGGTCGGACTGGGCGTCTTTGCGAGGAGCGCGGCCGCCGCCATGATCTGGCCGGCCTGGCAGTAGCCGCACTGCGGCACGTCGAGTTCCTGCCAGGCGATCTGAAGCGGATGGAGACCAACGCGAGTTGTGTCTTTGTATGGCATGGCTAATCCTCCGCGGAGACCGCAGGCGCGAACACGCGCGCTACCCATGGCAATAAAGATGCCTGCCAGGTTCGCGACAGGCTCCTGGTATTCCTGCGCGGCCGTGGAGACGGCGATCCGGTCGATTCAGAGCGGCAGAGCTTTTGCGCAACGTCTGGGTTCGCGTAATAAACGGCATCGTGACGATATCCAGAGTGCTGACGATGATCTCAACGACCGACAGTGCATTGCGACCGGCTGCGTGGTTTGAAGACATGCCGATCTGAGAGGCCCTGGTACGATTCGGCGGGCAGGGAATCGCACGCGCTCCGCCGAATCGGTGGCGGGCAGTGAGATCGAAATCTCTGCCGCCAAGGACGACTAGCTATGTGGACCGACCTCCTGCAGAAACAGCGCGCCGAACGGTTCGCGGGCCTCCGTGGAGCCGACGTTCGCGGCCGGGTTCCCATACGCGAACCGCTGCTCCAGCCCATCCTTCAGCAAGCCGTGCGTTCAAGCGATGGGAGGCTCGGCCGGCTAGTGATCACGATTCAGGATGCAAACATGTTTGCATTGGACGCGACCGTCTCGGTACTCTTCTTCCGCAAGAACGTCCGACTTCAGCTGCGCATCGATCCCGTCGTCGATTTCTCCGTCAGCCCGTTGATGAAGATTCACATCCTTGAATCGCAGGGCATTCCGGGATTTGTAGTGGAGTTTCTGCTCAAACTGCTGCCGTTTCCGGAGAGCATTTCGATTATGCCCAGACTGGTTACGATCAATCTCAAGACTGCGTTGACGCGCCGCAAACTCGACGAGTTCGTACCGCTCTTGAAGCGGCTTTCGCTTTCGACCCAGCGAGGCTGCGCAACCGTCGACTTTCACTTTGGCGTGGATTGAAGGAGAGACCGATGGACGAACTCATGCGAGCAATAACCGCCAACGGCTTCGCGGAGATCGAAGGGCTTCAGGCGACGGGGAGCCTGCCGGTGCGCCAGGACATCGTCAACGAAATCATCGCCGGCCTTGTCCGGGACGCCAGGGCAGACCATCAACCGCCGGCAGATCACGCTGAAAGTGACGTCAACTGGTGGAAGCTGGTAAGCAACCTCGAGGTCCAGTTACAGGACGGCAAGCTGATTCTCAACTTCGAGCTTCGTCGATAAGCGCATTCCGTCCAGGCGCACATAGCGCCATAGACTTCGACCGCCCTCTTTTTCATGCTGAGAACGGCCGCATTGCCTCGGATGCGACAAGAAACTCCCCGCGCCGCGCTGCGCCGGCAGATTTTTCCGGCAGCGTCGAAACTCCCCCAGGCAATCGAATGCCTCTCAACTTTCCCTGATCTCGGTCTCTCTTTCGGCGATTCTCGCTAGCAGACGTAGATCGAGGATCTGAATGTGTCGCCCGTTCAGGTCAATAGCGCCGCGCTCCTTGAGACTGTGCAAAGTTCGCGACACGACGTCACGAACGGTTCCAATCCGGCTGCCAATCGCCTCATTGGTCTCGTCGAGGTGGAATGAGTCTCTTCCATCCGCCGTCCGCAGCAGATAGTCGGCCAGGCGTGCCTGAACCGTGTGCAGCGTCTGCGCTTCCAGCATCTTCATCAGTCGCCGCATCCGAATTGCAAGCGCTCGCATTACTTGAGAAGCGATTTGAGGATGGACGGCCATAAGGCTGTGAAACTCAGAACGCGGTACGATAAGGACCTCTGTACTCTCTTCCGCAGCCTCCACATCGTTCCTCAATACACCGCGGAACTTCTCAGGTCCGTGCTCCCACATTCGGCATGGACACATTTTGTTCCTGATTCGGACACGGGTTCGGCCACCCCTCGCAGTGTAGCATGGTAGTACCGTACCACGCTGGACGGTCCTGGATGATCGGGTACCGGGTCGCTCCGAAGCATCCCGCACCTGTCACGACGCAAGTCAGGAGCCACCGTGAGCCTACAATACGCCCTTCGAAACAGCCTCAAGCCCTTGCTGCTGGTCCTGGTGTTGGTCAACGTGATTGTCTCGGTGCGCATCCTTCGCAGCGCCCGGAACGCCACCGCTCCGCCAGGCGGACATGCTCAGCCATACCGCTCCGAGACCGGCGGCGAGCTGCGCATCCGGGGCGCGGATGGCAAGGTATTCGGCGCGTGTCCCCTTCAGAATACCGATGTGGATGCGGACATCGCCGGTTACATCACTCGTGTCCACGTGCGCCAGATCTTCACCAATCCGCTCAACCGCAAGATCGAAGCCGTCTATGTCTTCCCCCTCCCCCAGGATTCCGCAGTGGATGAGATGGTGATGAGCATCGGAGATCGGCGGATCGTGGGCAAGGTACAGGAGAAAAGACAGGCACGCAAGACCTACGAAACCGCTAAATCCACCGGCCACGTCGCCGGCCTGCTCGATCAGGAGCGGCCCAACATCTTCACGCAGTCGGTGGCCAACATCGAACCTGGCGCACGGGTGGTCATCGACATCAGCTACGTGGAGACACTGAAGTACGAAGACGGAGTGTTCACGTTTATCTTTCCGATGGTAGTGGGGCCACGTTATATGCCCGGAAGCGCGATCGGGCACATTGGGACCGGAACCACTGACGACACGGCGCGTGTTCCCGACGCTTCCAAAATCAGCCCGCGGATTGCAGCACCGCCCACTCGCGCCGGGCACGATATCCGCATGACTGTGCGCATCGACGCCGGAGCGGAGCTGTTCGATGTGAAGAGCGAACTGCACGCGATCCAGGTACTTCAGAGCAGTCCGGATCATGCCGTTGTAACACTTCAGAATGAGGGGGAGATTCCCAATCGGGACTTCATCCTGCGATATCGCATCGCCGCGGAAGCGATCAAGGACGCCTTCTTTGTGCAGCCGTTCCCAGGCGGGGCTTACTTCACACTGGCACTGCTGCCCCCACGCCGCGTGGCGCCTGTGGAGGCGATGCCCAGGGAGATGATCTTCGTCATCGACCGCAGCGGCTCGCAAGAAGGGTTCCCTATCGAGAAGGCGAAGGAGACGATGCGCCGATGCATCGAAACGATGAATCCGAACGACACCTTCGACCTCCTCAGCTTTTCCACCGACGTGACGAGCTTTTTTGGCAGCCCGCAGGTCAATACCCCTTCGAATCGCGCGAAGGCTCTCCAGTATCTGGACGGCGTTCGGGCCGACGGCGGAACAGAGATGCTGCCGGCAATTCACGCTGTCCTCGATCGGCCGGCCGATCCTCATCGGATGCGAATCGTCTGCTTCATGACAGACGGTTTCGTGGGAAACGACTTCGAGATCATCGACGCCGTAAAGAAGCGTGCGGGAACCGCCCGCCTCTTCTCATTCGGAATTGGCAATAGCGTCAACCGCTTCCTGCTGGACGGAATAGCGTACGCCGGTCGGGGAGAGGTGGAATACGTTACGCTGGAGAAGGACGGAAGCGCCGCGGCAGAGCGGTTCCACGACCGCATCCAATCGCCGGTTCTGACCGATTTGCGGATCGACTGGGGCGGCCTGAGCGTGGATGCGGTCTATCCCAGACAGCTGCCGGATCTCTACAGCGACAAACCTATCCTGGTACACGGACTGCTGAAGGGACCGCTAGAAGGCACGATTATGCTGCATGGCCGCACCACGCAGGCACCGTTCCTCCGCCGCATCCCGCTTGCTCTGGCGAATTCGCAGGAGCCGCATTCCGCATTGGCCTCACTCTGGGCACGCGCCAAGGTGAAAGACCTGATGATGCAGGATATGGCTGGCCTTCAGTCCGGACGGATCCGCGACGACCTGAAGCAGGCGATTACCGATCTTGGCGTGCGTTTCCGAATGATGACGCAGTTCACCTCGTTTATCGCCGTAGAGGCGGACCGCCGAACGCGGGGGGTCGCATCGACCCGCATACCCGTGCCCGTCGAGAAGCCGGACGGGGTTAGCGATAGCCTTGCCGTGGGCGGTAAGGCAGTGTTACTGGCGCAAGCGCGAGCGGGCGACCCGCTGATCCGAGTGCAGGCGCCCCCGGATGCCGTACAGGTGATCGCGCTTCTGCCGGGTGGGGAGATCAAACGACTTCTGTTCGACCCTGATCGGGGAGAGTGGCTGGCCCGTTTCGACATTCCAATCTACGCCGCGGAGGGCGACTACTTTGTACGCGTCGTGATCGCCCTGAAGGACGGTTCGCGTAAGACGCTGCAACTTCGCTACCGCGTGGACACGACACCGCCGAACGGCACGGCGCGGACACGCCTGGACTCTGGTGACCAGACCATGCTACGCCTCGAACTCGATGCTGACGCAGACACGTCGCGCGCTACCGCGCTTCTCCCCTGGGGCGACAGAGTGGAGATGGCGCCTTCGACCGAACTGGAAAACCGGTTCTCGGCGCGCCGGTCCGTACCGGTCGCGTATCGAGGTAAGGATGTTCTCGTAACCTTTATCCTCACCGACAGGGCGCACAACCGCACGATTCTGACGGTGGACATGTCCAGGTGAGATGCCTGCGAGTTCAACAACCGGTTTGATGGCCGAGCACTGATGATCCTTCCAAATTAGATACCGGACAACCAGTCCGAGTGGACGACACCGTAAACGGCTTCGCTCGGGGGCCTGCGTCCAAGTGCCCTACCGGGTGCGATGCATCTACAGCACGGCCGGTGGTATCTATGCAAAGTCTATTAAGTACCCGGCGGCAAAAGGCGGGCGTCTCATACGAGCCGCAGCGCCTACGGACGCAAAACAGTCCCCGCATGGGGTCGCGTAGTGACCAATGATAGTAGCCGTGGGTGTCAACCCACGGTATCACGATCCGGGTCGAAACCCGTCGCGTCGCGACGTTTGAAGTGCTATGACAGAGAAATGCGCTTGGAAGTCGCTACGCGATGAATACTTATTGGGGCGCATCGACTGACGTGGTGCAATGGAATTCCACGAATTATCACCGGGCGGCCGGGCGAGTCGCAGGAATGAGTTCCGGCGCTGTATGGCCGACGGCCGAATGTCCAAAGGGCACGAATGCATTGTCCGCACGCCCGGTACTATTTGATGACAATCGACCAACCCACGGCTACCATCATCACACGGACGGGCGGACAGGAAACCACATGAATCGCTTTGCCACCATAGTAGGATCGCTGGCCGCACTCCTCTGCGCCGCTACGATCTGTGCATGTAGCAATACGACCCACTCACACGCCGTCGTTCGGTCCACTGCCGGCCGCACGGAATTCCAGCATGCTCCAACTGTCTCGGGTCGCGCCAGATCTGATGCAATATCATCGCCACCGAGTGATGCGGTCTACACCAGTACTCGCGAAGTCACGTCACTTGTGGTCGAGTCGGACGGCACGCTCTGGGTGGGAACGATGGGTGGAGTACTGCGCTACGGCAAGGA
Organism: Chthonomonadales bacterium; assembly: GCA_038211235.1. Classification (GTDB taxonomy): domain Bacteria; phylum Armatimonadota; class Chthonomonadetes; order Chthonomonadales; family Chthonomonadaceae; genus DATGJU01. The sequence goes on along the minus strand of JBBQVV010000057.1, from coordinate 8,592 downwards.
GGGCGCCCATCGAGTGTGGCGGAAGTTTACGCAGCGCGATGGCCTTCCATCACACGAGACACGTCGGATTGTCATCGAGAGAGGCGTGGTGACCGTGGTGTTTCCGCGAGCGTCGACCGTATGGCGCGCGAATCGATGGTACTCGCGGAAAACCGACGGCCGATCGACGCGTATCACTGGCCTGCAAGAGGATCGTATCTGCGCCGCCGTCTGGCGCGGCGCTCTGTACGAAGCCACCCTCACAGGCCTGCATGTTTGCGACGGCCGCGCGTGGCGCGATGTCTCGCTGCCGGTCTCTCGGGGCACTCACATTAGCGCGATGCTGCCGCACGGCACAGCGCTCTGGGCGGCTCTGTTCTGCGACGGGTTGTGGGCCTTCACGGGGAAGGCATGGCAGCTTGTGAATATCGGCCTTCCGACCGAAGCGCGCGAGATCACGGCAATGGCTGTTCATGGCCCAATCCTCTGGCTGGGCACGAGGCGCGCGGGCGTGTGGCAGTACGACGGTCGATCCTGGAAACAGTACCTTCAGCCGGACGAGCCCTTCAACCACAACGCCCAGGCCCTCGCAATGTTCCAGGGCAGGATGTTCGTAAGCACGCTCGAAGACGGCCTGGCGATGCGGACCGCAAGCGGGTGGCATCTCGAAACGGTCCCCATTATCTCCTCGGTTGCGCCGCGCCAGATGGCCGAATTCAAGTCCGCGCTCTATCTGCGGCACGGCAGCGGCAGGGTCGATCGATTCGACGGACGGACCTGGTCGCGCGATGTATGCGCCGGTCTGCCGCGCAAGCAGGCGACGATGATCGCGTCCGACCGCAAGCGCCTCTACGTCGCGCAATGGGGCGGATGGAGCGAGTATGACGGCAATGCGTGGACGCACTGTCTCAAGCTGCCCGACCTGCAAGGGCGAACGCTCACCTCACTCTATCCCGATGGCGACACTCTCTGGATCGGCACGCAAAACCGGGGCATCGCGTCGTTCGACCACCGGACCGGCCGGCTGAGCTGGCACGATGAACGGCAGGGTTTGCCGGATGATTGGATAACTTCGATCACGCGCGTGGGCCGGATACTCTACGTCGGCACCTATGTGGGCGGACTGGCGCGATGGGACGGGGCGCGGTTGTTGGTTGGGGAGTTGACGGGCGCGAATGTGACGGACCTTTCACCGGATGGCGCTGGCGGAGTCTGGGTGGCGACGCGGACGGGTCTTTGGCATCGCGATCCCTCCGGGCTCCTGACCCGACCGGACGCGCGGGCTTACAGGCTTCCAACGGAAATCCAGACACTCTGCTCGGTACAGGACGGGTTGTGGGTAGGCGCGCGGACCGGCCTATTCTTCCTGGCGAAGCAGCGTTCGACTGCCAAAAAGACGGTCCTGGCCACCAATCAATCTGGAGGTAACACGCATGTGGCCGTTGCAAACAGCAGGCCATATCGGTACTGGGAGGTTAGGTCAGTTCCTCCGGAATATCGCATTCGCCGTATAATGAAACAACCTTTTGACTCGATCGGAGACGAGCAACATGCAAACAACAGCTACAACTACCACTGGGATTTCAAATCACCCGGTCGTTTCACAAGAAGAATGGTTCGAGGCGTGTCAAAAGCTCCTGGCAAAAGAGAAGGAGCTCACGCGTATGAGGGACCGGCTTAACCAGGCGCGGATGGACCTGCCCTGGATAAAGGTGGAGAAGGAGTATATGTTCGAGGGACCGGACGGCAAACGATCACTGGAGGAACTATTCGACGGCCGCAGCCAGTTGATTGTTTACCACTTCATGTTCGGTCCCGGCTGGGAGGAGGGGTGTTCGGGATGTTCTTTCGTTAGCGATCATGTCGATGCCGCGAGACAGCACTTCGAGCATCATGACATAAGCTATGTCGCGATATCACGCGCGCCGCTCGCCGAGCTATTGCCTTACAAGAAACGGATGGGCTGGACATTCCGATGGTACTCGTCTAGCGGTAACGAGTTTAACTACGACTTCGCAGTTTCGTTCCGGGCGGAGGATCGTGAGAAGGGTCCTGTCTTCTACAACTTTACTAACCAGAAGCTATCAGGCGAAGAGCAGCCTGGATTGACCGTATTCGCCAGGGACGGGCACGGGAGCGTCTATCGCACCTATTCCTCGTACGAGCGCGGCCTCGACCTCCTGGTCGGAGCCTACAACTTCATTGATCTCACTCCGTTGGGAAGGAACGAGCAGCAATCGATGGACTGGATGACCTACCACGACAGGTACGAGAGCTGACGGGAGCCATTTTTGCCTGGCAGCGGTTGCCTATACGGTTGCCGGTTCGACGAGCGCGGGCAGAGTAACCGCTCTCGTTGATGCCGAGGTCGCTAACACGACGCGACGTGCGGCCGTTGTCGCGTACTTGACAAACCGCCGAAGTTCTTGATCTACCTGGAGAGCTGGTCTCGATCAGACACCGATCGGATTGGTCGTTCCCGGAACCCGGCGCACGATTGAAACCCGACGCAACAGGGTTTGGACCAACGATATCGCCGAGCAAGAAGGAGAGACGCCACCGGTTGCGGCAATGGCAGGCATTGGCGCGGGCTAAGTCGCACTGCACCACATGGCAAAGGAGCACAACGGCAATGATCTATGCGGCACCCAACACGGAAGGCAGTCTCGTCTCCTTCAAGGTACGGTACGGCAACTACATCGGCGGAGAGTTTGTCCCGTCGGCGGACGGTGACTACTTTGAAAACGTCAGCCCGGTCCACGGCAAGACATTCTGCGAGATTCCCCGATCCCGTGCTAAGGACATCGAACTGGCCCTGGACGCCGCGCACCGGGCCAGAGACGCTTGGGGAAAGACCTCATACGCCGCGCGCGCAACCGTCCTGAACAAGATCGCGGATCGGATGGAGGCGAACCTGGAGAGGCTCGCCGTCGCGGAGACGTGGGACAACGGGAAGCCGGTGCGCGAAACCCTCGCCGCGGACCTTCCCCTCGCCATAGATCATTTCCGTTACTTCGCGGGTTGCATCCGGGCGCAGGAGGGAAGCATCGCCCCCATCGACGATCTGACCGTGGCGTATCACTTCCATGAGCCCCTCGGCGTCGTCGGGCAGATCATCCCCTGGAATTTCCCGATCTTGATGGCGACCTGGAAGCTCGCCCCTGCTCTCGCCGCAGGGAACTGCGTAGTCATCAAACCCGCGGAGCAGACACCCGCTTCCATTCTACTACTGATGGAGCTCATCGGCGACCTGCTTCCTCCCGGAGTGGTCAACGTTGTCAACGGCTTCGGCGCGGAAGCCGGCAAGCCGCTCGCATCCAGCCAGCGCATCGCCAAAGTGGCCTTTACCGGAGAGACCACGACCGGACGGCTCATCATGCAGTATGCCTCCGAAAACATCATTCCGGTAACCCTGGAGCTGGGCGGCAAGTCTCCCAATATCTTTTTCGCGGACACGTTTTTAAAGCAGGACGCCTTCGCCGAGAAGTGTCTGGAAGGATTCGCGATGTTCGCGCTAAATCAGGGCGAGGTCTGCACCTGCCCATCTCGCGCACTGGTCCAGGAATCGTTCTACGATGAGTTCATGAACCACGCCATTGAACGCACCTCCCGCATAAAGCAGGGCAATCCGCTGGACACCGAGACGATGATCGGTGCGCAGGCCTCCAACGACCAGCGCGAGAAGATACTCTCCTATTTCGAGATCGGAAGGCAGGAGGGAGCGAAGGTGCTCCTCGGCGGGCGGGAGGCGAGCGTCACGCCAGACCTGCAAGGGGGTTACTATATCGAGCCGACCATCTTTGAGGGCCGGAACTCCATGCGGATTTTCCAGGAGGAGATCTTCGGTCCTGTCGTCTCGGTGACGAAGTTCACGGACGAAGCCGACGCCCTGAAAATCGCCAACGAAACGCTCTACGGCCTGGGCGCAGGATTGTGGACGCGGGACATGAATACGGCCTTCCGCATGGGACGCGCGATTCAGGCGGGGCGCGTATGGACGAACTGCTATCATCTCTACCCGGCGCACGCGGCGTTCGGCGGCTACAAGCAGAGCGGCATCGGGCGTGAAAATCATAAGATGATGCTGGATCACTATCAGCAGACGAAAAACGTGCTGGTCTCGTATGATCCTAACCCGATGGGGTTCTTCTGATCGGACGACGATAACGTGTAGAGGCGGTGCCGATGAGCATTGTCAGACGTGCGGATATCACGCCCGAAGCGGCGGCGCTGGTGGTGCGGCTGAAGGAGGCGCACGGCCCTCTCATGTTCCATCAGTCCGGAGGTTGCTGCGACGGCAGCGCGCCCATGTGTTATCCGCAGGGGGATTTCCGGATCGGCGCGAACGATGTGTTTCTGGGGCAGGTCGCGGCGTGTCCTTTCTATATCGGCGGCCGGCAGTTCGAGTACTGGCGGCACACGCATCTCACGATCGATGTGGTGCCCGGGAGGGGAAGCGGATTCTCCGTCGAGGCGCCAGAGGGGATGCGTTTTGTCACGCGCTCGCGCCTGTTCACGGAAGAGGAGAGCGAGCAGCTTGTGGCGGAGGGAGAGCCGTTGCGCGGACCACTGGCAGCGGAAGCGTAAGGTCCCATGTTCATGCCTCGACTTTACACCCATCTACGGACCCGTGCGCCATATCGCTCATAAGCAGCTCCAAACACCTCTCGCAGCCGGGCCTCCTCGATAGGTATCACAATCCGGTTCAAGTAAACGAGAACCAGAGCGAGCGTGACCAAAGGCCAGCCCTGAGCCAGGACGCCGGCCTCGCCCAGATACATCAGCGTCAGGCTCACATACATGGGATTCCGGCTCAGGTGGTAGGGTCCGCTTACTACAAGTTCACGAGACGATTCGCCCGGAATCGTGGTCGTTCGCGCCGCCCGGAACAGCCCGAGACACAAGGCAGCCAGGGCAATGCCGCAGACCATCAGCGCGAATCCGGCGATTCGGCTTGTAACAAGCATCGACACGGAGTGAACAGGCAGCGGCATGGCAAACTGGATTCCGACGCCGGCGAGGTAGCCCAAAACGAATACCCACGGAACCGGGACGTGCATGAGGCGTTGTACCGGCGTTGCGGTAACGGGCGATGCGCTCACGCCGCGGTCGTTCGCAGGCCAGCCCTTGCCGACTACGCCCCACAGTACGACGGCATCGACAACGATCCCGGTTGCCGTCCAGGCGGTAAAGCGCGAAACACAGAGCGCCAGCGAGAGACCCGCGGCCATAATGACCATCCCGCGCCACCACTTGACGGGGACTGCCTGCCGCCAAACAAGGCCGATCACAGCGCATAGGAAAAACAGACCGGCGGCTCCCGCAAGACCCACGCTGACGGGGTGTTGACCTACCTGATTTGCCCAGAGCAGCGGAGCACGCCGGGAGACGACCGGAAAAGCGGAGATGCAAAACGAGAGCCCGCATAGGAGCAGAATGAGAACTGTGCGACGCATGCTATTTCCTCTCTGACCGAGTCCGCCAACTGTCCGTTCGCGGAGCACGCTTGGCTGCTTCGGCCTTGGTGACCTCCAGCTTGTTCAAGAGCCGAGCCAGCGTTCGGACCTCCTCGGCATCCCAGTCCTCGACAAAGCCGGCAAATCGGCCAAGTCCGACCTCGGTCAGTCGCCGGATCTCCTCTCGCCCAGTATCCGTGAGCGAGATAAAGCAGCTTCTACCGTCGGCCGCATCGGCAACGACGTGCACCTGACCGACTGCCACCATCGCCCGTATCTGGCGAGTGACAGACGACTGGTGGACGCCGAGCTCGATGCTGAGATCCGTGGGCCGAATCGGCTCTCTCGCTGCAATAAGGTAGAGTGTCGCAAGCGCGCCGGCTTGTCCCTGGCGTTTGGCCCGCTCGACGCCGCTCACCACGACCATGAGTGCGGATACCATCTCCTGAACATCATCCATAGTAGGTTTCATAGTGAGAGGATACTCTATTTGCTTGCGTCATGCAAATAAATTCTGAGTTACTTATGATGAGGCAGAAATTAGGAAAGTTTAAGGGGCCGTTTAGGCGGGATTTAAGCCGCCGCAGTCGTACTCTTCCCGAGCGCGCGGCCGAAGACGGCTAGGATGAGGTTGCTCGTCGCCCCGCTCACCGATCTGACGGAGTCGAGCCTGCCGTACGTCATCCGCCGCATGGATGAGCGCCTTCGCGATGAAGCGCTCTCCGGCGACGCGGAGGAGATCTGGACGAGCGTGTTCTTGCTCATGGGAATGCGACATTCCGTGGACCTGGCATTGAGTCTGTTGAAGGGAGTGATCGGAATGGAAGAGTCCACTACGTACCAGTTCATTCTGAAGGAAGGCGAGGCACGCGGTGCAACCCTTGGCGACGCGCGCGGCATTCGCAGTACTATTCTTCGCATCGGCGCGAAGCGCTTCGGAGCGCCGCCGACGGAGCTGCTGGCGGCTCTCGAAGCGATCGACTCAGCCGCCGCGCTGCAGGCCCTCGCCGACCGACTGCTGTAGGTGGAGAGCTGGCAGGAACTGCTCGAACGGGAGTAAGGGCTGCGCTCTCGAACGAGACGGCGAACGAGGGCGTAGCGGCGAATATGGTGTAAATCTCCCGACTTTCTCCCGACCAAGGGACACGCAGACACACTGACGTTGGCAATAGGCCATTGGAGGGCAGATAATAGCTTGAGCAAGACCGTTGCGATTTCGACAAGCAGATACGAGTAGAAAGCGCGAGACCATGACACCGATAGCCGAAACTGATCTGATCGAACAGGAGGCCCGAGGCGTCGCGTACATCGCAGGAAGCCGAGTCAAGGTCAAACATATCGCCATCGATACGCTCCAGGGCAAAACGCCGGCCCAATTGCAAACGTCCTATCCCAGCCTGTCCAAGAAGCAGATCGCTTCCGCCCTGGCTTACTTCTACAGCCATCGGGCCGAAATCGAAGCGGAGATCGCGCATGGCGACCGAGAGGCAGAGGCGCTGCGTTCCCAAATCGGCCGGCAGGTAAGCCGAGCAGACCTGGAACGTCGTCGGAACTCCGGCGGTTGATTGCCCTGTACATGGATGAGAACGTGGACGGTCCCATTGGCGATGCGTTTCGACGTCGCGGAGTAGATGTGCTGACTATAGTAGAGGACGGCCGGTCAGGACTTCGGCCAGACTGCCTGGTACTGAATCGCGCCCCGGAACTGGGACGCGTGCTGTTCACGCAGGATGACGACCTGCTGGTCGAAGCCGCCCGCCGCCAGAAGACCGGCGAAACCTTCCTGGGAGTGATCTTCGGTCCCAAGGGCAAGCATGGCGCCTCTGTCTATATTGACGATCTGGAGCTGATCGGGACCTGTGAGAAACCGCAAGACCATCTCGGCAAAGTCACCTATCTTCCGCTTTGACTCTGCTGTGGCACCCGGTGCAACCCTTGGTGAAGCGCTCGGCATTCGCAACACCGTTGTGCGCATCCGCACGAAGCGGTTCGGAGCACCGCCGCCGGAAGCGCTGGCGGCTCTCGAAGCGATCGACTCCGCCGCCGCGTTGCAGCCCCTCGCCGACCGACTGCTGGAGGTGGAGAGTTGGCAGGAACTCCTCGGGAGGGAGTAACCTCGCTTACGCCGGTGAGCGTTCTTTTAGCAGCGGTGGTTCCTCATGGTACAATGGCTGTGAGCAGCCCACATACGAGGAGACAATGGTGATGGAACACGCTTTATCTTCTACTGAAACAACCTTTCTTGCAGAAGCCACTGTAGCAAAGGATGGCTCACTTCATCTCGTCCAACCGCTCACCGCACTAAAGCCAGGCGAGAAGGTGCTGCTTTCGATTTCGCGGCCACGTTCTCTTTCCGGCAACAGTACCTATCTGCTCCGCGGCACGGTCATCCGATACGACGATCCCTTCGCGCCGGCGGTTCCTGCGGACGATTGGGACGCTGTCCGCTGATGCTACTTGACACCCACATATGGGTTTGATGGGTCAATGGCGACCCGCAAACGCGCCGATAGTATTTTGAGAGGTGTAGAGATGCCGTACTCGATACGTTACCATCCGCAGGTTGAAGCGGCGCTCAGTTCTTTGACCGAAGAAGAGCGCGAGCGCGTACGCGTCAGCATAAGCCGGCTCGCTGAATCCGGCTTGTCGGATCACGATGTCGCCCGCCTGAACGGCATCACTGAGGGAACCCCAGAATATGTGCTCCGGGCTGGAAACGCTCTACGCGTGTTGTTTACTGCCAGCGGCGATCGCTTTACCATTCTGGATGTGCTCAACCGGCACTTTGCTCAGAGGTATGGATGAGCAAGGAGCTATCGGCGTTTCACTTTTCCCTGGACCACTGCGAGCAGGAACTCGAAGAGTTCGGAGCCCTTCTGGACAGCAAGGACGAACTGTCCGAAGCGAGCGACCTTCTACCCTTCTTTGAGATTCGGCCTCATCTTGCCGCGTTTGCCGCATCTTGGAACGTGCATATTGAAGAGATCGATCTGTTCGGATTTCAACTCGATCTCTTTGGAAACTTCCGGTGCGATTGGGCCGCGGGACAGTCCAGTCGCGGCGAGTTCGCTCTGGTGGAAATAGAAGACGCCCGGCGACATAGCGTTTTCGGGGGTGGAGATAAATACCACGAAGAGTGGGGACGACGTTTCGAGCA
>JBBQVV010000056.1:0-22215 GCA_038211235.1 Chthonomonadales bacterium | reverse complement strand
TCGAGCCGGCCTCCGCACCGGGGCGTTCCTCGAGTTCTATGAATCCTTTGCGCTCGGCTACAACAAGGAGTAAGACGAAAGATATGGGAGATACCACCGAAGTAATCTCCAAGGATCGTGTGGCGGTGACGCCGCATCGCGCGGAAGTCCGGGCCAGGCAGCAGGCCGCCACGCCGATTACCTCACCGGAGACGACCGATCGTCCACGCGCGACCGTCGGGTTGCGAGAGGTACGCAACAACGAAAAGGTGCGGGCCTACATAGAAAAGGCCAACGAGCAGATGGCCGTCATCGGGTATTCTGAGCATGGCCTTCGTCACTCCGCGCTGTCCGCCGCGATTGCGCGCAATATCTGCCTGGAGCTGGAACTGGACTCGCGAACGGCCGAGCTCGCGGCGATCGCCGGCTATCTGCATGACATTGGGAACTGCGTGCATCGGATCTACCATCCGCAGATCGGCGCGACGATGGCGTTCCAACTCCTCGACGAGATGGGAATGCCCGCGCACGAAGTGGCGTCGGTCATCGGCGCAATTGGCAACCACGAGGAGCCTGAGGGGGTGCCGATAAATTCGATCACGGCGGCCGTCATCATAGCGGATAAATCCGACGTTCACTTCACCCGTGTTCAGAACCCCGATCCCACAACCTACGATATTCACGATAGGGTCAACCACGCGGTACAGAAGTCCCGTCTGCTCATCGATCCGCAGCAGATGTATTTGACGCTGGATCTGCTCATCGATGTGAACGAGGCAACGGTGATGGAGTATTTCGAGATATTCGTCGTCCGAATGATCATGTGCAGGAAGGCGGCCAAGGTGCTCAATTGTGAGTTCCGGCTGATCATCAATGGAGTCGAGCTCTAATATCGGCCCGAGTCTCGAAGGAACTGTTTCAGCTTATCCACGTCTGTCGGCCCCGCCAGCGAAGGCTGCAGGCCATGGCTCCGTATGGCATAAGGAGGAATATGCGACCGATCAGAATGCTCAAGCTCATGACCGCTCTCTTCGCCGTCCTGCTGGTCTGCGCGAATGTACCGGCGAGAGCGGCCGGCGACCCGGAGCCGGGTTTCGTCAGCCTGTTCGATGGAAAGTCGCTGTCGGGCTGGACGTTGGTGGGCGGGGCAGGCCCAGGGTACGTGCCGGTGAATGGCGTGCTGGACTGTCCGTCGGACGGCGGGGGCAACCTCTTTACCGACAAAGTGTACAGTGACTTCGTCTTCCGCTTTGAGTTCAAGCTGACTCCCGGCGCGAACAACGGAGTCGGCATCAGGGCCCCGCTGGAGGGCGACGCGGCCTATATGGGCATGGAGTGCCAGGTCCTGGACGATACCGCCCCGATGTACGCGCATCTCGAGCCGGGCCAGTACCACAGCTCGATCTATAAAGTCGTGGCAGCCAAACGGGGATCATTGAAGCCTGTTGGCGAGTGGAATCGCGAGGAGATCTCCGCGATCGGACCCCACATCAAGATCATCGTGAACGGCATGGTAACGGTGAACGCCGATCTGAATTCCGTAACAGACCCGCACGTGCTAGCTGAACATCCCGGATTCCGACGCGATCGGGGCCACGTCGGGTTTCTCGGCCACGGACCGGCAGACGTCCAGTTCCGGAACGTACGGATTAGGGATCTTGGCAAGCCCGAGCGCGATAATGTGGCGCCCGTCGGATTCAAGCGGCTCTTCGACGGCACGGATCTGAAAGGATGGAAGGGCCTTGTCGCGGACCCGCCGCATCGGGCGAAAATGAGCGAATCGGAGCTCGCTGCAACGCAGGTGAAAGCCAACGATAGCGCGTTCATACACTGGAAGGCCGAGGGCGGCGAGATCGTTTACGATGGTAAGAACAACAGTCTCTGCACGGACAAGGATTACGGAGATTTCGAGCTTCTTGTCGATTGGAAGATCGAGCCTGGCGGTGACAGCGGCATCTACCTTCGCGGTAGCCCTCAGGTGCAGATCTGGGATCCGGACGTGCATCCTGGTCGGCCGGGCGAGGGCTCCGGCGGCCTGTACAACAATGAGAAGAACCCCAGCGGACCCAGCAAGCGCGCGGATAAGCCGATCGGCGAGTGGAACCGTTTCCGGATCCTCATGATCGGCGATAAGGTGACCGTCCATCTGAACGACGATCTTGTCGTACACAACGTCACGATGGAGAACTACTGGGAGCGTGATAAGCCGATCTACCCCGTCGGCCAGATCGAGCTGCAGCACCACGGCTCCATACTGCGCTTCAAGAATATCTACATCAGGGAGATTCGACCGCAGTAACACGATCGCAGCAAGCGGTACGTACGCGTTTAGCCCTTCAGGGCGACTACACCGGTCCGATCGGCTTGATCTAAGTACTTTCGCACTTGCGGTCTGCCCATATCGTTATCACTGCCCAACCACCACAAAGCCACGATTCTGCAACGTCAGCGTGATGCCTGCGCCGTTCCGCGTGGAAGTAGCGCCCGCGGAAAGCCACGTTTGCCAGGCGCCCGCACCGACTTTGGCGATGGGAATCGTGACTTTGGACGTGTGGTCTGACCGGTTGAAAACCACCAAAGCTCGCTCGGCCTTGTAGCTTCTGAGATAGGCGTAGATGCCTGTCTGATTGTCTGCGGCAAGCGTGCGGTAGTCGCCGCGCCGCAGGACGGCTCGCCGTCTTCGCAGCGCGATGGCCGCCCTGTAAAAGGCGCGCGACGTTTGGTTCCACTTGGTCTCGTCCCACGGCATCGCCCGGCGATTGTCCGGGTCTTTGCCGCCTTCCATCCCAATCTCGTCGCCATAGTAGACGCAAGGCGCGCCAGGATACGTCATCTGGAACACTACCGCCTGTCGCTCCTTTACCCAATCGCCCTTGCAGAGCGTTGCGATTCGCTCAACGTCGTGACTGCCCAGCATGTTGAACATCACGGCGGTCGCGGCAGGCGCATAATCGTACCTTATCCGCTCCAGCCTGGCGTCGAACTCCGACGGCGAACTCCGTCCGACGACGAAGAAGTCCAGAGTGGCCGCGCGCCAGGGGTAGTTCATCACGCTGTCCATCTCGTCGCCCTGGAGCCACTCGCTCGCCTCGGACCAGATCTCGCCCAGGAGGAGCGCATCAGGATCGACGGCTTTGACCGACTTGCGGAAGACCTTCCAGAAGTCGTGGGAGACCTCGTTTGCGGCGTCGAGTCTCCACCCGTCGATTCGCGCCTCGCGGACCCAATACGTCGCAACGTCGAGCAGGTAGTCGCGCGTCTCCTTGTTCGCGACATTCAGTTTCGGAAGCGACCTCAGTCCGTTCCACCCCTCGTAGTTCATCAAGCCGGCCTGTACCTGGACAGGAAAGCCGTGAACGAAATACCAGCTTCGGTAGCGGGAGTTGCGGCCTTCTAGAACGATACTCTGGAAGGGCGCGAAGTCGACGCCTGTGTGGTTGAACACGCCATCCAGGATGACGTGATACCCATGGAGGTGGGCTCGTGCCGTAAGCGATTTCAGTTCGGCGGCAGTACCAAAGCGTGGATCGATCTGCGTGTAGTCGGTTGTATCGAAGCCGTGGTTGCTGCGCGACATGAACACCGGGTTAAGGTAGAGCGCGTTGATCCCAAGGTCGCGCAGATACTCCATATGGTCCAGCACGCCGGCAAGGTCGCCTCCCATTCGGTTGGAGCCGGTTGGAGGCGATCCCCATGGCGCGACGTCCGCCGGGTCGTTTCGCGGGTCGCCGTTACCGAACCGATCGGGGAAGATCTGATAGAAGATGGCGTCGCGCACCCAGTCCGGGGTTTCAAACGGCGGGAAGTCCGCGGCCTGAACCTCGAACCAACGGGGCGAATGTCCCGCGTTCCACAACGAGCCGGTGCTATCGTAGATGCGCTCGTCCTGGGCGTCGCGAACAATGAATGCGTATTTTGCGCTGACGGCTCCGCCAGGCAGGGCGATGCGCGCGCTCCAGTACTCGAATAGCGCGTCGCCGGCGCGGCGAGTCATTGGTATCCGGATGGGCGGAGCCGGATCCCGCGATGCGGAAGGCGTAAGAATCTCGCATGATTGGACGTCGCTGCGCCGGGTTCGGAGCGCCAGGTCGAACTGTCCGCGATCGGATCTGGACACGTAGCGTATCGGCCTCACCGTGGAAGGCGGCACCGTTGAGTTGTTGATATGAAAGACGCCGGACGGCGTAACGCTTCCGTCCCCGACTCTGGGATTCGACTGGGCGAACCCCGTCGGAGCGACAAGGAGCAGCGCGTTGACATTGCCGTTTCCGTCGTTCCAGCGCGGAGCGTCCCGCGGCGTCAGCCAGCGCGATCCGTTCACGACGAGGCGATACGGATATATGCCCGGCGGCAGTTCCAGCGTGACGCGCCATGCGAGGCTGCCTGGTTGCGGAGTCAGGTGGGTCGCGCCTCTGTTCCAGCCGTTAAACGTTCCGGCGATCGTCACCGACCGAGGAGAGCCGGTTGGGATATAGGTGACCGTGACAGGAATCGGTTGGTCTGATCCCGCGACCTCAGCGTCCGGTGCGGTCTTGTGCGATCCGCCCTGTCTTACCGGGACTTCCCGGTCGTGCCGTCCCGCCGCCGCGCCCACTTTGTTGGAAGGAACATTGAATGGGATGCACGCCGCGGGCTGCATGCGGCCGGGCCAGCCGGAACCGGGTATGCTGAATAGCGCGTACAGAAGTGCCATCGGCACAGCTGTTCGGCTCAGAGATGTGGGCTCCGATCGATTACGGACGGCCGGAAGCAGAGCGGAGCATCGTGGTATAATCGACATATCCGACTGTACGACGCCGCGCATTCGCGTGTTCCGCCTCTGCTTCCGTTTCGGGATAGCCCGATTGTCATCTGAGTTGCGAGGCAGCCGCTATGTCAAGTTATTCCAACTGCGCGCGAACTGTTCTCGACGAGAGCCAGCAATAGAATGAAGATATTCGAATGCTTCCGGATTGCCGTTCGCGGCCTTGCAAACAACAAGATGCGCACGGCGCTCACGATGCTTGGGATAATCATGGGCGTCGCGGTAGTGATCCTGGTGGTAGCGATTGGAGAGGGCGCCAAGCAGCGGATCACCGATACCGTTAATTCGCTGGGTACGAATCTGCTTAACATCTCTCCGGGCCGCAACACGATCCGCGTCGGTTCGGTGGTGACTCGTGCTTCGACGGCCGCCGCGACTCCCGCTACCGCGGGCACGACCGCAGCAACAAGCAGCGCATCCTCTTCGTCGTCCAGTTCGCAGACGAACCACCTGACGCTCGACGACGGCAAGGTGATCGCGCAGAACTTTACCAAGACCGTGGAGGCCGTCGCGCCGCAGATCGATTCAAACGTTCAGATTCGTCTCGGAAGCGCCGACGCAAGCTCAGAAGTGATCGGCACGACGCTTGAATATCCATACGTCAAGAACATCGAAGTCACGAGCGGTCGCTACTTTACTCAGGACGAGGTGGACGGAAGCTTGAAGGTGTGCGTGGCGGGCGTAACGATCGCGGATCATCTTCTGGGCGATCCAAACGCGGACCTGACGGGCAAGGTAATCCAAATAAATCACCAGAACTTTACCGTGCTCGGGATGCTGGCGCCAAAGGGCTCCGGCTCCTGGGGGCAGGACCAGGATGACGTGCTCCTGGTTCCCGTGACTACTGCGATGCGACGTGTGTTGAACCGGCGCTTCCTCGATAACCTGCTCATACGCTGCACTACTCCTGCGATGATGCCGCTCGCCCAGGAGCAGATTTCGGCGTTTCTCAGAGTGCGGCATCGTCTGCCTCCGCCATTCCCCGACAATGACGACTTTCGCATTCGCAGCCAGACGGACCTCATGGAGACGCAGCAGAGCGTGACCGGTACGATGACGATGCTGCTCAGCCTCGTAGCCGTCATATCGCTGGTGGTGGGGGGCATCGGGATCATGAACATCATGCTGGTCTCGGTGACGGAGCGTACGCGCGAGATTGGCATCCGGAAAGCCATCGGCGCAACTCCGAGAGACATCCTGCTACAGTTCCTCATCGAAGCGGCGATTATCTCGCTGCTCGGAGGTCTGATCGGCATCGGAGCGGGAGTCACGGGCTCCATACTGCTTTCCACACTGGCGGGCTGGAGTACGATCGTCAACGCGACGGCGATATTCGCGGCGGTCGTGGTGTCGGCGGGAGTGGGGATCTTCTTCGGGATCTATCCGGCAAGCAAAGCGGCGGCGCTGCATCCGATCGACGCTCTCAGATATGAATAGCCTGGCGCGTGGGCGCCAGAAGTTCTCTGCTCTTTCTGAGCCTACTGCCTGTCGTCTATGGGCTGCTACCTCTTCGAGCTAGGGAGCTTGTGGCGCCGGCGCCCGAATGGCTGCCGTCGACGGGCCGGGCTCGACTATGGCGACTGAAGCACGCGGCAGTGCGGCGCGGGATTCAGATAGCCCCTCCGGACTGGTCATTCGTCCTCGAAGCTCAAGCATTTCCGTGTGATTCGCGGTCATCTGCGATGCAAGGACAGGCGCCTCATCCTCGATCTTCGGCAATCGATCCAGGTCGAATCGGCGCGCTCCGGCCCAGTGGTGCTGATAAAACGCGTCGCTCAACTGGCTTACCCTTACGCCCTTGCCGTGTCCCGCTGCGCTGACAAACTTGCCGTCACCGATAAAGACGCCGACGTGGGACGTGCCGTGAGTATAGGTGTTCTTGAAGAAAACCAGGTCACCCACACGCAGATTCCTCTGAGCCACGTAGATGCCACGTGTGAATTGCGCTCGCGCGGCTCGCGGCAGGAAGAGACCCCATTTCGCGCATACTGCCTGCACTAGTCCGGAGCAATCGAAACCCGATTGAGCGGAGCGGCCGCCGAATCGGTAGGGAACGCCGCGGTAGGCGAGCGCTGTTCGGACGATATTTTCACTGCGCGCCGAGGGCTGTACCGACAGTGGCGCACTAAACGGTCCGCGCCCGTGCGTGGCTCGATCGATCGCCGGCTGGGAGCCGGTCAATCTGGAGCTATCGCCTGCGGTGGCGGCAAGTGACGCCAGAGCGGGTCCTGTGTCATGTTTAGAGAGGGACTGCGTATGTGTCGGCGATGCCGAGAGTTGTGTCTTGCTGTGTGCGGCGTTGACCGCGACGGAGGAAAGCGCCGTCAAACAGGACGCTGCGCCAATCGCAGCGACCCTATGGATCGTCCTGTTCACGAAGTTCATTCCTTTCGAGGAAGCTGCAGCCTGCCGCGACCTTCGTGAGACGGACGGACCCTCCTTGAGTTTCGGTTGTAAGTGGGGTTGCCTTTAGGAATCCAGCTTGAGGTTAGGAGCAACGGAACCGACTTGTGTAGCGCCTTCAGGTGCAGTGCCAATTATACACGCTTTATTCCACTAAATCCCGGTATAATCCAATTTCACGCGTAAGGAGGGGTAATGGCATTTTCGAGTCGGGCGCCTCTGGAGGACAAAACATCGCGTCCCGTCTCCCCCTGTGAAGAGCCGTTCATTCAAGCCGCTACGTTGCCCGTGGAGGCGGAAACAGCCCGTGCAATCCACGGAGTGGTTTGGAATCTGGCGTGGCCATCGGTCACGACAATGCTTCTCCAAACCGTGAACAGTCTCTTGGACGTGTTCTTCGTCGGTAACCTCCCGAACAGCGCCCAAGCGCTCGCCGCGACCGGTGTGGGCGGCGGCGTGATGTTCCTGCTCATCTCGGTCTCGATGGGAGTTACGGTCGGTACGACCGCGCTCGTGGCTCGTTTCACCGGCGCGGCCGATCCAGAGAGCGCCGCCGAGGCGGCCGGCCAGTCCATTACCTTGAGCGCGATTCTCGGACTGCTTTTCGGTACCCTCACGTTTGTGCTCCTCAAGCCACTGGTCGCCGTGATGCTCGACGCGCACCGGAGCCCCATTGCCGCCGAACTATGCGTCCGGTTTCTGCAGATGGCGCTAATGGCCTCCGTGCCCCTCTTCGTGATGAATGCGCTCGTCGGCGCGTTTCGCGGCCTGGGCGATACGCGCACGCCCATGGCGATTACGCTGGCTACGGTTGTCACTCACATTACCGGCAATCTGGTATTCATATATGGCAATCTGGGCATGCCGAGAATGGGCGTCGCCGGCGCGGGCCTCGCGCTCGCGTTATCGCTGTTCGTCGGGCTGGCGCTCTATCTGGTCGCCGTGAGGCGGCACGAAGGGCTTGCCGCGGCGTTCGAGATCCGGCATCTCCGATTCCGCCCAGATTGGGCGTGGAGGATCTTGAGAATAGGCATGCCCGCAGCGCTCCAGGCAGTGATTCGCACACTAGGAATGATGTCGTTCACCGGTATGCTTGCCCACACACTGGAAGGCGCCTCCGGAGTCGCGGCGCTGCAGATCGGCGTCCGCGCGGAAGGCATCGCGTTCATGCCCGGATTTGGGTACAGTGTGGCGGCCTCTGCGCTGGTCGGCCAGAGTCTGGGCGCCAGAGATCCTCGGCGAGCCGAGCGGTTCGGATGGGCTGCAACGCTCCAGGCCGTGGCAGTCATGTCCGTGATGGCGCTGCTCTTCTTCTTCCTGGCCGGCTGGTTTCCCCGACCGTTCACGCACGATGCAGGCGTGCGTATTCTTGGCGCGGACTACCTTCGCGTTAACGCGTTCTGTGAGCCATTTCTAGGGCTGGGAATGGTGTTGACGGGCGCTCTCCAGGGCGCGGGCGACACTATGCGGCCGACGGTGATCACATTTCTGACGATGTGGGTGGCGCGCATACCGCTCGGTCTGTTCTTGATGTTCACCCTCCACCAGAACACTCACGGCGCATGGGTCGCGATGTGCCTCACGACCATTGTCGGCGGTCTTCTGACGGCAGCGCTATTCCGATCCGGAGCCTGGAAAAGGATAAGGGTGTAGGACGCTGACCTGAGCTAACGTATCTACGGCATTGGAGGAGGGGGCAGCGGATGACGCAGTATGGGGCTCTGCTGGATGCGGCGCCGGGCGTCCCTGTACTGGTCGGCGGTGATCGAGCCCCCGCCGCGCAAGTAGACCCTGCCGTCTGGCGCGGTAGGAGGATCTGCTTTGGATCCATCGACAGCCGGCGTGGACGGCTCTGTGTCGGTTCGACTATCCTGAGGATCTGGCGCCTGGGAATCCAGTCGGTCGTCCGCGATCGCCGGTTGCCCTGGCAGTCCCGCATGCCTCGACGCATGCTCGATCAGCAGCTTGCTTTCGTCAACGATCGGATCGGTATCTGACAGGCCGGATCTCTGATCACGGGTCTCCTCGTACGCTGGCGCGCGCAGCGATGTGTGCGCTGGCGCCCGGACTGTGGCGCCCTCGCCGCGTATACGGCCGGAAGTGAGCCAAACGACCAGGAACATCAACGTGCCGACGCCCAGAAGAAGCGCGGCCACGGCCGGGTTCGGCGAAGGTTGGCGTCCCGGATGTGTTGCACGGTAAGCGGGCTCCGTCCCGTCCGTGGCCTGCTGCCCGTAGCCGGCCTGATGGGCGGGCGTTGGAGGGACCAGGTCCTGCCGCGTCTTTAAGCTGCGCCTGCGCCCTATGGGCTGCGCTGGCAACGACACGGGTTTCAGAGCGTCTGGAGCAGGCAGCGGCGCGGAGCACTGCCAGCAGTGCGTTTTTCCGGCGAAGTTGTTGGCTGAGCACCGCTGGCACCGGATCCGCGCATCGCCTGACGCGGATTGAGGGGTCACTTCTGTCCACCAATCTGGCTTCGGCCGACCTGACTGAACTCGCCGACGTGTCCAACCTCGCCGGCAGTCGAAGTTTGAATGATCGGAATAGGTGCCTCGGATCTTCTCTCTTTTTCCACGTGGATCAACAGCACCTGTACGTCTCCTGGTCGAAGACCCGGAATGCGCGCCGCCTGGCCCAGTGTGTGTGGCCGGACCCTCGCCAGGTTTTCACGCCCCTCGTGCGATAGACCGCGCACGACCGCATAGTCCACGTCTCCTGGTATCTCCACGGATTCCATCTTCGCGAACTGCTGCACCTGAGCGTCCTGTCGCGTGATGTACCCCTCGTACTTGGCCTGAATTTCGACCTGTTCCGCGATTGCGGGCGGGACGCGATCGAGTGCGGCCTGGTCCGGATAGAGCGTTCGCGCAAGGCCATCAAGAGCGGCGAAGCTGATCTCCGGACGGCGGAGCAGCGCCATGAGGGACGACTTATTGACGACAACGGGCGCACTGCCAAGCGCAACGACCGCGTCGCGGTCTTTCGGTAAGACATGGGTAGAGTGGAATCGACGCGTCTGATCCTCGATTGCCTGTAGCTTTGCGCGGAACCGGGCCCACCTTTCGTCGGAGACGACCCCTGCTGCGCGTCCAATTGGCGTCAGCCGCTGATCGGCGTTATCGTGCCGCAGCAGCAGCCGATATTCCGCGCGTGATGTCAGCATCCGATAGGGATCGCTCACGCCCTTGGTCACGAGATCGTCGATCAGCACGCCAACGTAACCGTCCAGCCTCCGCAGCGCAAGTGGGGGACGGCACTGCGCCTGGAGAGCAGCATTGATGCCCGCTACGATGCCCTGCGCGGCGGCCTCCTCATATCCGCTCGTTCCATTAATCTGGCCGGCAAGAAAGAGGCCGCGAACCGACTTCGTCTCCAGAGTCGGCCCGAGTTGGTCCGGAAACACCATGTCGTACTCGACGGCATATCCGGGGCGCAGCATCTCGACGTGCTCGAGACCCGGCAGAGTTCGGAGGAACGAGATCTGAACGTCCGCCGGGAGGCTTGTCGACATTCCCTGCACGTAGACCGAAGCGCCGTCCCAGGTCTCCTGCTCGAGGAACACAGGGTGAGAGTCCTTATCGGCGAAGCGAACGACTTTGTCCTCGATGCTCGGGCAGTAGCGCGGTCCGATGCCCGCAATTCGGCCGCCGTACATCGCCGAGAGGTGGAGATTCTCACGAATGACTGCGTGTGTCCGCTCGCTCGTGTGCGTCTGCCAGCATGGGAGCAGCGGTCGCAGCGGATCGAGACGATCGTTCATGAATGAGAATGGCGGACACGCTTCCGAGGGGATGGCCAGCGTTGCGTCGAAGTCGATGGTGCGTCGATCGACGCGGGGCGTGGTGCCCGTCTTGAATCTGCCCATCCGCAGGCCGAGACGCTTCAGTGTTACCGACAGACCGACGCTTCTTGCCTCCCCGTGGCGCCCTCCGTTGGTTTGGGTTTCGCCGCAGTGCATCAGCCCGTTGAGGAACGTTCCGGTCGTGATGACGACCGTTCGCGCCGCTATGATTGCGCCGTTGGCAAGCTGAATGCCTGTTACGGAATAGGAGGCGCTCGAACCTCTACGAGGTGGCACGCCGTTTGCGGGAGAAACGGCGTCATGAGGGTTGAGATCGGTCGAAGCTGGCGCTCTAGCAGGTGGCTCAGTAGAGATGTTCCATGTCTCTGTGGAATGATCGCTAATCACCAGGTCCTCAACGGCGCCCTGAAGAAGTGTTAGATTGGGAGTCGATTCGACGACGGCGCGCATGGCGCGAGGGTAAAGATCCTTGTCGGCATGAGCTCGGAGAGTCTGGACCGCCGGTCCCTTGCCGGTTCCAACGAACCGTATATGTGTGAGCGTACGGTCCGTGACCAGTCCCATCTGGCCGCCAAGCGCATCCACTTCCCGAGCCAGATGTCCCTTCGCGGGGCCGCCGATCGAGCAGTTGCACGGCAGGTGGCCGATCCGCTCAAAATCGAGCGTCACAAGCGCTGTTCGGCAGCCCATGCGGGCTGCGGCCAGCGCGGCCTCGCAGCCCGCATGGCCACCGCCGATTACCATCACATCAAACCGCATCCGCCACCGTTCAGGCCTCCCAATGCTCGTCCGACTCGATCTCCTCGAGGAGCTTTGTCAGCGCTTCGTCGTCCATCTCTAGAATGGGGTCCGAGTGGACGTTGCCATCCGCGGCTTCCATCCCCTCCGCCTGCTCTGGCTTCTCCTCGCCGAGCAGGTCCTCAAGTGTTTTCTGGAATTTCGGATCCTCACAGGAGGGATAGACCCCCGTCGTCAGCAGGGTCCGCATGTGGGCGCGCTCCTGCATCGCCACGGAGGTGATGGCGCCCATGCAGCGAGTCACCTGCTGCTCCGTCAGCGTGCCGTCTTCAATGGGAATCTCGATGCTTGCCGTGACTTCCATATCGCTGGGATCGACGCCAAACTTCAGAAACTTGTACTGGCGGTTCAGGTCCAGGAGGCGGAGCAGGGCGGTCTCGCGATCTCGCGCATCGGTAAGGGTAAGGTAGTACGGTATGAAAAAACGTATGTATTCGCCGTTCTCCAGAAGCTGGATGTAGACGGTCATCATCTGGCCCTGGTGTGGAAACGGATAGAGGAGCGTGCCATCGCCGTCCGAATAGAATACTGCATTTGGCCTGCGCAACACCGCCTGCAGTTCGTCGATCGACATTCCCATGAGCGCGACCTACCTTTCCCTCGCCAGACAACCTTGGAGGTAGCAATTATCGGCGGCGCCGGCCTTTTCAGTAGCGCACGGCTGCATCTAGTTAGACATACGGATGACGCGCAAGGTTGCATTCCCTGTTCGCTCCGAGACATTCACGGTCAGCTGAGACTTAACAAGGCCGTCGTCGTTGTCAAAGTAGATGATCGCCACATATTGGTCGCCAGTGAGCGCTCCCCGCAGTTTTGTGCCGGCAGAAGCCTACGGAGGAACCACGCATTTGTCGGAGGTTTGCCGTGGGCGACACTGGCCGATAATGTGTCAAGTCACGCAGTCACGCCGTTCCGTGAGGTTCGGCGCCGGTCAGGGAAATCATGCTGTTTGTCACGTCATCGCAAGTCAGGGAAGGAATGTGCGTCGCCGAGGATGTCTGCGATCAGAGTGGACGCGTGCTCATCGCCAGGGGCCAACGTCTCGGGCCCTCGCATCTCGCCCGCCTCACCAAGTTCGGCATCCAGGCACTCTTCATCGATCCGGTTCGTGGGGAGCAGCCGACAGCCGCGCCGAAGTCGAAGCTGCGCCTGCGCTGCGAGGAGGTGTTCAGCGCGGTTCGGCCAAGATTTCCCGGTGAAGAAGGTCCTCGATCGGCGCCGGATCCCGGAGCCGTGCGTGCCGCTGCGGACGCCCTGGTCAAACTCCTTATCGGTACCCAGAATGCGGTACTGACGCTGAGCGGAGGAGCGGAGGGCGACGATAAGCCTGCCCGTCATGCGATAAATGTCGCCGCGCTCGCCGTCGCGGTCGGCATCGACCTCCGACTTCCGGGAGCCACGGTTCGCGATATCGGCAGCTCCATGCTGCTGCACGACGTCGGCCTGCTGATGCTTGCCGCGGACATTGCGCAGCGGGCGTTGCCACCCGGGCCGCAGGAGGTCAAGGAGCTCATGAGGCACCCTGTGCTGGGCTACGAGTACGTGCTCAAGACGAGAACACTGTCGCCCGCTGCCGCGGAGCTGGTACTGTCGCACCATGAGAGGCTGGACGGGAGCGGTTACCCGCAGGGCCTGACTGAGAACCAGATCAAGCTATCGATGCGAATCGTCGCCGCCGCCGAAGTGTTCGACTCGCTGATCTCAGGCCGCTATGGGATTCCCGCCGTCCTGCCCGATGCGGCGATCGCCTGGATGCTCCGCAACTCCGGAAAGCTCTTCGACAGGCAGGTCGTTGTCGCTCTCGCCAGCCGTATCGCGATCTACCCCGATGGTGCGGCAGTACGACTCACAACGGGGGAGACGGGAATCGTGGCGGGTACGCTGCCATGCGCTCCTCGCAGACCGATCGTACTGATCCAGGCCGATAAGAAGGGCCAGAAGCTTCCGCACCCAATGATAGTCGACCTGACGCGTGAGACCGGTCGGGCGATTGCCCTCGCCGCCCCCACGATGGAGATCCTGAACCTCCATCGCGAGAAGGGCGTCCCCATCGCCTCGATAGATCCCGTGTTCTCCGGCATCGGCTGACGGCACGGCCCGCCACCGGCCGACGATTCCGCGCGCCGGGCTCTGGCTCCCCACGCCTGGTTGCCCAATCCTCAATCTGCAATTATTTCTGCGCGTCGCCTGTCACCGTCACTGGAATGCGAATGGCATGGTGACTCAGAATGGGAGATACTTGCACAACCAGACAGCCCGCTCTCTTCGAGACGTCGGTGAACGGCAGCCTGCAGCGACACATTGAGGCGCTCGGACTCCCGGATCGCGCGGCGTACCGCTCCTGGTGCCGGCGCGAGGGGTTCAGAGCCACTCTGAACAAGACTTGGCGGCAGCGCGGGAGAGAGAGGTGCAGGGCCGAGCGGATCGTGGCGGAATCAGAGCGCCGCATCACTCTCACACGTCATCTTGAGCGGCTCGGATGGACGGAAATCGAGCAGTATGCAGCCTGGTGCGAAGCTCACGGTAAGAAGGCGTCAGTCTATCGAAGCGAGGCACAACTTCAGCAGGAGCGACGGGCCGCTCAGCGCGAGTACGCGGCGTCGGCTCTCGCTCGAGAACGCGAGTCGCGACGCAGGCCGGAGGCCCTTCTACTGCGCATGTTCGACGGTTCGCTGAGGAAGGAGAGCCTTAGGACGGATGGCGAGCGAATCGTATATCACGCGATCTATTCGCTAAAGCGCAACGACAGTACGCGCTCCGCACTGCAGCGGCTGCTGCACAGGTTTCGATGCGATGTCAATGGGCTAACGTCCCAGCCGTTTCTGCCGCACATCGGCTGCGGAGAGACGAACATGCTGATTACCGCGCTGGTACGCGCTGCGAAACGGCATTGCGGGTGGATTCGAGATCCCGAGTCCTGGAAACCCACGTCTAATAACCTGAGGCGTCGGTTTCGCTCGCTTGCGAGCCACCTGTTCGCGAACTATGCTCCTCCCGATTTCTTGGAGGCTGCCTGGTTCGAGGAGGGAGAGCGCGAATCCCGTAGGCACATCACCTGGTACTTGCACCTGGGAGCGGGCAGAAACCTTCGGTCCGTGGATCTGCCGATAGTGCTGACGAAGCGGATGGCGCACTTTGCACTCAAAGCGCCGGCCAATCTCCCCGTGGAGAGTGCGCTGCGATGGGCGCAGGTT
The DNA here is from genome assembly GCA_038211235.1 of Chthonomonadales bacterium. Classification (GTDB taxonomy): domain Bacteria; phylum Armatimonadota; class Chthonomonadetes; order Chthonomonadales; family Chthonomonadaceae; genus DATGJU01. The sequence continues at coordinate 7,235 of JBBQVV010000056.1, read as the reverse complement.
TTGGGCATGGGCGGCTCCGCTCGCATGGCCGCTGCGGTCTTGCGCACGCGGCTGCGCTGGGCTCTGCGCGATGAGGAGTTCTGGGCAACCGTGATCCGGTTCTTCGTCAATAACCCGATGCTCGACCCCGCACGCATCGAGTCAATTGTCGAATTCGTCCACAGCCGGACTGAAAGCGCCTGCGATGCGGATGGTCCGAACGAAGACGATGACCGCGACCGTCGCGGACGGACCCAATTCACCATGAAGGGTCGATCCGCCGCGGCACTTGTCGCACTTGCTGACGAGTGGCGCCGTAAGGTCGACGACGAGCGGCGGCCGGCACGGCAATGGGCGCCCTCCGGGATATCCGGTTTCGAGCTAGTCCGGTCGAACGGAACGGTTGTCGAGACGTGGACCGTGCGCGAACTGCTGTCTTCAAAGGAGCTGCATCGCGAAGGGCGTTACATGCATAACTGCGTCGCAACCTATCACGAGTCGTGCGCCAGGGGCGAATGCTCGATCTGGTCCGTACGCAGATGCGGTCTCTACGAACCAGCAGGCGTTCGAGTTCTGACGGTTGAGGCTGAGATCGCCGGTATGCGCATTGTACAGGTCCGCGGTCGATTTAACCGGTTGCCAGGCGACCCACAGGCCGACGAGTATCTGGATTCCGCGCCCCCCATAGTCCGGCTATGGGCGGATGCGGCGGCCCTGACCGTCGATGAACTGGCTTACTAAGCGTCCGATCGCGGAGATTTCGTAGATCGGGCTGCGCCATCCCCCGTCCCGGAGGGGCGATTGGCCGCAGGCCCCCGAGTGAAGCCGGACCGCTCGCAGGGACGTTCACGTCGTCGGCCGCATGGAAGCCCGAAATGACTAAGTGCACCCGTTTAGTCGCCCGCGCACCAGGCTACCGTGCTGCGTGCGACCGGTCAACGCGGCGCGAAAGTCGTGCCCTGGTCGTCCGGCGTTCATTGCTTCTGGTCTACTGCATTCCCAAGAAACCGCGCGGCGATCTCTGGAGAGAACGATCGGGCTTTGCCGGTCGAACGCTCGATCAACATCTGCAGTGTTTCCCCCGTCGCCAGTGTTTTGCCTTCGCGCTCGACCGAATACCGGATTCGCAGCAGACTCCGGCGACATTCCACAACGGCGGCCCGTATATTAAGTTCGTCCTCGTAATGAGCAGCGCTGAGGTATCGCACGTTCAGCTCCAGGACCGGCAGGGCAAGGCCCTCTGCCTCCATGCCTGGATAGTCGATCTCATAGGCTCTGCAGTACTCGCTTCGAGCCGCCTCGAACCAGACGGCATAGTTGGCATGATGTACAATGCCCATCTGGTCGGTTTCGAAGTAACGAACGCGTACCTCGAGGTTGGCCGCGTTGTCTGGAACGCCTGCCGATCGCGACGGTCCGGGGGATGCGCGCCTGGGTCTGTCACGCTCGGATTCTGAGGTCATTGAAATGGGAGATTCCTGTCTGGTCTACGCATCGAGACTGCGCGGCCCGGCCATTGGACCAGGAGATACCTGGCCGTTTTCGGAAGGATAAACAGTAGACAAAGATATACTATCAGACGAAACTTAGAGTATCCAATAGACGTAGATTATGTTATACTTCAAGAGGCCTGCCGGTTCCTCCGCAGGCTCTGCCTCAGGCAAGCAAGGCCCCGGCCCCGCCGGTGTTTAAGGAGATTGACAATGCGCCGTGATCGTGACCGGGACCACCGCGATAGCGCCGACGATTTTGATCCTGCCCGCGAGCCAGGCTCCTCCAACCGTTCCGAAACCTCCGACCCGAGCGCCCCGACGGAGATGCAGTTGCGAGCCCTATGGATGCTGGACGAAGTGATACGCATGACTCCGCGTAACGACCAGCGGCTGGGAGTACTGCTCGCTCTTCGAGAGCAGCTTGAGACCGATGAAGCGATGATGGACGAAGCCCGCAAGGTGATCGCGGAGTTCGAGGAGGCGTACAACAAGCTCACCGCGCCGGCTAACCGGATCGGAGTGTTTCTCGGTACGGTCGAGCCGGACGTGAAGCCCAAACCGCGCAATCGATTTCTGCGGTCTCAGAGCGATGAGCCGCGCGGAGATATGGTGCGGATCGCGCTGGGCGAACAGGAGTACATCGCGAACGTCGATCCAAGACTGGAAAATCCACAGTTTCGCATGGGCACCCAGATCAAGGTGAATGAGGCGTTCGCGGTGATCGGTGACCTCGGATACGCGGAAGGCGGGCCGATCGTCAAGATCAGCGAAGTCCTGGATGACGGAAGGCTGCGGGTTTCGATGGACAGCCAGGGAATGCAGTCTCGCGTCGTCTATCGGGGCGAGGCGCTGCAGAACGAGAACCTCAAGACGGGTTCCGAGGTCCGAATGGAGCCGAATTTCAAAGTGGCGCTGGAGTACTTCGCCGCCAAGGAGACGATGGACTACTACCTGGAGGAGGTGCCTGTCCTGCCATGGAGCAAGATCGGCGGCCAGGATGAGGCCATCGGCGTTATCAAGGATGCCATCGAGCTTCCGCTTCTCTACCCGGAGCTGTTCGAGCGGTTCGGCAAGCGGCCGCTAAAGGGAATTCTGCTCTTCGGCCCTCCAGGATGCGGCAAGACGCTGATCGGCAAGGCCACCGCCTATAATCTAACCCAGGAGTATCGCGAGCGCACCGGAAGGAACGTCCAAGAATACTTCATGTACATCAACGGTCCAAAGATCCTCAACATGTGGCTTGGCGAATCCGAGCGCATGGTGCGCGAGATCTTTGCGCAGGCCCGTGAAAAGTCGAAAGAGGGCAACCTGGTCTTCATCTTTATAGACGAGGCTGAGTCCCTGCTTCGAACACGCTCGTCTGGCCGATGGCTCAATATATCGAATACGCTCGTGCCCCAGTTTTGCGCCGAGATGGACGGGCTCGTGAGTCTGGACAACGTCGTCGTGATGCTGACATCAAACCGACCCGACTATATCGACCCCGCAATATTGCGGCCCGAGCGCATCGATCGCAAGGTCAAAGTGGTGAGGCCCGATCGTAAGGCGTCGCGAGAGATATATAAGATCTACCTGTCCGACGTTCCGCTGGATCCCACGAAGATCATCGAGCACAAAGGCAACGACTGCAGCGCGCTGGACGAGCTGCTGGATTTGATCACCGAGTACACCTACCGGCGTGAAGAGGAGACGGAGTTCCTTGAAGTCCACATGAAAAGTGGAAACACGGAGGTGCTCTATTGGAAGGACCTGCTGAGTGGAGCGCTTCTCAAGTCCGTGGTCGAACGTGCGAAGGACTTTGCGATCAAGCGCAGCATCGAAAAGCGGTCCGATCGTGAAGGCATCACGCTGGACGATATGCAGCGTGCCCTTCGGGTCGAGTTCAAGGAGAACGAGATCTTTCCCAAGGGCGACGCGATTGAAGACTGGCTCAAACTGCTGGACTACGATCCCGAAAGCGTCGCGAATATCAAGCCGATGAAGGGAAAGAAGCAGGCCCGACAAACGCGACGCCACATCATCTGATCGGTATGGCCGGCTTTCAGCCGACATCTGCCGCGGATGATGTTCGGTGGGGCTTGTCGGGCGATCGCGGGGGACGGGAAATGGACGAGCAAACGGGCCTCGAGACGGTCACGCTGGGGGGAGGCTGCTTCTGGTGCATCGAGGCGGCCTTTCTTGAACTTCAAGGCGACATTCGCGTCGCGTCGGGATACGCGGGCGGTCAAGTCGCCAATCCGACGTATCGGCAGGTCTGTTCAGGCTCTACGGGCCATGCCGAAGTCGTCGATGTGACGTTCGATCCCTCCATCATTTCCCTGCCGGACATTCTGCGAGTCTTCTTTACCGTCCACGATCCCACCACCCTCAACCGACAGGGTGCGGATGTCGGGACGCAGTATCGCTCGGCGATCTTCACGCGCTCGGAAGAACAGCAGGCGACTGCACGCCGGATAATTGAAGAGATCGAATCAACTGGCGCCTGGGACGCGCCGATCGTAACGGAAGTGCGTCCCCTGACGGCGTTCTATCCGGCAGAGGATCACCATCAGGAATACTATCGTCTAAACGCGGATCAGCCATACTGCCGGGTCGTTATTGCGCCTAAGATCGATAAGCTGCGTAAGAAGTTTCGGGACCGTTTGAAGAGCCGACTCGAATAGGAGAGCACATGCTGTTTGGGATCGAGACGGAGTATGGGATCGTAGTCGAAGGCATGGGCGCTAACGACTGGATCAACGAGAGCATTGCGCTGGTACGAAGTCACTCCGGGCGAATGGTCGGAAACTGGAACTATCGCGGTGAAGACCCACGCCGGGATATGCGCGGTTTCACCGTACACCACCTTTCAACAAATCCCGATGACGCGCAGTTCGACGCTCCCGGCGCTCCGGCAATGAGCCGCGAAGAGGAGCGAAGCGACCGCGTGCTGGCGAACGGGGCGCGATTTTACAACGATCACGGGCATCCGGAGTACGCAACGCCCGAGTGTCGAACTCTTCGCGACCTCGTTGCGCATGACAAAGCAGGCGAACGCATAGTTTTCGAGGCTGCTCAGCACAGGAGCCGGCAGCGCGGGTTGGCGGTCACGCTGTACAAAAACAACACGGATTTTCATGGCGCGAGCTACGGCACGCACGAGGGCTACTTGATGGCCAGGAGCGTGCCGACGGACGTATTGATCCAGAGCCTCGTGCCGTTCTTCGCTTCACGGCAGATCTTCGCTGGCGCGGGTAAGGCCGGGGTGGAGACCGACACCGCATCAACCGGCGGCGACCTGTACCAGTTGTCGCAGCGCGCCGATTTCATCTCGGTTGAGGCGAGCGTCGACACGCTGCACAACAGGCCGCTGGTCAATACGCGGGATGAGCCGCACGCCACCCCCAGTCGATACCGGCGTCTGCACGTCATCTGTGGGGACGCGAATATGAGCGAATATGCGATGGCGCTCAAGATCGGCGTGACTTCGCTGGTGCTGAAGCTACTGGAAGAGGGGCTCACGGCTCCCATACGGCTCGTCAATTCCGTGCAGGCCGTGAAGCAGATCTCTCGAGATGTCTCTCTGCGACAGACGGTAGAGCGTCAGGGCGCTCCACCGGTCACGGCAATCGAGATTCAGCGAATCTACCTGCAAGAGGCACGGAAGAGGCTCGCGGGACTGAATGCCGATACGGACTGGACACTTGCGGAGTGGGCGTGGATTCTGGACGCGCTCGAAAGGGATCCGTTCTCACTAGCCGAGCATCTTGATTGGGTCGCCAAATTCTCCCTGCTAAACGAATTCCGTGAGCAGGAGGGGATGAAGTGGAATGATCCTCACATTCAGAGTCTCGATCTCGCCTATCACAATGTGGATCCGGAGCAGGGCCTCTACCACGGTCTAGAGCAGTCCGGCGCTATGAGGCGGCTCGTAACCGATGCGCGTACGGAGGCCGCGGTCTCCTGCCCACCAGACGATACGCGGGCGTTCATTCGGGGGCTGTTCGTGGACCGGTTTGGCGCTCACGTCCGCAGCATCGGATGGAACGGCATCGCATTTCGACACAATGGCGAGGACGTCGTTTTCGATATGAACACGCTCGTGGGAGAGGATGTTCGGATGCTCAACGAGGAGCTGGCGAACGCGGAATCGCTCGACGATTTTGTGGCGACGATCAACCGGCGGCCACCGGAGGTATCAGAGCTGCTCTGATGAGAATCGAGTAACTTGCTCGGAAGGAGAGATAGTCATGAGGTTACGTGTCGAAGAGCGGCGGCAGATGCCGACCACGCCGGCCGACCCGCTCCGAAAGGGAGGCGACGACGGCGGACCCAATAAGCCGGACGTAAAGCGGCCGGACACAAGCGATCTGCTGAAGCGCATGAAGCGCGTGGACCCCGATGCCGCGCGGCGCTATCGTCAGCGCAGCGGCCAGTAGGCGTGTTCGAAGTAGAAATCAGGGGTTGACATGGAATCTGCCGCAGATCTCTGGGGCCTGCTCGAGAAGAGCGGGCACCCCATAACGCGTCCGCTGGTCGGCTCCCGACCAAACGACAGCCATGTCGGACCGGGAGCGGGGTCCGGCGTGGGCATCGTCGACACGCACGGAACCACGGTTATCGCCGTGAAGTACGACCGCGGCGTCATCAACGTGGGCGATAGGCGCGCGACCGCCAACTTCGCCGTTATGTACGATAAAGCGGAAAAGGTACTGCCGATCGACGACTTCACACTGCTGGCAATCTCAGGATCGTTTGCCCGTGCGATGGAGGTAGTCCGGTACCTCCGGACCGCCTTTAAGCTGTTCGAACGTACGTATCTCCAGGAGATGAGCCTGGACGGTAAGCTTGCCGAGTTGGCGAAGGTCGTCCGCGCCGGAATACCGGAAGCGCTACAGGGCATCGGCGGGTTCATCCCGATCCTGACGACCTTTGACCGGGACGCCAGCGAGGGCCGCATCTTCTTCTATGATGGAATGGGCGCGCGATTCGAGAGCGCCGAATTCGGAGCGGCAGGGAGCGGGTCGATGCAGATCCGCGGTGTCTTCGACTACATTGTGAAGACCAAGAAGCCATTTCACGACATGACGAGGAACGAGGCCCTTAAAGAGGCGCTTTACCTCCTGGACATCGCCGCGGACCTGGACGCTGCGACGGGCGGATGGGCAAAGGTGCTGCCGCTTGCTACGACGATCACGATGGACGGCATCGAGGCGGTGCCGGAAGACGAGCTTCGCTCCGTCGTTGCGGAAATCGACGCCAGTTCCGGCGAACGGATCGCGCCGCGCCGCTGACCGCCCTGATTGGACCTGGAAAACGAGACAGACCTATGTTCACGCCATATGACTACAACGAGGCACTCGGGCATCGGAAGGACGCGATCGAGGAGCGGCTTAGGGAGGGCAGCCCGGTAGTCGGTCTGGCCTACGACAGCGGCCTATTGCTCTTTACGGTCCGCCGCACCCAGCGCAAAATATATGAGATCTACGATCGGCAGATGTTCTCGGCAATCGGTATGCAGGCCGATATCGAAAACATAAGGCTCGCCGTCATTCAGCAGGCGCATCAGGAGGGCTTCGAGCGCAGCCCGGACGACGTCTCGCTGCAGCGTCTCGTCGGATTTTATTTAAGTCCGGCTCTCAAGAAGGCCTTTGGAGACCAGTGGTCGGGGGTGCCGTTCGTCATTCGCGCGCTGTTCGGCGAGGTTGCCCGCGGTCGGGGCGATGATGTCTTCTACACGCTGAACTACGATGGAGAGTTCCGCAAGACAAGCGGGACGGCCGT
>JBBQVV010000055.1:0-22346 GCA_038211235.1 Chthonomonadales bacterium | reverse complement strand
TGGTATCAAGGGTCCTTGCCAAATCGCAGACATTTGCAAGAACCTCGAATGTAATGCATAAAGGGAGAGCGCCGTGCATGGCTGGTGACCCGAATACTATCAGAACTCCTGTCAGGGCCCGCGAACACATTACCGTTACGGGACTTCGCGAGAAAAAGGAGCTAGGCGAGCGGATCGTCGTCGTAACCGCGTACGACTATCCGTCCGCTCGCCTAGCGGATAAAGCCGGAGTCGACGTAGTACTCGTCGGCGATACGGTGGGGATCATGGCGCTCGGGTATGACAACACGGTGCCGGTAACGCTAGATGAGATGGTTCACCATGTGAGTAGTGTGCGACGAGGCCTGAAGTGGGCTCTCCTACTGGCCGACCTGCCGTTTGGCACTTACGAGTCCGGCAGCGATGAGGCAATTCGCAGCAGCGTCCGGCTCATGAAGGAGGGCGGCGCGCAGGCCGTCAAGATCGAGGGCGGCGCCTGGCTTGCGAGCAGCGTTCAGCGCATGACCAACGCCGGCATTCCCGTCGTCGGCCACGTCGGTCTCATGCCGCAGTCCGTCAACCTGTTGGGCGGGCATAAAGCGCAGGGCCGGGAGCCGGAACAGGCCGAACGAATTCGCGAGGATGCCCTTGCGCTCGAAGCAGCCGGCGCGGTCGGCATCTTGCTTGAGGCCATTCCTGCAGCTCTAGCCGCACGAATTACCGCAGACTTAACCGTTCCAACGATTGGTATCGGGGCTGGCGTCGGTTGTGACGGACAGGTGCAAGTCTGGCACGATCTCCTGGGCATTCCACCCGGCAAGCCCTATCGACACGTTAAGCGATATGCAGCCGTGGGTGAGGTGATCGAGAGCGCACTTCGGACCTATGCGGAAGAGGTGCGCAACGGAGTATTCCCGTCGGAGGAGAATAGCCTTTAGCAATGCGAACTTTTCAACAGATTGCCCCTCTGCGCGCCTACGTCCGTGGAATCCGCGCGGAAGGCAAATCGGTAGGTTTCGTACCTACGATGGGCGCGCTTCACGACGGACATATCGGCCTGATCCTGCGCGCAAAGAATGATTGCGATCTCGTGGTGACCTCGATATTCGTCAATCCCACGCAGTTCGCAGAGAACGAGGATCTAGACGCCTATCCCCGAGACTTACGACGGGATCAGCAGATTGCCTCCAACGAAGGCGTCGGCGCGCTATTCCAGCCCGAGGTCGACGAGATCTACCCTCCAGGATTCGAGACGGTGGTCGACTTGCCGAAGCTGTCGCTTCTGCTCGAGGGCGCTTATCGTCCCGGGCATTTCCGAGGCGTGGCCACCGTTGTCGCAAAGTTGCTAAACATCGTGCGGGCAGACCGCGCCTATTTCGGCCAGAAGGATTATCAGCAGCTGCTGGTAGTAAACCAGATGGTTCGCGATCTTAATATTGCAACGGAAATCGTAGGCGTAAACACGGTACGCGCCGTGGACGGACTTGCGCTATCATCTCGAAACGCCTACCTTTCGCCGACCGAACGCAGCGCGGCAACCGTTCTATTTCGGGCTATTCGATTTGCGGAGGACTACGTGGAAAGCGGCGGCTCCGCAGCGCCACATCTCCAGTCCGAATTGGAGGAGCTGATCGCGAGAGAGCCATGTGCGTCAATCGACTACGTGGCGTTGGTGGATCCGGAGTCCCTGATTCCGGTCGAGTCGCTGGCCGATCGCCTGACTCTACTCGCGCTCGCGGTTCGCATCGGCAAGACCCGACTGATCGACAATTCACTGCTTGCCTCCCCCGGCCTGCCTCCGGCAAGACACCGCGGGACGCGCGGTTAACTACGCCTGACTGCCCCGATTTAACGCCCGGAGGACGGATTGACCGTGCCAGTCGCAGCGGCGCCAACTCCCGAGGAGAGCGACAGCGCTTCTAACGTCGCGTCAACGAACTGGAATGCGCAGGGTCTCACGTTGCGGGCGCTCGTCATTGCCGTCGTAATGACCGTTGGCGCCGGGCTCTGGGTTCGTCAATCGGAGATCGTCGCGCTCGCTACGCAGGTGAGCGAGAGCGTCCCGGCGATCCCCGGACTGACGGCGCTCGTCTTCCTCGTCCTAGTTAACCTCTTGCTGCGCCGAATGCGCCCGTCTCTCGTGCTATCCCGGTCCGAGATCCTTGTCGTATTCCTCTTCGTGACCGTGGCGAGCACCGTCATGGGGATTGGCGTCACGCAGTTTCTGTTCGCACTCATGACTACGCCGTTCTACTTTACGGACGACAAGATCGCGGACAATCGACCTTACATTCCCCAGTGGCTGGCTCCGCACGATCTCACTGCGGTTCGACATCTCTTCGAGCGCGATCCGAATGGAGCCGTCCCATGGGCCGTCTGGGCCCAGCCGGCCTGCATGTGGCTCCTCTTCTTCCTGGCGCTCTGGTGGACGCTCTACTGCATGATGGCGATCTTCTATCGCATCTGGAACGATGAAGAGCGACTCTCCTTCCCTCAGGTCTTCATACCACTTGAGATGACCGATACCGAACCGAACCGCACGCCCTTCTTTCGGAATCGGCTGATGTGGGCAGGCTTCAGCGTGGCGGCGGTTTACAATCTGATCAATATCGTTCATGCGCTCAGTCCCGCGTTTCCAGGATTGGGGAAGTATGTGGATCTCGGTCTCATTTTCACGTCGCCGCCCTGGAGTGAGATCGCCCCACTGCGGTTCGAGATTCGTCCGGAGCTGGTCGGCCTGGGTTACCTCGTTTCAACTGAGATCAGCCTGACCGCATGGCTCACCTATGCGGTACACAAGCTGGCCGCCGTGATCGGAGTCGCACTGGGCGCACCTCCTGGGTCGCTTCCGTATAGCCAGGAGCAGGGTATTGGAGCGTATCTAGTCCTCGCGATACTGCTTATCTGGCTGTCCAGGCGTCAACTTCACCTCCTGTTCCGCCTCGCGATTGCAGGCGACCCGACCGACGGGCCAGAAGGCATCCGCGTGCGTTGGGCCTTTGTAGGCCTTGCCGGCGGGTTCGTCGCGGTTTGGAGCTTCATGACGATTGCAGGAATGGCCGCCTGGGTCGCGGCCGCCTACCTCGTTCTCGTGCTGGCGGTTGCCCTCGTCTATGGCCGGCTTCGCGCGGAGGCAGGGGTGCCTCTGGTCTGGCTGTTTCCATACTATATGCAGAAGCAGGCGCTCCTATACGCGTTCGGCTCCGGGCCGTTCACCGCCACCGGACCCTCCACGATGCCGGTCTGGGCATTGTTTACGTTTCTTTCACGCGGCTATTTTCCAGCACTGACGGGCTACCAGGTAGAAGGAATGGAGATCGGCCGACGCGCGCGCATCAGCGGGAGGCGGATTGTCCTGGCACTGTGCCTGGCGGTCGGGCTGGGCGTTCTCGTCGGCTGGTATAACCATCTGACGCCGTACTACCAGTTTGGGGCGACTCAGCTTCGCGGGGGCATCTGGGGCCAATGGATCGCGACCCCAGAATACACAGCGGCAGTCAAGTATGCGTCGACGCCAGTTCACTCGGACACGCCGCGTATCTTTGCAATGCTTACTGGAGCTGCAGCGGGCTTTCTGCTCTGGGCTCTGCGTCTGAGATTCGCCGGATTTCCGCTGCACCCGCTCGGATACGTGATGTCGTGCAGCTATGGAAGCCTCATCTGGGGACCGTTTCTGATCGTCTGGATTCTGAAGTCGATCGCGCTGCGCTATGGCGGGATGGGGTTTTATCGGCAGACCGTGCCATTCTTCCTCGGACTGGCGTTCGGACATTTCGCTATCGCTGGCATCCTGTGGGGGCTAACCGGCGCCTGGACCGGCGACGCGGTCCAGGGATATCCGGTGTTCTTCGGCTGATTTCTGGTGGTTCGGCGGGGCAGATCAGGGAGATCCGTCAGTCGGGTCGGACGGGTCAGACGGGCCTGAATAGTCTGACCAGTCAGACGCGCCAACCAGCCAGGTTTCCCAGGTGTCGGAACCTGGAGCTACCAGCGCAGATTGTCCAGCGCGCGATCTTCGTCCGACAGATCGCTGTCGAGCAATATGCCCCACTCTTTTCCGCCCTTATAATAGAGAATCGTTCCACAGCCGGTGCATTTTGCTCGGCTCGAGAATCCATTTCCAACAGGCGGCGTTCGCGGCTCGCCCGTGTTTGGGTCGTGCGGCCTGAGCGGCTTCCCACATACAGGGCAACGCCCGAAATCCGCGCCGGCATCTCCAGGCTCGTGTTCCTGGCCCGCGTCCGTGGGCGGCTCCTGTGTCTCCGGCAGGTCGATCACGCCAATTCGTGACGGATCGAGAGTCTGGGCGCTCATCGCTTGCACCTCACCATTCGGCTATCATTCGGTAGCGCCGAAAGTCATCTCAATTTGCTTCCGGCGCATCGGATCCGTACTGCGCGGCATAACGGCCTGGTACGCGTACCGGTTCGGGTTCGTGGGGTACGCGCCCGGACCGGACCATATTCCTATTACGTTTCGGCGCTTCGTGCCGGTTCGATTCGGCGGCCCACCGTGTACGAGGCTGACGTGGAATAGTACCGCCGATCCGGCCGGGCACGTCACGGTCTTGCGATTGTCCGGAACATCCGCCTGCGGAATATCCACGTCGGCGGGCGCCACGGCCTTGTGCGGTATTAGATGGGTGCCGGGACAGACGACCGTGGCTCCATTTTGCTCGGTCATCGCGTCCACGCATAGCATGCACGTGATCAGATTTGGAGTCGTGTGTTCGAGATACGGCAGGTCCCGGTGCCACTGAAAATGCGCCTGGCCGCCCGGCATCTTACAGATGCATTTGTAGTTGTGAAACGCGAACTCCGTAGACTCGAACAGCGCTTCCAGCAGATCGAGCACGCGCGGGTAGATGATCAGGTCGCGGAACAGAGGATCAAACAGCGGCAGCTCCATGATGTTGGAGATAGCCTCGCTGTCAACCGTCTTGCCGCGCAGTCCAAGCGTTCGGTCGCGTTCGAGTGAGATCATGTTCCGTAAACGCGGCGATAGCTTGTCCTGCGCCAGCGCTGTTTCGATCCGCTCCAGACCCTCGCGCAACCGACGGACAAGGTCTGGATCCACGGCGTTTTCGACGACGACGTAGCCTTCCTCATGGTACTGCCTGCGCCACTCGTCGGGCCTCGGGAGCCAGTCCGCCATGCTTATCACCTCAATGATCCGGTTCCCGGAGGGTGTAGACCGAACAACCAATGAGTTCCGGCCTTACCAAACCTCATTGGTTGCTGTATATAGTGACTCGCCGCGTTATCGATTTGGCTGCGGCGTCGTGCGCAGATAGGGCTTGACCACCTTATAACCCTTTGGAAATAGTTTGTCCGCTTCCTCGTTGGAAACCGTCCCAACGATGATGCAGTCGTCTCCAGCCTTCCAGTCGGACGGGGTCGCCACCTTGTAGTTCGCAGTCAGCTGAAGTGAGTCGATGACCCTAAGAATCTCCTGGAAGTTGCGACCTGTGCTGGCAGGATAGGTGAGGATCAGCTTCACCTTCTTATCGGGTCCAATGATGAACACAGAGCGTACTGTGAATGTGTTGTCGGCGTTCGGGTGGATCATCCCGTACAGGTTGGAAACCTTACGATCGTGGTCGGCGACGAGCGGGAAGTTCAGCGCGGCACCCTGGGTCTCCTCGATATCCTTGGACCAACTTTGATGATCCTTGAGCGGATCGACGCTCAGTCCGATTACCTTCACGTTTCGCTTTTCCCACTCAGGCTTAAGCTTGGCCACGGCTCCCAACTCGGTCGTGCAAACCGGCGTGTAGTCTTTCGGGTGCGAAAATAGGACCACCCAACTGTCCCCGGCCCAATCATGGAAGTGAATGGGTCCTTCCGTAGAATCTTGCGTGAAGTCGGGTGCAGTGTCTCCAAGTTGAATGGACATTGGAAGGCTCCTTTGTTTTCGAAACGGCTCGACGAAGAGCCGACGGAATCTTGTGCCGCCAGGGCCAAAAATACTTACTTTATCGGAATGGTAAACAATTATATTCCATGAGCAGAACTGTGTCAAGCAGAGACCAACGTGCCGTCGCGCCGAAACTGCGTCTAAGCGCTAACCGACGCATAGCGGTCAGGGTCCAGGAGCGTGATGTCGATCGACGGCGTTTCGTCCGACAGCACCTCCGCCATGAGCTTACCTGTGATCGGTCCCATGCTCACCCCCATCATGGCGTGCCCGGTCGCGACGGAGAGATTCGAATACCGGTGGAACCGGCCTATATAGGGCAAGCCATCTGGCGAACAGGGACGAAGACCGCTCCAGACCGGGACGCCGCTGAAGTCGTCGCTAGTTAGCTGGGGGAAATATCGCGGCACGGACTTTACAATCCCTCGAACTCGCCGCTGGTTCACGGACGGATCCAACCCAACGATCTCCATCGTGCCGGCGAAGCGGAGCGAGCCTTCCATCGGTGTGACGGCAACTCTCGCCTCGGTGAGCAGTGAACAGAGATTGGGCACCCGGCACGGATTCGTCAGGGTAAGACTATATCCCTTCCCAGCTTGCAACGGCAGATGAAGGCCCAGCGAGCCAGCCAACCCTGACGACCAGGCGCCTCCCGCGATGACGGTCTCGTCAGCGGAGAGCCGGCCCGCGGAGGTGTCGATGTACTCTACCACCCTACCCCGAGCGACAGCCCGCACGGCCTCGGTGTTCCAGAGGAACTTAACTCCGCCCAACTCGAGCTCGCGAGTGAGACCCGCGATAAGCCGTGCCGGCGTAAGACTCCAGTCATCCGGGAAATAGACGGCGCCCGCGATGTTCATCCGAATTGCGGGATCGAGTTTCTCGGCCCGCTCCGGAGTGAGCAGCTCGGCTGCCATTCCCAGCCGGCGGGCCCGTTCCACGAATACCGCCTCCGCGCGCAGGGTCTCTGGAAGTCTGCACAGCATCAGGAGTCCATGGCGAGTCAGGCCAAAATCCTGCCGTGGACGCGAACCAAGCTCCTCGTAGCAGCCTCGGCTTTGAAGGTTGAGATCGCGGAGCAGCGGCGCGGATCGGGTCACGTGCGCTTCGGTGCACGAGCGCGCGAACTTGATGCACCAATCGATCAACCCGCGATCGCACCTTGGCCTTATGGCAAAAGGACCTTCCGGATCCGCAAGCATCCTGACGCCCATTGCTATCATGCCGGGTGCCGCAAGTGGAACGAAATGGCTCGGCACGATCAGTCCGGCGTTTCCGAGTGAGCAGCAGTCATGGCCTGGACCGCCTCGCTCGACTACCGTAACGCCGTACCCCCGAAGCATGGCGTAGTATGCCGTAAAGAGGCCGACGACTCCTCCGCCGACCACGAGGACCGATTTCACTGCGAGCTCGCGCCCGCGAGTCCCCAACAGAGAGGATCGGCGGGATCGAGGAGGAGCACGCTTTCGGCATTCACCCACGCTTCGCCGGTGATGATCGGGACGATGGCATCGCCTTCGCACTCGATTCTGCCCTCAAAGAGGCTGCCGGTAATGCTCTCCTGCCTCCAGACCTCACCCTCACGGATTTTGCCATCGGCGAAGAGACAGGCGAGTTTGGCGCTTGTGCCGGTGCCACACGGTGATCGGTCGAATGCTCTACCGGGGCACAGAACGAAATTGCGGCTATCGGCGTCGCTCCTCGGCGAAGGCCCAAACAGTTCGATGTGGTCGATCGCCTGCCCGTTCGCAGCAGTGACTCCATCGGCGGCAAGGGCAAGACGTACGCGGAAGGCGAAATCGGCGAGCTCATCCGCGCGCTGAAGCTGAAGGTCCTGGCCGTGGTCGTCAGTAAGGTAGAACCAGTTACCGCCCCAGGCGATATCCCCGACGACCGTTCCGATTCCCACGACGCTCACTCCGACTCCCGCTGCATGTCGGAACGACGGAACGTTGCGCACCGACACCTTGCCATCGGCGTGAAGGCGGGCAGTAACGACTCCGACTGGCGTCTCTATTCTATGCTCGCCCGCCCAAATCCGGCCCAGGAAATGTAGCGTCTTTACGACTCCAATGACGCCATGCCCGCACATTCCTAGATAGCCGACGTTGTTGAAGAAGATCACAGCTACGTCACACGACGGGTCGGACGGTGCGAGCAGTAGAGCGCCGACGACGATGGCGGAGCCGCGCGGTTCATCGGCTACGGCGGCCCGGAAGTCGTCGTGTCGTGAACGAAAACGTTCCAATCGGAGCGACAGTGGCCCGCTTCCGAGATCCGGCCCGCCTTCGACAACTACCCTAGTGGGCTCGCCACCGGTGTGCGAGTCGACCACTCGGACTCTCTGGACGTGTGCAGTCCTCATTCGTGCTCTGACATGGTGGAATTCACCAGGGATCGGCGCCGAGCAAGCGCCGGCCCAGTTCCGTGAGGGCGGCGGTCTCGAACCTGCTTTGCTCGATCTCACGAGGGTCGCCAGGGAACGTCGTACCGCCCGGGGGCTGCCGGTTCTGCCAGCATGCTATCCGATGCCGTCGATTCTCCTCCGTCAGCCTATCCGCGGGGAACATCGAGACATACTGCGAGAAGCGGGGTCGATCGCCTACATTGCGTCCATTGCCGTGGAGAAGCCGATTATTCCAGACGACCATGCTGCCGGCTTTGGCCGGGATCGGCACGACCTTCTTGCCAGACGGAAGGGTTGATAGATCCGGCACTCTTGTATTCCTGTCTGCCGGCTGCGTCCGGATCCACTCTTCGAGCCCGCGGTGAAATCCCGGTACACACTGGAATCCGCCCATTTCATCCGTCGTATCCGTAAGACAGAGTACACCTTGTACACCGAACCGGTCGGGCAGATTCGCGGTGTCCACATCCCAATGCGTGAAACCCTTATGGTCGTATTCCGGGTGCTCCGTAGTGTACGGCGGTTTGAATCCGACTCGATCGATCGATACGCACAAGCGGTCGGTGCCGTGGAGATCGGTGAACAGCGCGTGCATGCTTGGATTCTGCCTCGTGTTCCATAACGCCTGATGCTGATAGATTTCACACATTCCACCGGGCTTAAGAGGGAGGCGATACCAATCGGACGGATCGTGGCGGACCATGTCGAGAAAGGAGAACAGCGAGTCGATAACGGCTTCGCACTCGTCGGCGCCAATGATATCTGGCGCGACGAGATAGCCGTTGTCGTCAAAGAATTGCCGGGCTGCATCCGTTAAGATCTGCATTGTGGTCCTTGTTACACTCGACCTCCCGCGGCCGTGCGTCCATATATCTCAGGCCTTATCCACATAGGAACCGCGGAGTTCGGCCGTGCCGGGTGGCCGTCTCGTCGGAAGAAGTACCTGGATCGTCGTTCCACTCTCCGGCGTGCTGGCGATATCCAGCGATCCCCGGTGAAGCTCCACATAGCGGCGGACAAGTGGAAGGCCTATCTCCCATCCTTCGTAACCTCGTGCAGGCGAGTTCTCCAGCATGGGATAGGCGTCATTCATGTTCTCAATCGCCTCCGGCGGAAAGTGGAGCGCGGTATCGTACGTGATGATCGTCAGGGTGCTGTCGGTCCGCTGCGCGCGAAGCACGACCTTCCCATTCTCGGGAGTGGCTCGGAGCGCGCTCTGTACCAGTTGATAGACGATGTGCCGAACAATGCTTTCGTCTGCCTCCACGCTGCCAAGGTCGACCGGTATCTCGAACTCGAAATCGACCTTACGCCTTTTAGAGAGCGGCATCAGGATATCGAAGATGTTGCGGAGTACGCGGTCGACGGCCATCCGACGGTACTGAAGCTGAAGCCGACCCGAGCGGACCTGCATCAGGTCGAGGACGTTGCCCACGATCTCCAGAAGGTTCTGAGCGGAGTTCTCGATATGTCCAACGGCCGTCTGCTGATCGGCGGTGAGTGGGCCGTACATCTCTTCCTGGAGCAGTTCAGAGAATCCGAGCACCGCGGTGAGCGGAGTTCGCAACTCATGGGACGCGTTCGCGAGAAACCGTGTAGCGAGATGCTGCGATGCGACATTGATCTCCCGCTGACGCGCCATCTCGTCGGCCTGAGCGCGAAGGAAAGTCGCTGCAATGTCTACCTTGAGTCCGTTGAGCGCCGCTTGAACCAGCCAGGACGGCCCTGGTGAAGCCTCGTCACTTACGGCCTCGAGCATGCGATGTAGGACGGCATCCACCAGGACCATCGTATCGGTCCAACTCAGCCCCGTTTCGCTCCAAAGGGGAGCGCAACCGTTCAACCGGATGGGGGTGGTTGGCCGTGGCAGCGATGCATCACCCTTAGTCGTATAATCGAGGAGCGCGCTAAGCTCCCGAACCGTCTCTCGTAAACACCGGGTAACAGCTCCCTTTCTACTCCATACCTGACGGTCGAGATACCAGAGCTGGACTCCGGAGACCTGTATGATGTCGCGGAGGAGCCCCTTTTCACTTTCCCGAATTCGGGCAGTCACTTCTGTACGACCCATTGATCTACTCCGGCATTACTGGGTCGGATTCGAATGAGGCGCATCTTCGCCGACATTGTAAGACTACGGATTCCCGCGTCGCGGTCCGCGTTTCGCGACACGCTGAAGTACGATGGGAGTCAGATCGTTGACGGAGTAGACCAGCGAACCAGCATCGAACACATTGGCGATCCCCTTCTCCTTGGCAACCTTAGCAACCTCCTGGCGGAGCGTCAGTATCTGCCTATGCCGGTAATCGGCGATCCAGCCTTCCTGCTGCTGACGAAAATCCGCCACCAGTCCGGGGCGAACCTGGTTCTGCAGCGTCTGCTTCAGGTCATTGAGATGGCTCATTCGCGTTTTGTCTTCTGCAGTCAGCGCAGCGTTTTGCTTGGTTTCGAGGCCTCTTAGCTCCGCTGCACGCTCATCGTTGGTTGACTTCAGAGCGGCGGCCCGTTTCTCTTCCTCCGGGTCTTGCTTGGCCTTGCCGATCAACGTTCCGTACTCCTCTAGCTCCGCGTGCTCCAGATATGGCACCGCCATTATCTTGTTGATTCGCTGTGCGCCCTCTGCCTCGTGCCCGTGCGCCGCCTGGTCCAGATCCTGTGCGAGTGCGGATGCGTTATAGACGTCCTCGATGTCCACGGAACCGATCGATTCGCCGGCCGCGGCACGGCCACTGTCATCTCGAGGCTCTTTCGCGCCCGCCACCAGCGCGCCCACGGTGATTAGCAAGCCCACACTCAGAACCAATACTGGTGCGATCCACCGGTTCATTCGGTCACTCCTTCCGCGCGATTGGAAAGCACACGGACGTGCCTTCCATCAATTCTAAGCCTGCCCTCCGCAAAAAGCTGAACCGCCTGTACGTAGGCGGCGTGCTCCTGTGTAAGGACTCGCTGCCCCAGACTGGACGGCGTGTCGTCCTCCAGAACGGGCACCGGGATCTGTATGATGATCGGGCCGGTATCGTACTCTTCGTCCACAAAGTGGACGGAGCAGCCGCTAACCTTCATACCGCTTTCCAGTACGGCCTGGTGTACACGCTCTCCATACATACCCTTTCCACCGAAGAACGGCAAGAGCCCGGGATGTATGTTCATAATGCGGCCACGATACTGGTCGACCACAGCCGGAGGCAACATACGCGTGTACCCTGCCAGACAGATGAGATCGATGGCGCTCTTCCGCATCAGACGAAGCAGGGCTTCGCCGTAGGCTTCATCATCCTGCTCGAATCGGCGGGGGGAGACGATCGATAGGGGCACGCCGGCATTGCGGGCTCGCTCCGCGGCGGGCGCGTCCGCGCGGGTGGCGATCACCAGAACCATACAGGCCCCGATGGTCGCCGCGGCATATGCGTCGATTAGTGCGCCAAGGTTGGACCCACGGCCCTGGCCGGAAACCATGGCGGCGACGGACAGAGGCGACGACGGCGCGCCGGAGGCGAGGTTCACTGCGGACACGCCGCGTATCTCCTGATCTGTGAACGAGCGGGATAGAGGCAGGACTATCGCGCGGAGCTGTCGAAGCCTGTGCATGGCTGTTCGCAGATCCGGCGCTGAAACTTAAGTCTACCCGGAATCAAATTCATTGTCGTCTACGGGAGTTGGGCCGAGTGTCAAGATATCACCCTGCACGCCGGGCAGTTTGTGCACTGGCGTTAAGCGTTCTCGCCATGGGGGGAATTGCCTGTACCCGCGTCGTCAATCGCACGGCGGAACGCAGGATTCGCGAGGCGCTCCCGGATGCCATCGGTCCCGCGCGAGATTACCGCGTGCACGTTGCATCCGCGCCGCTGCGTTCCATTGAAGGTAAGTTTGCTAACATAACAGTCGACGGCGACGATGTCCGCTTCCCCAACGGTCTCATCATGGACAGCCTTCATATCGACCTAAAGGACGTGAATGTCGACTCGAGACATCGCGTCGTTCGCCATGTCGGCGAAGCGCGGTTTATCATGACGGTGAGTGATCGGAGCCTGGACCAGTTTCTCGCTGGAGAGTCTCCCGCGGGAGAGAGCATTCGCAAGACGAGGCTCTATTTCTCGGACAACAATATGGTCACGGTTACGGGAGAGCGAGTTACGCTGCTAAACGTCGGCGTTCCGTTCCGTCTAACGGGCCCCATTCGGGCGGCGTCCGCGACGCGCGTTGAGATCGATCCGCGCCGACTCGAAGTCGCGGGCATCCCGTTTACTGGAGCGATCCTGAGGTTCTTCAAGAGCCGCATCGAGAGCTCCGTCGATCTCCGCCAGTTCCCGGTCCCCGTACAGCTATCCAGTGTGCGAACCGAGCGCGGGCGGATGGTCCTGGCCGGATCGATCGATGCCGACGCGCTACTCGCGAGGGCGCAGGCAGAGCGGTGACCGCCGCACAGCCTCCGCCCCAAACTATGGACGAGTTTGGCGAGTGGGAGGGCGCGCTCCAAACGATCGCCGATTCAGGCGGTGGAACCCTGGTCGTCGGCGCTACGGACGTTGGCAAAACGACTTTTACGCGCCTGCTTATTAACCGCGCGATCGCGGCAGGACGACGCGTGGCCATTCTGGACGCAGATCCCGGGCAGTCCGAAGTCGGTCCACCCGCATGCGCCGGTCTCGCATTTCCCGAGGTGCCGCTAGCATCGCTTTCCGAACTGATCCCTGTCGCTATCGCATTCGTCGGCAGTATCTCGCCAGCCGGACGCTTGCCGGAACATATCACCGCGGTCCGGCGCCTCGCCGACATTGCTATGGACAGGCTCCTTGTAGTGGACACGAGCGGGTATGTACATGGGCCGGGCGCCCGCCGCCTTATAGGGTGTGTAATCGAACTCCTCGGACCTGCAAACGTCGTTGCCATTGCACGCGGCGACGAGCTGAACGAAATCCTATCGCCACTCAGACGTCGGTCAAACCTTTGCATCCACTTACTGCCCGTTCCTCCGGCCGTCGGACGAAAGCCCCCTGCGTACCGCTTGCAGCGGCGCGCCATGCGTTTCGCAGCCTACTTTCATGAATCGCAGATCGCCCAATACTCGATTGGGGAAGTCGCATTCACCGGCACCTGGTTCGGCTGCGGCAATCCGGTGGCTCCGCACATTCTCCGATTCATCGGGGAGACTCTCGGCCCGCCCTATCGCGTCTACTATGCGGAGACCTTGAACCATCACCTCGGCCTTATCGCAAACCGCCCGATACCAGCGAACGGACCGGAGTTAGGAATAGTACTCGGACAGCTTAAGGCTAAAGCGATTTCGATAACCGTTGCGCCGCGGCTGAAGCACCTTCTGGTCGGGCTGGAAGCTGGTAACGGCAAAATGCTGGGGTTGGGGCTGATCTCTAGCCTGGACTTCCGTCGTGGTCTTGTCGGCGTACTGACGCCCGTACGAACGCCAGAGGCGGCCCGCATCCTACATTTTGGCACGCATCGGATCACACCGGACGGCGCGGACGCCGGAGCATTGAAACCTGACGAACTCTAGGGATCGAGGGCTACCACAGGGGCCAACCGGGGCAGAACGCCTCCGCCCCTACGGGCGTCCGTATGGACGTAGCCACATGTACGTGATTGCCCCCACAGGATCATGCTTGTGAATTAGCCGGGATTGCGCTCGCCGACGAGCAACATGAATGTTGGGCGCTAACTCAGTTCTTAAGCTTCGCCTTGAACCTGGCGCGAAAGTGCGCGACCTCCGGAGCGACAACATATCGGCAGTATGGCTCGTTAGGATGAAGCCGATAGTAGTCCATGTGGTATTCCTCGGCGCGATAAAACGACGCGTAGGGTTGAATCTCGGTAACGATCGGGCGCGGCCACATATGTGATTCATTGATCCTGGCGATCATGTCCTTGGCTTCGTGTCGCTGGTCATCGTTCCGATAGAAGATGATCGACCTATACTGTGGACCCTCATCGTTCCCTTGCTTGTTGAGGGTCGTAGGGTCGCGTACCGTCAATAGGACCTCAAGAAGATCGCGGTAGGTGATGACCTTCGGGTCGTATGCGATGTTCAGCGATTCGGCGTGACCTGTAGTCCCTGTTTCCACTTGCTCGTAGCTGGGGTGCGCCAATTTTCCGCCTGCGTATCCCGGAGTCACGCTGACAACACCCTTCAGTTGCTTAAATATTGCCTCCATGCTCCAAAAGCAGCCAGCCGCAAACGTCGCGGTTTCCCGCTGCGGCTTCGGCCCGGAGTGGCCGCTGCCGGGCGCCGCTACAAGACCGGCGGCCGCCGCGATCATCAGCCCCAGGGCTAGAAAGCCGACCAAGCTGCGGCGCACGGATCCGACCGTGCTATGGGATTCCAATGTTCCCCTTGCCATCTCTCAATTCTCCTTGATCGTACGTTCCCTATAATGCCATAAACCATAATCCATCGCGCAAAGTTCCCGGAGAGGCGGACGGCCTGATATTTTGTTCGACGAGCAGCCTACCTTGGCGCAAATGAAGGAAACAGAATTGTAAAGACCAGGTAGCCATTCAGAACTAGTATCGTGGCTGCCATGAGCCAGCCGATTGACTTTGTCAGTGGCCCATTGACGAACGGACCCATCTTCCGGCGGTCACTGGTGAATTGAATCAGGGGAATGACCGCGAAGGATAACTGCAGAGATAGCACTACTTGACTGCCAATGAGCAGCTTCCCGGTTCCTCCCTCGCCAAACAGGCCCACGGCGAGAATAGCCGGAGCAATTGCGACTCCCCTCGAAATCAATCTTCGCGCCCACGGAGCAATCTTGAAGTGCGTAAAGCCTTCCAACACTACCTGTCCTGCCATCGTACCAGTCAACGTGGAGTTCTGGCCGGATGCCAGGAGGGCAACGGCAAAGAGCGGCGTGGCCAAGGATGCTCCCAGGAGCGGCGTCAGCAGTTTGTAAGCCTCCTGTATATCGCCAACCTCATGGTGGCCGGTGCGATAAAACGCGGCGGCGGCCAGAATCAGGATAGCTGCGTTGACGAAGAACGCCAACGTCAGGGCAATCGACGAGTCCAGGTATGCCAGCCGGATCGTATCGCGCAGCTCGCGCACGGAGAATCCGAAACGCCGAGTCTGAATAATAGACGAGTGAAGGTAGAGGTTGTGCGGCATCACGGTCGCGCCCAGTATACCGAGCCCGATGTACAACATCGCGTGATCGCGGACGAGATCCGAATGCACCAGGAAGCCGGACATCACCCCGTTTCCACCCCACCATTCGGGCTTCGCGAACACAATCTCCACAAAGAAGATCACCATCATCGTTGCGATCAGCGTGATAACCAGAGTTTCGATCCAGCGAAAGCCCTTGTGCTGTAATGCGAGAACAAGGAGAACATCCAGCGCCGTGACGATCACTCCCAACACCATGGGTACGTGAAAGAGGAGGTTGAGTGCGATGGCTGCGCCGATCACTTCGGCGACGTCACATGCGATAATCGCGACTTCGGCGGAGATCCACAAGAATGCCGATGCCTTCTTGCCATACGCACCATGGCAGGCCTGGGCCAGATCAAGTCCCGTCACGATGCCAAGCTTGGCGGCAAGTGACTGCAAGAACATCGCCATAAGACTCGATATCAGCACTACAGAGAGCAGCCGGTAGTTGTACGTAGAGCCGCCCGCGATGTCCGTAGCCCAGTTGCCGGGATCCATGTAGCCGACCGCGACGAGGTATCCGGGTCCCAGAAATGCAAACAGGCGTCGCCAGAACGAACCATTGACCGGCACCCGTACCGTTCGGAACACCTCAGGCAGCGTCGGCCGTCCTGCCGGCTGCCCCCATCCCGAGGAGCCGCGGCCATCGTGCTCGGTGTCCGGATCCTCTGCGATTTCAGCTGCCGTGCTCATGGTTGAGTGTCCGGCCTTTCAGGTTCAAATTCACTGGTCTGTTTCTGCTCCGACAAATATCTGCTCCGCCGCTTTGGGCGCAACGCGAACGACGTCGTCTCCAACGCGGACGAGAAATGCGCCGCCGAACGGCTCCTGTGTCAGAAACTCGATCGCCGTGCCCGGTATCAGCCCCAGCTTCTTCAGGTGACGCAGCAGATCCGCGTCCTCGTCTCTAACGCGCCGAATGGTGAGGCGGGCGGGCAGCTGCTGCTCGGCAAGGGAACGCTTTGCGACATCTCCCATCACGCCGTCCCGGGTGGGGATGGGATCTCCATGCGGGCAGCAATCAGGGTAACCCAACAGCGTATCGATCCGCTCTTCGAAGGCCTCGCTTATGTGGTGCTCGAGACGCTCCGCTTCCGCATGCACCTCGTCCCACTCGTATCCCAAAGCCTCTACCAGATAGCGCTCGAGGAGCCTGTGATGACGAATGATCTCAAGGGCCATCTTCCGACCGGCCTCTGTCAGTCTTACTCCGTGGTAAGGTGTGTGCTCGATGAGCCTCAACTCCACCAGACGCTTAAGCATCTTGCTCGCGGCGGGCGGGCTGACGTGGACGCGCGAAGCGAGATCCTGTGTACTGACCTGCCCGATCTCGGTCTGCGCCATATAGATCGCTTTGATATAGTCCTCGACAGACGCGGAAGACATTGGGCACTCCCCGTTGCAGGCGCCGCCTATAGTCCTCGCAGTTAAGTACGGCGGCTAATCCTTGAATGAACCCCGGTTAATACGACCAGCCACATTGTATCTCAATAGTGAGTACTTGTCAACAATTTTATTAAACTCGGTTAACTAGAGGGTTGATGGGTCCCGCATTCGCGGTCCATTGCAGACATCCAGTCGGACATCTCCCGATCTCCCGCACGTCCGGTATCTCTTAGCGCGCTCACCACTCCGCGCCGGTCCTCCACGGACCGGTTCTGGCCGAGCTTGTACTTGCCTTCCAATCGCGTAATCTCGATTTCAAAGCCGACCACTCCGCCCACCATCTTATCGAAGTACGCATCTGGAATCGAATCTGACTCAGGGTTCGACTCGAATGTGTTCACGGTATCCAGCAATATCCGCCGGAGACGAGCCTCGTCAACAACGCGCGGCACGCCATAGGCATGTACCACCGCATAGTTCCAGGTCGGCACCGCAGGCTGCGTCGTATACCAGGACGGCGAGACATATGCGTGCGGCCCCTGGAATATCACGAGGGCGTCCTGACCGGCGGCGAATCCATTCCACTGCGGATTCGGCCTTGCCATGTGTGCGCGGAGCACGCCGAACCGCCCAGCGGTCGGATCGAGCAGAAACGGTAGGTGTGTCGCAACATGACCTCCGTCCATGGTTGTCACCAGCGGAGCGAATGGATAGTCCGTAATCAACCGATGAAGCAAGTCTTTCCGTTCGACGCGAAAGGCGCTCGGTGTGTACAAATCTCCCCTCCTTCTTTCGGAAACTGCCCTCAAACTACTGGAATCGCTATTCGAACGGTGTCGCGCACGTCAACCGCGCCGTCGACGCCCCCGCAAGCCTAACCGAAAACGCGCGGCTTGAGACTCCATTCGTCGTTCAAACGGCCCGATAATCAGTTCGCGCCGGCAATCCAAAGTCCCATCCGTCCGGTGCCAAGTTGTCGTTAGCAAGACCAGGGAGCACGCTCGTGACCGCCGAAACCGCATTGAGTCAGGCGACAGATCGGCAGCCCGTATCCGCAGGCAAAGATTTCGCACGCCGTTACTCCAACATGCTCTGCGAACTCCGAATGCAGCCGGGCATCCAGAATCGGATCGAACGGCTGATGGCGGAGTTTGCCGAGGAGCATCCGAACGTGCGCGGATCGTATCTCTCGCGCCACGTCGACCCGACCTACTTTAGCGACGGCTCATGCGGTTGGGAGGCCGAGGCGCGCCCGAAGCTTCAGGGACTGGCGATCGAAGGCGAGAACCTCTTCGAGTTCATCGCGTTCACGAACGGCATTCGACTCCACACGACCCCGATTTCGACGATCATGAACGTCGAAGAGGTCTGGCTCGAGGCGGCGCCGGAAGAGCCGTTTGCGTGCCGAATTTGCCTGTACCATAGCTTTCCCGCCAATACCATATTGACGGCTCCGGATGCAGACAGCCAGGATTCGGCCGCTGTTTTCCTTCAACGCCTGAGATATTTGAGGGGCTTCTGATGCCGCAGTCCTATTTTCCAGTTCGGGGCGGTGCGCATCCTCAGACGCGTATAGCGGCCGGCGCCACTAGCAATACAGACGGCGATTGTGAGGGCTGCAGACAAAAGGCGGTCGAAATCGAGCGCCTGCGCACAGCGCTGCTGCGCATGGATCGGGACACATCCGTCGCCGGCCCCCATCACATCGCGACGACTGCCATCATGATGTGGGCAGGCCTCGGCATCTGCGCGATCGGCCTCCTGTTCGCACTGGCGGCCGTGCTACGCCATGGCTAACCCGATGACATTACGGTGTTTTCGCGCAGCGAAAACCGGTGTCGCTTCACGTGTCGGCCGCTCCCTCAATCGCTCGCGAATAGGTGCGACATGCCCTCTCTCCGTATCCCACGGCGCCTCCACGCAGAATACGCTGCCGAGGATCGCCGTTGTAGAATCCCTGGACCCACTCCCATGCGTTCCCCGCCATGTCGAGACAGCCATAAGGACTCGCTCCGCCGGGCCGGCTGCCGGCTCGCTGCAGTCGGGAGGGACCGATCGAACACAGTTTGGTTCCGGTGCTCGTAGCGGTCATGGGTCGATCGCCCGGCCGGCGGCGCCTAGGTGCGATACGCCTGGGATCCCAGTTATCTCCCCAGGGATACCTCCGCCCGTCCGTTCCCCGGGCCGCCTTCTCCCACTCCGCTTCGGTTGGAAGGCGCTTACCGGCCCAGCGTGCGTAGGCGGCAGCCGAATCGTAAGTCACCGAATTTGCGGGCAGATCCTCGTCGCCGGGTGGTATTCGATGCGAGGGATCAAACTTTTGAAACTCACGGTTCGTCACTTCATGTAGATCGATATAGAACGCGGGAATCGATTCGGTGCGGCGCGGCCGGGCGTCGTCGTCGGCATCGGCGTCATTCGAGCCCGCGATAAACTCGCCGCCCGGCACGAGCGCCATTCCCGAAGGCGTGTTCCGGCGAAACTGCGCAATGTGCGCCCGGTCACGGTTCAATTCGAGCCCTATCCTGCCCCAGGCCAACGCCAATGCCGCAAGGAAGCAAAGGGACAGTAAAATCGGCCAAATGGCATGTCTTATGGTCGCTGGAATTGCGATTTTGATGTCGGTTCCCATCAGGAATATGCGTACCTCCGCGGAGACCCATAACCAGCAACGGAAGCCGCCATGCGAACGAACGCCGCCCTTCGTGAAATCGTACGCAAGCGGAGCCCGAATCGTTGACAATGGACTGGAAAAGTGTGATAATGTCAGGCTAGAGGATTCCTTCTACGCACTCCTTACGGTTGATTCTGTGTCGATGCGCGTCGAACTCCCGCGTGAGCGGAGAGTGATAGTGTCGGGGTGGCGCCGCACCGGTGGAACGCGCAGGTGCGTGGCGTGGTGCTCTCTGCGCCGCGAAAGGAGATGAGCTCGATGTTTAAGCGAATATGGCGATATCTGAACGCACTGATAAACGGCAAGTTGGACGAATGGGAAGATCCGGAACTCATCCTTAATCAGGCCACGAAGGAGATGAAGGAGAACCAGATCAAGAACCGCGAGCTTGCGGTACAGGCAATAACTCAGAAAAATAACCTTCAGGCAGAAGTCGATAAAGAAGAGAGGATGGTCGCGGAGCTGGAGCGACGGGCAACCGTGGCACTCCAGGCCGGCAACCGCGAACTTGCCAAGCAGTTCCTCAAAGAGAAGGCGCTGCACGACCAGACGCTTCAGAGCATGCGGACGAACCTCGTTTCCGCGACGGAGGCGGCAGAGAAGGTCAAGCTCGCGATCAAATCCGAAGAAGAGCGGATCCGCCGGAAGACTGCCGAGGCCCTCGCCATGAAGGCCAACATGAAACAGGCGCAGATCCAAATCAAAATCAACAAGGCTCTCGATCAGTTTCAGTTCAGCGAGAACGAGCAGCAGTGGGCGCACGTGAACGAACGAATCACCTCCATGCAGTCCGAGGCGTCCGCCCGAGCCGAAATCGCCAGCACCAGCATCGACTCGAAACTGCGTGAGATGGAAGTCTCTCAGATGGACGTCGAGGCCGATAGGCAGCTTGCTGAACTCGAGGCCAAGATGCAGATGGGCCAATCGCCGGCGGCAAACTATACCACGAGTACCGTTCAGCAGGTACAGACACTAGGCGGAGGCGCCGTCAGCGCATCGAGCAACGGCAGCGGAAAGCCTGAAAGCGATATCGACCGGCAGCTTCGGGAGCTCGAAGAGAAGCTAGGCCACAAGTAGAGGCTGCCAACGGAGAGTCTGTTTACCAGATGAGCATACCGGAACGACTTTATCGTCTAGCGAGAGGCAAAATCGGCGAGATTCGCGAGATGTTCGACGGTCAGGAATCCGATGCCGAAATCGACCCGGAGCTCCTGGCGCGGATCCAGCGCTCACAGGCTCGGAAGCAGGCACGGCAGGAGCTGGAAGACACGCTGGACGGCAATCCCGAATCGATGCAAGGCGCCTCTATGGCGGCTCGCCCAAGGCCCGCAAGCGCGACTCTGCGAACGCCGGATGAGATTCGCGGCGGAACGTCCGCCCCGTCGACGTCGAACGCGGTGTCGAGCGCGCCGGACCCTCTCGCATCGCATTTCCTGTTACTGGGGCTGGAGCCGGGGACAGACTTCGCGACGGTGCAGGCGGTACATGAAAAGCTGTCCGCACGGTGCCAGCCAGGACGGTTCGCGGCCGGGTCAGCGGAGGCAGTAGAGGCTCAGGACATCGAGAATCGGCTGGAGGCTTCCTACAAGGTCCTTCGAGAGGCTCTCGATCCCACCGCGCGCCGGTTCGACATGCTTGAGATCTAGTTCCGGATCCCTGGAGGATCGCCATGGCTCGACCCGGCAATCTACCCGCCGACAGAATACAGGAGGAGCTGAAAACGCTTTGCGGCTGGGAGGTGCGTGATGCCAAGCTGCACAGAACGTTTCGCTTTGATGACTTTATCGAGGCCTGGGGCTTTATGTCGCGCTGCGCTCTGGTCGCCCAGTCGATGGATCATCATCCGGATTGGTCGAACGTCTACAACACCGTTCAGGTGGATCTATCCACGCATGATTCTGGCGGAATCACCAGTCTCGACATCGAGTTGGCTCGGAAGATGAGCGCGCTCGCCTGACGGCGATTCGATCATAACGTCGACGCTCTGGTACCCGTCTCGACCCGCGACAACAGCCGCATATGTTAAGGTCTGCCTCGGACGGACCGTTCGTGCTGAACCGACCTTCGGCAAACGACTTCCGCATCCTGCCCCACCAGGACTCGAACGGTCAGCCGTTACTCCACGACGACATGAACCGGACCCCGAACCTCACGTTCGCTTTACTTCACGGAACATAGGCGCTCAATATGGAACTTCCCGTCTACCTGGATCACGCCGCCACAACCCCTGTCGCAGAGGCGGTGGTAAGCGCAATGCTCCCGTACTTTACGAAGTATTACGGAAATGCGTCGGCAGTGCACTCGTTGGGTGCCGCGGCGCGCGACGCCGTCGAAGGCGCCCGCGAAACCGTTGCATCCGCCCTGAATGCGACGCCGGAGGAGATCGTCTTCACATCGGGCGGTACGGAATCGGACAACATGGCCATCCGTGGAGTGGCAGCCGATCGCGCCGAACGCGGCCGGCATCTGGTCGCGACCACGATCGAACACCATGCGGTGCTGGAGCCGCTGGAGTCGCTGGCCGAGCGGTATGGCTATTCAGTAGATCTCGTGCCCGTGGATGGTGACGGTCGAATCGACCCCTCGGACGTCGCGAAGCGGCTTCGGCCGGACACGGTGCTCGTCTCCGTAATGCACGCGAACAATGAAATCGGCACAATCCAGCCAATCGCGGAGATCGGCGTCCTCTGCCGCGAGCGCGGCATCCTGTTTCATACGGACGCGGTGCAGACCGCCGGCAAGATCCCCATCGATGTCCGAGCGATGAACATCGATCTATTGAGTCTGACCGCGCACAAGCTCTACGGGCCCAAGGG
>JBBQVV010000054.1:0-22604 GCA_038211235.1 Chthonomonadales bacterium | reverse complement strand
TCGCCGGACGACTCCTGCCCACTCGACGACGCCGCGGACCGTAAAGTTCCTGCGTTGACAAGAGCCGTCGCGGCACTGGCGTTCGGCCCTTGCGCCGCGCGACTGCATCCCCATAAGAGCAGCAGCGTCGAAGCGATTGCCGTGCAGAAGGCTCCTATCGGCCGGCTACCTGCTCTTGGCAACGAGACGCTCCTCGCCCTTTGCCACCGTCCTGTGGTCGGCCAGATAGCTCGTCAAGGCGGTCTGCAGCGTCTTGTCGGTTTCCTTGAGGATATCGGAGGGCTTCCAGATCCTGAAGTAGGCCAGTCCGCCCTTCGCCAGCGGCGCCGGCATCGCCACGCGGTACGACTTGACCGGATCTAGCGGCTCTCCATTGATCTTAATGGAGATCACGCGCTTATCGGCGTTCGACTCGGGCCGGAACGTCACCACAATACCGGAAACCTGGAGAAATCCGCTATTAAATTTGGGATAAAGAAAAAGGCTGCGCTCCATACCGCGCTGTACCTGTTCACCGGAAAGCTTTACGATCGTGATCGAGTCACCCGGCATAACCAGGGATCGAAGAATGTCGGAAGTGCTGACGCTGCCCCTGGGAATTGCGACCTCGTTAAAGTAGTCGGCGGCGATAAAGGCTGCGTCGGTTTTCGATGCCGCGCGGATCGCGTCGGCAATCATGCTGCCCAGAACGCTCTCTTTCGATCCGATGTCCTTCGTGGTCAGATCCACCTCGGACCTCAACGTGTCCGCGCGCGAGGTGGCGTTCGAGCCCAGAATCAGCGCCGCGGCGCCGAGCAGGGCGACGATCCGCCACCCAATGGGTCTCATAGAGATGCCTCCGACTCTTTCCAAGGGTACCAGTCAGTTGACCTGCTGCTACCCTCCGCTCCGTTCCGGGATGACTCCGTGGCAAAACAAACAACCTACTATTCCCTACTATCTCACGAGGCCGCTAAGTTTCGCCGTGGCCTGTCATTTCGCCGGGGATTGCTTCCATTTCAGATAGGCTTCGAGAAACGGCTGGATATTTCCGTTCATTACGCCGATCACGTCGCCGGTCTCATATCCGGTTCGAAGGTCCTTTATCAGCGTATAGGGCTGGAATGTATAGGAGCGGTCCTGATTGCCCCACTCGTTGGCTTTACTCTCTCCACGCAGGGCGGCAAGCTTTTCCAGGTTTTCGCGCTCCTCGCGATCCAGCAGCCTCGCCTGGAGAACCTGCATCGCCATTGCCTTGTTCTTGTGTTGCGAGCGCTCATTCTGGCAGGTCACCACGATGCCGCTCGGCAGGTGGGTGATACGCACCGCGGAGTCCGTCTTATTGACATGCTGTCCTCCCGCGCCGCTGGATCGATAGAAGTCGATTCGCAGGTCGTCGGGATCGATGTCAACCTTGACCTCCTCGCCAATATCGGGCAGGACATCTACCGAAGCAAAGGAGGTCTGGCGTCGCTTATTCTGGTCGAACGGAGACATCCTGACGAGGCGATGTACTCCTCGCTCGGCCTTCAGGTAGCCGTACGCGTTCTTGCCATGTATGATAAACGTCGTATTCTTCAGTCCCGCGATATCGGCTTCCGTCTCCTCGACCACATCGCTGGAGTACCCGTTTGCCTCAGCCCACTTCAGGTACATCCGTTGAAGCATCGTGACCCAGTCGCATGCATCGGTCCCGCCCGCGCCGGCTTTGATCTCGACGATGGCGTCGGCCGCATCGTGCTCGCCCGAAAGGAGCGTTTCGAGTTCGAGACGGTCCGTGTCTCGCCGCAGCTTTTCCAGATCCCTGGCCTGCTCCGCGATGGCGGCCTCGTCCGGCTCGGACTCCTCCGCCAGCAACTCGCACATCGTGTCCAGATCGTTAACCCGGCGATCCATGGCAAGATAAGGCGCGATGCGGTCTCGCAAAGAGTTGACTTCCCGCAGCACCACCTGAGCCTCGGCGGCCTCATCCCAGAAACCGGGCTGCGCCGAGAGGGACTCTAGCTCCGCAATCCGATTTTGAGCTGCTGCCTGGTCAAAGATGGCCCCCAATCTCCACCAGCCGACAGCGTAGATCACGAACCTCTCGACGAATGTCCTCTAACACGGCTCTCTCCTGCCATCCGAGAATCCAGGGAATTATGCGTGAGTATACCATGCCTCCGCGCTGCCGCGCCCGATCGCCAGGTTGACCCGGCGCGCGATATTCGCTATAATAGTAAGCCATTGACCGCCATATGGATCGAAGTATTGATTGTTATGATGTTTTGGAGCTTATGAATGAACCCTGGTCTTTGGGCGCCGCGAAGTGCGCCGTCCCTGTGCGTCTTCGTCGCCGCCCTTTCTCTCGCCATCATCTGCCTATCTTCCCGCTCACTTTCCGCCGGTCACACCTCAATCGCTAAGAATCCGGCGTCGCGTGGTCAGGTTGCAGGTTTCGTAAGCTACCATCGGCAGATCTGGCCGGTCCTGCAAGCCAGGTGCCAGGGCTGCCATCAGCCTGCCGCGCCCGGCGGCAAACTCGTCGTGACCTCGTTCGCCTCCTTCATGAAGGGCGGTGAGCATGGTCAGGTGGTTGCCGCGGGCAAGCCGGACACGAGCAGCCTGCTGGACTACTTATCCGGAACGAAAACGCTGATGCCGAAGGGCGGACCGCCTCTGCCGGCTCCCATCATTGCGCTGTTCCGGCAGTGGATCCAACAGGGCGCCAGAGATGATACGCCGGCGATCAAGGACCCGATTGATGCGAAACACCCGCCCATATATCACGCGCCGCCCGTTGTAAGCGCGCTCGCCTATTCGCCGGACGGGCTAACGCTCGCTGTTTCCGGGTATCGAGAGATCCTGCTTCACCGTTCAGACGGCTCGGCGCTGCTTGCGCGCCTGGTGGGGGACGCCCAGAAGATACAGTCACTGGTCTACTCCGTAGACGGCACGATGCTTGCGGCCGTGGGTGGCTCCCCCGGGCGCTTCGGAGAGGCCCAGTTCTGGAATACCGCGACCCGGAGCCTGATCCGTTCGGTCCCGATTGGGTTCGATACCCTGTTCGGAGCGGCGTTGTCGCCCGACGGCAAGGAGCTGAGCTTCGGCGGCGCCGATAACTCCGTGCGCGTCATCACGGTTCCCGACGGCAAGGAGATCATGCGCCTCGAAAGCCATAGCGACTGGGTCTTCGCGACGGCGTTCTCGACGGACGGAAAGAACGTACTCAGCACAGGGCGCGATCAGGCAGTCAAGCTCACGCTTGTGGATGGCGGTTCGTTCGTAGACGACATCAACACCCATACGACGGCCATCCGGACGATGGCGAAGAATCCCAAAGCCGATGAGGTGCTTGTCGCCGGAGATGACGGGCAGCCGCGCCTATACCAGATGTTCCGTACCAAGCCCCGAACGATGAACCAGGAGGACCACAACCTTCTCCGAGTATACGAACGGCAGCCTGGAGTGGTCACCGCGACCGCATTCAGTGAGGATGCGACCATGATCGCGGTAGGCTCGGAAACTGGCGTAGTCAACGTATTCAAGACGGACAATGGCGGTGCGGCGGAATCGGACAAGCCCGTTATCGGCGGAAAATCGCTGGCGACTCTCAGCGGCGCCCACAACGCGATCTTCTCGATTGCGTTCAGGCCGGATGGAAAGCAGGTGGCGGCCGCGGGACTTGACGGAATGGTTCGCATCTACGCGCTCCCCTCTGGCGCTCTAGTCAAAGCCTTCGTGCCCGTTCCCATGACGACCGGGGCAGCACGCACCGCGCGGAGATGATCCGACCTATTGTGTAACTTTCAGGCGGCAAGGAGCCTCCAATCAGTTGACCTGGGCGGCACTGTCCATAAAGGCGCCCTACTGCAATTCAAGTGCTCTTCGTCAAATCGAATGAGGGATCCATTACATATGAATAGAACCAATCGAGGCAGCTTGTATGGCGCGTCTGGTTTGACGGCCGCGCTTTGCGGCGTGGTTATTGCCGTGAGCGCGGGCGCCGCCAGGCCGGTATCTCCACAGGTCGCCAGGATTGTCGTGCAGCCGTCGGCGATCACGCTCGCTGACGCCAGGGATGCGCGCTCGTTTGTTGTTACGGGCAAGCGTTCCGATGGCAGCTCGGTCGACCTATCCGTTGCCGCGACTGTCAAGCCCACAGAGCCCATCGTTCGAGTCGATCGAGACGGATTTATCGTTCCGCTTCGTGTCGGCAAGACGACGGTGACGGTCACCGCCGGGGGCGCGCGAGCCACCGTTCCGGTCCAGGTTGTAAGCCTGCAGTCTCCGCCTGTTAGCTTCGTCCGCGACGTGATGCCAATCCTGAGCAAGGCCGGTTGCAACGCGGGAACATGCCACGGGTCCGCCAAAGGCAAAAACGGTTTCAAGCTCTCGCTTCGCGGATACGATCCCGATTTCGATCATCACGCTCTCGTCGACGACGTATCCGGCCGCCGCTTCAACCGATCCGATCCGAGTCAGAGTTTGATGCTGCTTAAATCCACGGGGTCCGTCCCTCACCGCGGCGGGGTTGTGATCACGCCGGATTCTCGCTACTATGCCGTCCTTAAGCAGTGGATCGCCGAGGGCGCTGCCAACGATTCGGACTACGTTAAGCGCGTTTCGAGTCTCGAGGTGCTGCCGGCGATTCCCAACGTAACGCTTCCTCAAATGGAACAGCGGACGGTAGTAATCGCCCACTACCCCGGCGGCCTAACGCGCGACGTGACCCGAGAGGCCGTATTGACCAGCAGCGTTCCCGAGATCGCAACCGTCTCACCCGCCGGGGAGATCACCGCGGTCCGGCGAGGAGAGGCTGCACTGCTGGTTCGGTACGAGGGCACGTATGCCACGAACACGATCACGGTGCTGGGAGACCGAAAGGGCTACCATTGGGCGTCTGCTCCCGAGATCAACTATATCGACCGACTAGTCGATGCCAAACTCAAGAAGATCAAGGCGCTGCCGTCCAGCGAGTGCGACGATCCTACCTTCCTCCGCAGAGTCAGCATCGATCTCACGGGCTTGCCTCCTGCTTCGGAGACCACGCGCGCCTTCCTCGCGGACAAGACGCCCACTCTGGAGAAGCGCACGCGCCTGGTTGAGAAGCTGATGAGCTCGCCCGAGTTCGTCGATCGGTGGACCAACAAGTGGGCCGATCTGCTGGACTGCAACAGCAAGTTTCTGGGCGCTCAGGGTGTCCGCAAGTTCCGCAACTGGATTCACTCCGCCGTAGCCGAGAACATGCCGTATGACCAGTTCGTACGCACGCTGATCACGGCCTCCGGCGACGCAAACGAAAATGCCGCGGCCAACTACCTGCGGGTCATCCGGGACACGTCAACGGCGACTGAAAACGTAACGCAGCTCTTTCTTGGCGTCCGGTTT
This sequence comes from Chthonomonadales bacterium, assembly GCA_038211235.1. GTDB lineage: Bacteria > Armatimonadota > Chthonomonadetes > Chthonomonadales > Chthonomonadaceae > DATGJU01. The sequence continues at coordinate 17,255 of JBBQVV010000054.1, read as the reverse complement.
TCATGAGCGAAGTGTCACGATCACCCGTTTGAGCGCTGGACGCAGAACCAGTACTACCAGTTTGGCGCGTTCTTCGCAAAGGTCGGCTATAAACCCGGCGCGGGTGGTACCGAGGTCGTCTTTAACAAGGACGACGGCGAGGTGATGCATCCAAAAACTGGACTGACGGTCGCCCCGTACGTTCCGGTCGGGCAGAATCCCAGGCCGGATGCGGCATCCAATCGGCGCACCGCCTTCGCGCATTGGCTTACCTCGTCCGACAATCCGTTCTTCTCACGCGCAATGGCCAACCGCCTCTGGAGCTACTTCTTCGGCAAGGGGATCATCGAGCCGGTCGATGACATTCGAGCCAGCAACCCGCCGGTCAATCCTGAGCTGCTGGAGGCGTTGAACAAGGACTTCGTCGAGAGCGGGTACGACCTGAAGCACCTGATGCGGGTAATGGTCCTCTCCAGGACCTATCAGTCGTCGATCGGCACGAACGTCTGGAATGCGGACGATAGGACCAACTTCTCGCATGCGCTGCCGCGCCGGCTAGAAGCGGAGCAGCTTCTCGACGCGATCAATCTCGTAACGGGCTCGCAGTCGGCGTTCAACGGACTTCCAGCGGGCACGAAGGCGGGACAGATTCCGGATGCGGCCGCCACCGGCGCCGATGGCTTCCTGGACCTATTCGGCCGGCCCTCGCGAGATACCCCCTGCGAGTGCGAGCGCTCCAGCAGTGTGAGCCTCGGCCAGGCGATGGCGCTCATCAACGGTCCCACCACGGATACGATCTCGAATAAGGAGGGGCGTGTCGCCAAACTGCTTGCGACCAATCCCACCGACGATCAGGTCGTCGAGGAGATATTCCTCACCGCCGTCTGCCGAATGCCATCCGCCAGGGAGAGAACCGAGGGCCTCGACACGCTCCGCGGGGCCACCAACCGCGGTGAGGGCGCGCAGGACCTGATGTGGGCGCTCGTCAACAGCCCTGCCTTCCTGTTCAACCGGTAGTGCCACCATAGAACGTGATAATCCATGATCGACACACCGCACATCACACAGACTACCAGGCAGTTGGCGGCCCGAATCCACCTTACTGTGCCGCGCGAGGAGATGCGAAATGTAATGGGTCCCGGCATCGGCGAGTTGATGGCTGCGATCGCGGAGCAGGGAATCGCCCCGGCAGGGCCATGGTTCAATCACCACCTGAAGATGGTCCCGGACATCTTCGATTTCGAGATCAGTGTTCCCGTCACCGCCCCTGTCGCCGCCGTTGGGCGAGTGGAGCCGGGCGAATGGCCCGCAATGACGGCGGCGAGGACGATGTATCACGGCCCGTATGAGGGCCTCGGCGCCGCCTGGGGCGAGTTCGACTCGTGGATCGAGGCCAATGGACACACGCCGGCGCCTGACCTCTGGGAGCGCTATCTCACGGGCCCAGAGTCGAGCGACGACCCGGCGGATTGGCGGACGGAGCTCAGTCGTCCGCTGGTGGTCTGAAGCGAGCCCAACGCATAACTGCTGGACCGTTCATTGACACTAATGGGCGACGTGCCGCGCCATGCAGTACGCCGTTTGTTAACCCTGGCCATTGTAGAAGTTGGCAGTTCCACGCACGCCGAGTGCCGCGTGAACGATGAGTTCGACGCTAAGCAGCAACAGACCCCCGATCCACCACGAGCCCAGGGGCGGTAGCGCAATCGATAGAAGGCGGGCTGTCAAGGCCATGAATAGGTATAGCCCTGTGCCGCCAGCGAACCAGACCGCCAGGCGAACGACCCTTTGCGTGATCCCTGCAACCGGGAGACGAGGGCGAATGCCGTTCAAGAACGCAAGCTCAACGTAGTGTCCACCGAGCGAAAACCAAAGCGCCAATGCCGAGAAGGGCAGCAGCAGTCCGAGGTCATGTCTCCGCAAGGCGACTGCGGCGCCCACGAACGCCGCAATGGCCAGGTTCCTCGCGAGCGTGTGTTGGATAGGTTCGCTGAATCGGTTCCAACTAATGTGCTCTTGCATAACTTCTACCTACAAAGAATGGAGCCAACATCACTGCCTCATTCACTCTGCCAGTCAACCGATCAATTACTGGATCACGTCCGAGTTGATCCGATGCCCGCCATCAAGCCTCGGTCTCCTCGCGCGGTTCGAGGCGCAGGCCTTGCGCTTCAACAGTCCAGGTCCCTTCTCGATCTTACCGCCACCACATGTTTGGCTAACGGAGGCTTCGAGTTACGTCTGCGCCGAGGTACGCTCGCGACACATAGTCCGTTCGCTTCCACTGCGCATGGCAGGATTGGCAGTTTTGCAGTCGACCCTGTGCCCGGGTTACCTTCCCCGCGCCGTCCATCACTATATATTCCCAATCGCCTCCCGCTGAGTCGTAACCTGGCTCGCGCTTGCGCATCACTGTCAGCAGTTCCGGCGAAACGCTCGTTCGCGTTGAGAGCTTCTCCTTCACGATCACGCTCCCGAACGGGAACATCGGTTTTCGCTCGTACAGCATCGCGCGCTCGGCGGTCTTGTTGACATATACGGTGACGAACTTTTCTCGGAACAGAGGATCGTCTCCGAACGTGTAGAGATGTGGGTTGGCGGAATCGGCTTTCAAATCCTCCGGTGTGATGCTCCTGCACAATAGGGCGAGATAGGACGACACCGCGTGAGGCGTTCGGTTGACCCGAGTCCAATGACGATATCCGGTCACAAGCGAGTCGGCGGAGCGAACGGCGCCGGCCGGTGAAGGCGCACGCGAACCGGCGCGAGCCAGCGCTGCTCGAAGTGCTGAAGAGCCGTACGCCACTGTGAGCACAGCTGAAACGAGGCAGAAAATATTCATTCTTACCTCGCTTATTGAATATCGCACCTTGACACCTCTCCGCGGCTCCCTATGATCACTATCAGTGCATCGACCGATGCATCCGCGTCACGTACGTGTCCTCGGCAGCGCCCATCCATACGGTCAAGTCACGGGCGTACCTAGGGACGTGCTGGACCGGCGTCGTTTGTCGGCCCGGACGCGGTCGTCCATGCGGCAATTTGTAGGCGCGTGGCATACACCCGTATTAGACGCCTTCACTTATCGTACGGTTACGGCCCGGTACGGGCGGATCCGTCCATACTCCCACACGGCCCGCACGGGACGGCCGTAACTTGTCCGTATGGATGGATGTACTGGACCGAAGTTGTTTATCGGCCCGGCCCTCACCTGCGCAGTTCGTCTCGTACTCGCATCAGGATGATGCCGAGTCTATTCTTGCCGTCGCCGTCGCTGCCGCAGCCCCAATAGGCGTCGCCGGTCGTCTTTTCCACGATCTCCTCATGCCCGGTCGAAAGCAGCAGCTCCTTCACTGTCGCGTGGGCATGAAACTTTGCAGGGATGCCGCGAAGCATCACTTCATCCTTGACCTCCTCCCAATCCGGCCGGATCGGCACGCTGCGGCTTCGGCCCAGTCGTGCGGCGATCGATGCCGAATGCGCTAATCTGATCGTCTCCCTGTACTTCGCATCCTCGAACTTCTGCGCCTGGAAAAACTGTTCGGCGGTAGGCCACAAAAGTCCGTCCAGTTTGAATGGATGCCTGGAGAAGTTGGAAAACTCCCCATATTCCCCTTTTGTCGAATAGAAGTAGATCGCCAAAATTGTTAGTGCGAATAAACGTGGGGCCTGTCCGGATACAGCTGAGTTCCGTGTCCCGGAGGACACTTAGCCAAAGGCTCCCGAGCGAATACGTTTACGTCGTCGCCGTCCGGTGCAGATGTCCCGGCCCAACGGTTTTGCTCGGCAACCCATAATTTGGAGACTGTACTTTGCGTCCAGAGCGTCAGATTGACCTACCAACTCTCAAGCGGATTGAACGGCGCGCGACTCGGCTGTGACTTCGGCCAGGTCTTGACGGGTCCCCTCGACACCCGGTTCCATCTCCACGGCGCGAAGGAAGTCCTGTTGCGCGGTCGAAAGGTCGCCGTGATCCCAATGTGCGTATGCCCGGGCTCGCCATGTCGTGACGTCCATTGGCGATAGCTCCAGGGCACGAGAGAAGTCCTCGATAGCGCCGTCGTAGTCCTCGCTGTACACCCGAAACCGTCCACGGTTCATCAGCGGGATGGGATCGGTCCCACAACACCGAATCGCGGCCGCAAAGTCCTTCGCGGCGGCCGTCATCTGTCCGATTTCGGCGTGCGCCGTGGCCCGGTTGTTAAGTGCATGGTAGTTCTGAGGATTGCGCGTCCGATGATCGTTCAGAAAGCGATTGCGCTCCCTATACTCGGAGACGGAATCGTACATCAGAATTCCATACGACTCCGTGAGCAAGCCATCAAACTCATTGCCGTATTCCATAATGTATCACCACGTCACCGTGAGTAGAATTGATCGGAAGCCTCCAACACTTCGGCTATGCCCGTCATGAACTCGATCAATGAAGTCGCCGAAACGTGGGGTCGCTGTCGGATATGCTTGGTGTAGTCCGCCTCCGACGAAAAAGAGAGAATCTCATGGATGCGACAGACAATGAGGGTCTCCCAGACGAAGATACCACATCAGATCACATCGCTGCCCGACAAGCCATCCCGTTGGCGGCCGCGATAGTCTCAGACACGTTAGACCTGTCGGTCCAGCGCGTGACGCCCCTGGTTGGCCTGGGGGCGGTGAACCTGATTCTCTTCGTCAAAACCAGTGGCGCCGAGGTCGTCGTTCGGCTTAACAAGCCCGAGAATGACGCGGCCAAAACACGCGGCGAGTACGAAAAGGAGCGATGGTGCCTCGATCGTGCTTCTGCGGCAGGCATTCCCGGCCCGACAGTACTGGCAATTGGCGAGCATTCCGGACGTGCCTTCATGCTCCAAGACCGCGTGCCAGGCGTAAATGGCAAGCAAAGCGCTATGGCTCCCGCCGAGCTTTTCCGGGTCCTGGGCCGATATGCTCGCATGATCCACGCTCTTCCTGTCACCGGCTTTGGCGACAGTGTTGCCGCTTTTGAAAATGGTGACGCGCAAAGAGGCTGGCGGCGTTTCGTGGACTACAATCTCGGTCAATTGACCGATCGTGATCCGCTTCTCGCGCTCGACGTGTATGCGCCTAATCAACAAGGCGCAATTCGCATGGCGTTCACCTGGCTGCGAAATCGCCCCTTGCGCGTCGGTCTCAATCACGGCGACCTTGCCAGGCGCAATACGATCGTGGACAGGTCGGGGAGCGTCTATCTGCTGGACTGGGGCTGTGCCGAAATGCACATCGTCCCACACTATGACCTGAACGCTCTTCTGCGCTGGTACCAACCGGACAACGCCAATCTGCGTTCCTTTATCGATGGATATGGAATCGCTGGCGACGAGTGGGCCAGGCTCTTACCGGAGCTCAATGCCCTCGCCCTCTTGAAAGCGTTCGACTTGACGCGCTGGGCGATAGGACGCTGTCCTGCTCGCATTGCGGAACTGGCCGAATGTGCTGCCCGGTGCCTGACGCTGTATCAAGGAACATCGTGATAACGCCGCTCCCACGGAACGGAACTTGCTGAGGCAGTACTGATATGACCAGAACCAAAGCGCTTCTTATCTCGCTGTCCATATTCTGGATCTCGCTGATTTTCGTCACGTCCTGTTTTGTGATTCACTTCGACGAATTCGTCAGCTTTGTGCAGCATCTCGACGGCGGCTCCGTCTTTAACGCGTGGTTCGGAAACTTCTGGCTGGTAAGCTGGTTTGTAGTCGTCAAAGGCTGGCACGCCACCGAATACGCGATCCTCGTCTGCATCAGCACGCTCGTGTTAAGACGGCTTAGCCGCTGGGATACTCCCAGGAGCGTCTGTGTAGCGTTCGTCTTTGCGGTCGTGTTCGCCACTACTGACGAATGGCACCAAACCTTTGTCCCGGGGCGAGATGGGTGTGTTAGGGATGTACTCATCGATTCAGCCGGAGCCGCATTTGCCGCGGTCTGCCTGCTGGTCAGATGTCGTCAGGCGCTTGCTCGTCAAAACCGCTAGAGAAGGATTAACTTGGCTGGCTAACGCCCGTCATCCATCGGGTCAAACTCCACTCCTGAACATACCCGGCTCGGAGGCCCATACATGCTCGAAACCGAACGCCTGTTAATTCGGCCATTCATGCCAGCCGATGTGGACACCATCTATGCGCTCGTATATGCCGACCCGGAGGTGAGAAAACACTGGTCGGGCTGGGTGGGCGGGATCGAGGAGTTCCGCGAGAGATATCAGACGGACAAGCTCTTCACCGGTGTCGATGCCGGCGACTTTCGCTACAATGCCGTCGTCCGCAAAGAGGACCGCGTTGTCCTGGGTCTCATTGGGTTTCAGAACCATGCCGACGACGATATGGACTGGCTCCTGATGCCGGACGGCTCGCGAAATGTCGGGCACATTCCCGGCGTGCTGGACGTGGAACTCACGTATGCCATGGGCACGGAGCATTGGGGTCGGGGTTACGCCACGGAAGCTGGACAGGTGATGATTGAATATGGATTCTCAAAGCTCGGCATCGATCGGGTTATCAACGCAATAAGCCCGGACAACTTTCGATCCAGGGACCTGATGATCCGGCTCAGGTTCACCTTCCTGGATAACGGTAACCCGCTTGACAAGATCGGAATGCTGGAGAACCCTGCTCGTCGGCCTCGTTAATTCGACGTCGCAACGAATTGGTCAGAAGCGGGTGCAGAATGTTTGAGTGGAACGTCGGGTTCTTGCGCTCTCGTATCTCGATGACCTCGCCGCACGACAGGACTCCCCGACAGCGTAACGCACGCGAAATCCATTCGGGTGATAACAGATTCATGGGGCGGATCGTGCTCTCGAAAAGGGGCTGCCGCTATATCGTCTCAACAGCAACGAGTCTGAAATCGACGAGAGGAGGTCGAATTGAGACTCTATTTTGTTCGCCACGGCGAGAGCGAAGCTAACGTGTTGCACATCGTCTCCAACCGCGGTAGTCAGCATTGCTTAACCCGCAGGGGGCAGGCAACAGGCGCTCCTCCTGGCAGAGAACCTGGCAGCCATTCTGTTGAAAAGGTCTTTACAAACGAACGCCTGTCTGGTACAATAGTAGTGTAGTGACGCCTACTGGCCCAGATGCCGGAGGTGTCGCTATTTGTCTTTACCCGCCTCCTGAAAACAAAACTATCTGCACAAATTTTCGCTCTTGTGAACCGAGGTCTGCCGTCATGTCTGCCATACATCGCCGATCCATCATGTCGTTGATCGTACTCGTCAGCTGCCATGCGGTGCTCGTGGCTCCCGCGGCCCGGGCTTCGGATTCGATCGTCCCGACCCCAGGCTTGAGCCTGAAGGCTTCGGCGCGATTGCGCACAGGCGGTTATCGATTGACTGACGGTGGAAGCGGAGCCATTCGGATTTCCGGTGAGGGCTTCGTGGTCGATTGCGCGGGAGCCCGGCTGGTTGGGCCCGGCAAGGGAACGGGAGTCGGAATCCATATCACGGATTCTCGCAATGTGACCATCCGCAATGCGGATCTCAGCGGGTTTCGGTGGGGCATCGTCGTCGAGCGCAGCATCGGCGTGAAGCTGATCGACTGCCATTCGAGCTACAACAACGATCTGAAGCCCGGCACGGTGATCGATGAGAGCGGCCACGAGCCGGAAGACCAGTGGGGCGGCGGCATCCTGTTACGAGACTGCGCCGCGTGCTCGGCCCAGCGCTGCGTTGCGCAATACCAGTGGGACGGAATCGACGTCATCCGTTCAAGCCGGTGTACGATCGAGGACGGCGACTTCTCCTATAACGGCAACTGGGGCGTCCATCTCTGGGACAGCTCGCGGAACCGGTTCCGGAGAAACCGGGCTATCTGGTGCACGACCGGCGGAGGCAAGCTCTATCAGGCTCTCACGGGTTGGCAAACTTACGATTCCCAGGCCGTCGGCATCGACCACAACAGCAATGAGAACCTGATCGAGGATAACGACCTGCGTTTCGGCGGCGATGGTATCTTCATCCGTGCAAATGAGGGACCGATCACGCCCGGCACGGTAGTTCCTCCGCGCAATGGTTCGCACCGCAACGTCCTTCGCGGCAACGACTGCTCCTTTTCGCCAAACAATGCGATAGAAGTCGATCTAGTCGACGACACGGTGATCGAGGACAACAACTGCTCCAACTCACACTACGGCATGTGGCTTGGCTACTCCCGGAGATGCATCGTTCGCGGCAACACATGCGTGAACGACACTGCGCACGCGGTCGAGATCGAGAACGGTCAGGACGATCTATTCGAGCGGAACGTGTTTGGCTACGACGATCGACGTCCGACCGGCCAGCTTGTCTACTTGCGACAGAACGGTCGCGACAAGACACCGTCGAGGGGCTACCGCTTTGGTAACAATCTCTTCTATGGCGCGGGGCGTGGTGTTCTGGCTGCGCATACCGAGGTTTCTCTAGACCACGATGTCATAGTTCCTATCGACGATTCGACTCAGCTGGTCTCTGGTGACTCTGCCTCGCGGGCGATCGAGCGTGGGACCGTGCGAGGGACGCCTGATTTCGCTCCTCGGCCGCAATTTGTCCTTCCCAATCGGGGTCCGGTGACGCTCAAGCCTGGCGCCGCCATTGCGATGTCGGTCCCCGGTGCGAGTTCGAGCCGGCCGCCACCGGTGATCGAGATCGACGGAATTCCGGCCTGGGTGCGGCGCATCGATTCCGGACGAGTGATATTCTGGATGCCGGACGACTTCTGGGACCGGCCCGCAAAGCCCTCGGCGCAGATCCGCGCCTACACCGGCGTCACCTTTAGCGAGCCGGTCACCGGCCTGATACCGTGGGCGCCGGGGCGCGCGCGGATCACGGAAATCAGGCCCAATCCCGCCAATCTCGGCGAGGTCGTGGTTGCCAATGGGGCGAACGTGACCGGCGGTAGCCTGCTGTTGAATGGCGCCGCCGTCCGGCTGAATCAGGCAGCAGCTTCGAAGATGACATTCGAGCTGCCCGAGGGCATACTAACCACGACGCGGTTCAACGTCGTGTGGGAGAGAGGCGCGGGCCGCGCATCATCACGAACCTGGCCGATCACGTTCGCAGTCGACATTCCCTCGGCGAGGTTGCCGCATCTGGTTTCGGCAACGTTCGAGCCGCTTAGCCTCAAGGTGGGAGAGCGATTGAAAGTGGTCATGACGCTGCGCAATAACCTTCCGATCGCCGCGCTTCTAACGACGAAACCAGCGCCGCCATTTACCTACGCGGAAACGCAGGCATCGTCCGAGATGGGGATCACCGAACAAGAGGGACATCTTCACCTGCGCGTCACGTCGGACAACACGGCTCCCCACGATTCAGGCTCGTGGCCGTATCTGTTTGGCTTCGACCGGCCCGCGCTCGCACCGGGCGAGACGATAACCGTCACGGGTTATATCCGGATGGAGCATCCCGGGGAGCGCGAGTTCCGGGTCGGCCTTGTGGCGGGCGGCTTCCGATTTATCGACGACAACGCGTTCCGAACCAGGATCACCGTGACAAAGTAACCGCACTTGAAAGGAACCAGCCTTGACGGATAACAACCGCAGCCGTATCGTCACCGAGGGCGATCAGAGAGCTCCCAACCGCTCGATGATGCGCGCGGTCGGATTTGGCGATGAGGATTTTCATAAGCCGATCGTAGGCATTGCGAACGGCTATAGCAATATCACTCCGTGTAATCTGAGCCTCGGGATCCTCGCGAAACGCGCCGAGGTCTCGCTGCATAAGGCCGGCTGCATGCCGCAAGTCTTTGGGACCATCACGATTTCGGACGGCATCTCGATGGGCACGGAAGGAATGAAGTATTCGCTCGTCTCCCGTGAGGTGATCGCCGATTCAATTGAGACCTGCGTGAACGGCCAGAGCATGGACGGCCTCTATGCGATCGGAGGCTGTGATAAGAACATGCCCGGCGCGATGATCGCTATTGCGCGGCTCAACGTCCCATCCATCTTTGTGTATGGCGGCACGATTAAGCCGGGCAAGTATGGCGATCGCGATCTCACGGTGGTTAGCGTGTTCGAGGCGGTCGGCGCGCATAGCGCGGGCAAAATATCCACTGAGGAGCTGCACGAGATCGAGCGCCGGGCGATACCGGGCGCGGGCTCATGTGGAGGAATGTACACGGCGAACACGATGTCGTCGGTCATCGAAGCCATGGGAATGAGCCTTCCGTACTCCTCCACGATGGCGGCCGAGGATGCCGAAAAGGTTGAGAGTGCCGCGAAATCCGCGGTGGTCCTTGCCGACGCGATCCGGGCGCAGCGCCTTCCGCGCGAGATCATGACGCGGAAGGCATTCGAGAATGCAATCGCAATCACCATGGCGCTCGGCGGATCGACGAATGCGGTTCTGCATCTGCTGGCTATGGCGCACGCGGCGGAGGTGCCGTTGTGCATCGACGACTTCGAGGGGATTCGGGCGCGAGTTCCGGTTCTATGTGATCTGAAACCGTCCGGACGCTTCGTCGCAACGGACCTCCACGCCGCGGGCGGCGTGCCGCAGGTTATGAAGATGCTGCTCGTGAATGGGCTGCTTCACGGCGAGTGCGGGACGATCTCGGGAGAAACGATTGCGGAGACGCTGGCCGCGGTACCCTCGACGCCGCGCGGCGATCAGGAGGTGATTCGTCCATTCGACCGGCCGGTATATGCGCAAGGCCATCTTGCGATCTTGCGTGGAAACCTGGCCGAGGAAGGGGCCGTTGCGAAGATTGCCGGCGTCAAGAATCCCCGGATCACGGGGCCCGCGCGCGTGTTCAACAGCGAGGAGGCCTGTCTGGTCGCGATTCTGGATGGTCAGATCAACCCGGGAGATGTTCTGGTGATTCGCTATGAAGGGCCTAAAGGTGGACCCGGAATGCGGGAGATGCTCGCCCCCACCTCCGCACTAATCGGGGCCGGACTGGGCGACTCCGTTGGACTGCTGACAGACGGACGCTTTTCCGGCGGTACGTTCGGCATGGTAGTCGGCCATGTCGCACCGGAGGCGGCAGTCGGCGGCGCGATCTCGCTCGTGGAGGAGGGAGACTCGATCACGATCGATGCTCCAGCGCGGCTGCTGCAGCTCAACATACCGAATGAACAACTCGCGCGCCGCCGCGCAGCTTGGACCGCGCCCGCGCCGACCTATACTCGCGGCGTGCTCGCGAAATACGCCAAACTCGTTTCCAGCGCCAGCATGGGCGCCGTCACCGACTGAACGCGCAATCCCCATTTACGGTGACTTTGCCTCCGGGGCGCGCCTCAAGGACGATGTACATCGCCTGCATGACCCCTCAGCGGGCCGCCCGACTGGTTTGAAGCCGGAATCCGCGCTGGCGGACTTGTCGTTGTCGTAAGGCGAAGACTTTAGGCCTGCCCGTTCGGGTCCCTCGCAGATCCGTGATCGTAAGATCGCGCATATGGGGCGCAGTTCCTGCACGGTTCGGCCGGTCCGACGCCTTCGCTCAGAAAGCGCCCGTACGGTCGCACTCCATATGGGACTTGCCCTTTCTTGGAGTGCGGCGACACGTCGCCGCTTTGGGTCCCTGGATATGTCAGCGCGTATGCAGACAGGTGGTCCAACGGCGTTCGCAGCGAGTTGAGGATCGGCGTCACGCCCCGTTGTCGCCCTACATCGACGCCGCTCGATAAGCCGGCAGTACGGATTGCACATCGCCTTCCATGGCGATCTCACCCTGGTTGAGCCACAGTATGCGATTTGCGACGCGCTCCACTACGCGAAGGTCGTGCGAAACAAAGAGAATGGTCTTCTCTCTCTCCTGAAGATCGCCGATCAGCCGGTAGCACTTGTTCTGAAACGCCTCATCGCCCACCGCGAGTACCTCGTCCACAAGCAGAACGTCCGGGTCCGTATGGACGGCGATCGAGAACCCCAGTCTCAGCTTAGCGCCGTCGTTCCATCCGTACAGCGGCGTATCCACCTTCTGAGACAGTTCGGCGAACTCGACGATGGCCTCGGTTCGCTCCCGTATCTGCTTCGCGGTCATGCCCAGGAGGGCGCCGTAGAATCCTATGTTCTCGAGGCCCGTCAGCTCATGATGGAAGCCGGCTCCCAGTTCCAGCAAGGGAGCCACGCGCGCGGGACTCCCGTCCTTCGCACAGAGTCGCGCCGTGCCGGATGTCGGCTTGTAGACGCGCGCGAGCAGCCCCAGCAGCGTGGACTTGCCGGAGCCGTTGCGGCCAATAACGGCCAGTGTCTGACCGTGCGGCACCGTGAACGAGATCTCATTCAGGGCGGTAAACACCTCGACGTGATCCTTACGGCCGAGTCGCAGTACCGCCTGCTTCAAACTGCCCCGATGATGGATCCGGAACTGCTTGGTGAGCTGCCGCACCTCTATGGCGTCGCTGATGTATGGTTTCGCTGCCACACTAACTCCGCTCCACGAATTTCCACTTACGAGAGTTGAAATACGCATAGCCCGACCACGCGACAAATAGTGCGATTAGAAATGCTCCAAGATAGACCCACCACACGACGGGCACGGGAACCGCGCCTTTGAGCTTCTCGTTGATCAGACCCGGACGCAGCGGCTCAAGCAGCGAGGCACGGAACGCCGTGATCAGCGCCGATACCGGATTGAGCATGTAGACGTTGTACAGCCAGGGATGCGTCCGTATTGGACCGGTGTACCGCATTACATCCGCGGTATATATTATCGGGAGCAGGAAGTTGGCGAGTCCGAACAGTGTCTGTAGAAGAAACTTCACGTCCTCATAGAACATGTTTAGCGCGGCGCTCCAGAGTGAGAATCCCGTCACGAGCATAAGTTCGGAGAATACGATGGCGGGGAACCAGATCATCCGTGGAAGAAAGGGTGTTCCCCCGCGATGCAGAAGCGGCAGCACGATAAAGAACGCGGCGAAGTAGACGACCCATCCAAGCAGAAAGTGCACGAAGTTACTGATGATGATCGCGAGCGGTATCACTTCGCGCGGCATATAGATCTTTTTGATCACGCCGTAGTTGAGCAGAAGCGATTGGCTTGTATCGAGCACGGCAATCGAGAAGAAGCTCCAGGGGATAATGCCGCAAAGGAGGTAGGCGGAGTAGTTCGGGATGTCCTTGCCGAGCCCGTTCCTCATAAAGAACGTGAGGACCGCAACGGTCATCGCCGGAGGGACGATCGACCAGGCAAAACCAAGAATGGAGTTCTTATATCGGACCTTTAGTTCACGGGCCACCAGCATCTGAAGGAGATATCGAAACCGCCAAAGTTCCTGGAGTTCGTCGAGCATTTCAGCCGGTCTACTTCGCGCTCTCAATGTCTGACTTGGCCGCCGAACCCACGTCCTCCGGGCGTGCGGGCTCCAATAGCGAAAGCAGCGCTGAACGCGGTATTAGGACTTTCCGCTTGCCGGCGATCCGGAATGCCTGCAGCCGTCCCTGGCGTATATAGGAGCGGATGCTCGACTGACTCACCTGGAGATACTGCGCCGCCTGGTCGACGGTGAGTAGGTCTCTAGCCTCCAAATCCATGCAGAAACCCCTTTTCTCAAACGGTTCCGTGTTCAGGCTGTAGCTACGCGGCAGGGCGATGCATGGACCGCTGGATCGGAATAGGACGCGACCACCAAACAATTGTCTTGCCGTACTTGTATAAGGTAGAGTATACAAAACGATAGCAGGTATTGTCAATAGATGTTGTCAATAGGTTTCAGGAGTCTGAACGATGCGCTGGGAAAGGTTGTCTGCCTGGAATGCAAACGGTATTCAGGCCGGCGTGCTCTGCCTCGTACTCCGTGCCGGCGCGCAAGTGCCTGCCCCGATTCACAACACAGGGACGCGCGTCGATCATGGTGAGATCACCGCACACTGGATGCAGCAAGCGATGCGATCTCCGATCGGGGATGTCCGTCGTGTCGCGCTGATGCCGTCGGCGTCCTCCGCGGATCCGCTCGTTCAGAAAACACTTTCAGACATCCGCGCGCTCGGAGCGCGAAAGCGCCGGCAGAGTCTATTTACACTCCCTGCTCCGTCGGACGGCACGCGCCGCGTCGTTCCGTCGCGGGATGTCAGCCCACATCGCAATCCGGGAAAGGCCGCAACGGTCACAAGATCTCAAGGATCGGCCGTTTCCGTCCCGCCATATGCACCCCAGCAGATGGAAGACATTGCCGCGGGGCTGTTCCGGGATGCGCTTTCCGCTCGACTCTCCGGACGACTCAATCTGGAAATAACTCCAGAAGCGGAAACGGTGTCCGCTGCGAGGGATCTCAACCTGAAGAGCGCTGAGTTGCTATCCGGCGTCTCGGTCGCGTCGCTCTGCAAGAGGCTAAAGTGCGATGCGATCATCGTACCCAGAGTGATTCGGCTGCGCAGTCGCGTGGTCGGAACCCGCGTTCTGTCGATCTGGACGACGGTCCGCATACTCCGCCCGGGGTCGAGGTCCACAACTGCCGGCGCAGCCCCGCCATCGGTTCTCGAACTCCCCGCCGCAGGAGCATCCGCAACCGAACGCGCGCCGTTTCAAGAAAGGTTCATGAAAGACTGGCCGCAGCTTCTCACGGACGCAGCTAGACAGGCAGCGGCGATAACCGTTCGTACGTTGGTCGCGGGCGAAGTCGCTCCGTTTGTCCGGGTTAGTGAGCGTGTCGGCGTCGCGCCAGTGAGCGCCCCGGCGCAGGCCGACGCTCTCGTCTTTCACGCAGCCGGTCGAACGGTCGTCCCGGCCGCGCTTACCGGTCTGCCGGTGGACGTCTCCACATATTTCCACCCGGACCTTCTTCCTCTGTTTCCGGACGATGTCGTGTCAAGCGTGGGCGCCGCGACCGCCCTTGCCGGCGAGCCACCCGGCGCCGGCGGGCTGTGGACAAAGTCCGAGGCGCCGGATAGTGTCAGGGCTGCCGCGCTCGGCAGGCGCCTGAAGGTGCAGTACATCGTGATGGCGTGCGTTTGCGATCTTGAGATGGCTCTGAACGATCCTCAGCAGGGCCGCGACCGCCTGGCGTCCCACACCGCCATCGGCGCGCAGGACGGCCAGAGCGCGGACTCGCCCGCGTTGGAGAGCGCTACCGCCGAAGCGATCGGGGCACTCGTTCGCGTCTCGGATGGCGCGATCCTATGGAGAGATAGGACATCGGCGACGATGCACGGTGGAGCAGGTGGATCTGGCGCCGCAGCCTTCCGGAAGCACATTGCGCTGGAGGCGATTCGATTTTCACTGGTCCAGCTGGAGCGCCGCTTTCGGCAGTTTCGACTGCGTTACGAGTGACAGGAGGGAGAGCGATGCCATCCTACAATGCGACGTCCCTCGTCCTCCACCGCAGCGATCTGGGCGAATCGGACCGAATTCTCACGCTGTTCACGCGGGAGCGAGGCAAGGTGTCCGCGGTTGCTAAGGGCGCTCGGCGCGGCACAAGTCGGCTGAGCGGCGCCACGGAGCTCTTCGTTCAAGCCAGGGTTCAGTTGGCAGAGGGCAGGACACTTGACATCGTTACGCAGTGCGAAATCGAACAGAGCTTCTCTTCGCTGCGCACGGATCTTCAGCGCCTCGCCCGAGCCACCTATTTTTGCGAGTTGCTGGCGAGGTTCACCGGCGACCGGGATGAGGCGTCAAGCCAGGAGCTGTTCGACTTGACGGTAGGTGCGCTCCTTCTGCTTCAGAGAGCCGAGACCTACCTCGACGGCGTGGTTCATGCGTACGAGCTGCAGATGCTGTCGACGCTTGGCTACGCTCCGGTGCTGGAGCGCTGCGTGGTCTGCGGATCCGCTACCGGGATCCAGGCAACCGGCTTTAGCCCGTCGTTAGGGGGAATTGTTTGCCGTTCCGACCGTTCCGGGGCGAACGACGCAGTCGCTCTTTCAGCGGCATCCTTGGGTGCCTTGCGCCAGCTGCAGGCGCCCGATGCGGAGGCCGTCCTGGCCGTGCGTCCAACGGGCCAGGCTGCCGCTGAGATGGCGAAAGCTATGCGGTGGTTTGTGAGGTATCGATCCGAACGTAACCTGAAGTCCGCCGACTTCCTGGACCAGCTCCGGGCGGTGGACTGACTGGCACGGACCATGAAACTTGTGCCGTCAGATTCGTGAGGCTACGTCTTGAACGAAGACTACGCGATCGCGCCCCGCGCGCTTCGCGGCAAATAGAGCCTGGTCGGCGCGAAAAATTAAGGTTTCGGCGTCACTTCCATCGATGGAGTACTCGGCTGCTCCGATGCTGAGAGTCACGTCACGATGGGCAAACCCGTGGCGACGAACGGCTTCTCGAATGCGGCCCGCGACGATGCGAGCGTGCGCGGAATCTGTTTGGGGTAGGATCGCCGCAAACTCTTCCCCACCGTACCTCGCGACAAGATCTCCCTCTCGAACGGTCTCGCGCATTACCGCCGCGACCTCTTTCAGGACCTCGTCACCGGCCGGATGCCCATACGTGTCGTTATAGGGCTTGAAGTTGTCAACATCGCACATCAGCAGCACGAACGGATAGTCGTATCGTTGGGCTCGTGCGATCTCCTCACGCAGCCGCGCCTGAAATGCACGGTGATTTGCGATCCCCGTCATGTTGTCCGTTATCGCAAGTCGCTCCCACAATGACCTTGACTCGACGAGTTCGCGATTGTTTCTGATCAGCTCCGATTGAACTGCCTGCAGTTCGTCGTTCAGCTGCTCCAACTGCGCGGTGTGGTCGAGAACCTGGTCGTTCTTCTCCTCGAGGACCCGATAGGCATCCCGAAGCGATCGGACCAGCCTCCTGCTCTCACGATTGGTGATGATCTCGCGTACCAGGACGAGCAGAAGCAGAATCGCGGCCCCGACTACGACCCAGGATTGCAATGATACGTCCCCTTTGTACCTCCACGCTCAGAAGCATGTATGTTGTATCGTGATGCGCGCTAACATGCTATCGGTAAAAATGACGGGTTAATCGCCGGCACAGATAAAACCGGTAGTGCTAATGGGCTGACTGCGCCGCGCCCTGCCCGCTTCGGCATTGTCAGATGCGTCAGTTGAAGTCGCCAAGCCCCACGCCGAGTGTCTCACCGGCGGGACCGCGCGCAAAGCTGCGGGAGTACGGAAGGCCCTTGATGCGCAATGTGAGGAATATCTGATGATCGTCCCGAAACGCGAACGGATTCTGCGTGTAGGTGAGACTAGCCTCCAGGCAGTCCCACTCGTGGACTGCCTCGACGTTCACACTGTCAAACTTGCCGGTCGCACCGTTATACCGGAGCAGTCCGTTCACCTTCCACGTGCGGCCGACAGGGGACTGGAACTGCATGTTGACCTGGCTCAGCTTGCGTCTTAAGCCGGGCTGCTGGGGATCTAGCCTCGTGACGAGGTCGACCGCGAA
>JBBQVV010000053.1:0-22624 GCA_038211235.1 Chthonomonadales bacterium | reverse complement strand
CCCGGACTTCAGCGCCGTGACCACGTAGTAGTAGGTGATCCCGGTCGTAACCGAACTATCCGTGTAGGACGTGCCGACGGAAAGGGTGGCGCGGAGGGAATAGGGGCCTCCATTCGTGGTGGCCCGGTAAATCCGGTTCTGGGTAACCCCCGATGTGGAGGACTGGGTCCACTTCAGGCTCACTTGCTTCTTACCGGCAATCGCCGACAGATTGGTTGGCGCTGCGAGTGGGGGCGAATAGGGCGCGGCGCCCGCCTGGTTGGAATAGCCGCTCTCCTGCCCCTGTGAGTTCACCGCCGTCACCACGTAGTAGTAGAAAGTGCCGACGGTTACGGCCACGTCCGAATAGCTCGTTCCCGTAACCGTGGCGATGCGGGCATAGGAGCCGCCAGATGTCGTGGAGCGGCAGACGCGGTAGCCCGTCGCCGTGGATACGGGCTGCCAGGAGAGACTCACCTGCAATGCTCCCGCCGTGGCGACGAGGTTCTGAGGGGCAGGGACTATCGAGGGGGTGAGCAGGAAGCCGGCGGATGTGCTTCCCGCCGCCACCTGGCCGCTGTTGTTGATCCCGTTAGCGCTGGTCAGGGAGTAGCCTGAGGGAAGCAGCGCATTAAGGTCGATTACCGTACCGTCGCTATCCCATACGATCGCCGTGTAATTCTCGTAATAGTAGAGGAAACCTTCGGGATCGACATAACTCACCTCATACGAGCAGTTGCCTGCAACCTCACCGGCGTTGTTGATCGCGGACGCCAGGCCAGCATCGCGTCCGGGGAGCTTTGCCAGGGGATGTGCGCCGCCGCTGCTATCCCAGCGTACCGGCTCCCAGACATAAGTGCTCGACGCCCTCACCATCGGCCCCGTTCCTCCCACCACCTCTCCCGAGTCGTTGATATCCTTCGCGGTACCCGATAAGGTGCCCAGAGCCACCATCGTGCCGGTGGTCGCGTTGGCGGCGGAGGGTGTCCAGCGGAAAGGATAGGAGATACCGTTCGCGTCTGCAGCTACTCCTACCACCTGACCGACGCTGTTGATGGCGTAAGCGCAGCTATACGTCCCACCAAGTGTTCCCAGATCGTGCATACCGGTGGCGCTGTCCCACAGGAAAGCGCGGACGGTCAGATTTCCCTGGGGATCCAGGCGCTCCGACTGGCCCACGACCTGACCGGCGTCATTGATCCCGTAGGCGTAGCTCCAGCGCCCACCCGGAAGAGTGCCCAGGTCAGTGGCCATCCCATTCTTCCACAGCATAGCGTGGGGCTGGCTGTTGTTGCCGACCATCTGCCCGAAGTTATTGATCCCAGAAGCAACTCCGGCCCCGAGATCCGTAAGGACGCCATTCTGCCAGAAACAGGCGTAAGAGTTGTTTGGCCAGGCGGTTGCCCGAGCCTGACCGACCACCTGGCCAGCGTCGTTAATTCCGAGCGCGGACGTTACCGAGCCAAGTGGGACAGCCGTGTAGCTCCTGGGCGTCTGCGCCGCGACGGGGGGAGCCAGTGGCCCACACAGAGCGGCCAGCGCAAGCGCGGTAAACGTCAACCCGTTGCGTGTCATTAGATACTCCCTATGCGGCGGTTCCGTCCGACATCGTATAGCATCCGTCAAGGTTCCGGCCTTACTAGAAGCGCGCACCTTTCTCTGTAGCGGCGCCGCTTCGTACGACGTTGTCTGCCTCGTCGCGGATCGTGACGATCGCGTCGGCGGTAAAGGTATCGTGCGACGTAAGGCGCATCGTCTTGGTCGTCTCCTGAGTCCCGATGTAGGAACCGTCGGGGGCGAACAAGAAGAAGAGCCAGTGCGCTCGGAACACATGCGGTCCGGTGTGCTCCCAGGTGCCGTGTCCTGGACTGCGGAAGAGGCCCCGGCTTCCGGTCTCCAGCATCGTCCCGTTCTGTTCAAACGTATTTAACGCCAGAAACGGGTTCTGCGGAAGTGGAAGGGGCACGCCTGTCTGAGGGTTGGTGAGCGTGACACTGACTTTCCATGTGCCAGACAGTGATGGGTTGTCCTCGCCATCGTGGGCAAGGGCGGCGTTCCTGCCACCAAGCCCAACCAGCAGGCTAATCCCGATGACGACGGCAATTCCCAGCCTCGCCCATGTCTCTCCCTGCGCTCCCCATCCGTTCTGTTTCGTGCTTGCTAACATCCTGGTTTCTCCTCGCTCGAAATGGCGCGAACCCTGTTGTCCGCGTTCGGCACGGCTGGCTCCCGGTTTGCTCCTCCGGCTCACCATGTGTGCTTCGTACGGTTACACTCTACAACCTCACTCTTCCAAAACTCTCCCAAGCCACAGAACGTAGTCAGCCCCGCGATCAATGAGGACCACGGGGCTTGCAGGCGATCTATGGTGCGGCCTTAAAGGGCGTCGAGAAATGAGGAGTATAACCGAGGCGAGGGGAAGAGAGCGATCTATCCCCCGCCCTCTTCCAACGCGTAAGCCACGGCCTGCTCCCAGGTCATCGCGCGACCCGCTTCCCAGGCAGCCGCAAACGCCGTCTCGCCTAACGCCGCCTGCGATTCTGCCACACGGCGGTCAAATTCCTCTCGCTCGTTGGGCGGGAGAGGGGAGCCTGTGGCTTCACGCAGATTCGCCATCGCCCCCCACAGACGCGCCGCAATCTCCATTTCTCCCTGTGCTGCCGCCAGGTCAGCAGAGGTCTTTAGTGCGTAAGCGATGGTTATCCGGTCGCCCGTCTCCTGGCGGATCGCGAAAGCCGTCACAAACATAGACCGCGCAAGAGCAAAATCGCCCTCACGAAAGGCCACAATCCCCAGACAGTGCATCGAGTGAGCGATGCCTCGTCGATCTCCGACCTCCTGCTGGATCGTAAGGCTCTCTTCCTGGTAAGACCGTGCACGGACATAATCGCCCTGAGCACATGCCACCATCCCCAGGCGGTTCAGCGCGCAGGCGGTGAAATATTGGTTGCCACTCTCCCTGCTAATCGCAAGGCTGTCTTCAAAATAAGGCTGCGCGCGTACATAATCACCCAGGTAATAGGCCACATCCCCCAGGGCATTCAACAGGGGGGCCGTGCGGTCACGATCACCGAACACCTGCAAGATCGTTAGACTCTCTTCAAAGTAGGATCGAGCAAGAGCCAAGTCGGTTTCCACAGAGGCCACGAGCCCCAGTCCGTACAGTGAGCTGAAGATGGCCCACCGGTCGTCTTTCTCCCGCCGGATCGCGAGACCTTGGGCAAACAGAGACCGCGCCAGAGCAACGTCACCCACGTAATAGGCCACCTCCCCCAAGCCATGCAACACATAGTCCGTGCGGAGACGATCACCGAACACCTGCAAGATCGTCAGACTCTCTTCATAGTAGGCTCGAGCCTGAGCATAGTCGGCTTGAAAACAGGCTATCTTGCCCGCACCGTGGAGCGCGTTCGCCCGCGCTAGCGTCCGCCCCTCCGCTCCCTGTTTCGCCAGAACCGCCTCAAACCAGTTACGTCCCTCGCCCCAATGACCCCGATGTGCCCAGAACCACAATAACGCACTTGCCAGCCGCAACCCTGGCTGTGCGCCGCCATCGGCTGTTTGGAGCCAGCGCAACGCCGCCTGCATATTGCCGTGTTCCGTCTCCATGCGAGTCTGCCACATCACCTGAGACCTATTCTCTGCCGTTGCCAGGAAATAGTCGGCGTGCCTTCTCTGCACATCAGCTCGCTCCTCCTCCGACAACTGCTCCTCCGCGTACTCTCGCAGCGACTCCAGCATCCGGAAGCGAATGCGGCTCTCACTCTCCTGTGTCGTCACCAGCGAACACTCCCGCAGTTGGGCCAGCATGTCCAGCGCCAGCGGCTCTTCACAGACTGCCTCCGCCGCCTCCACCGTCCAGCCTCCGCGAAACACAAACAGTTGGGCAAAGAATCGCTGCAGGTCCGGGGCGAGCAGGCGGTAACTCCAGTCCACCGCCGCGCGCAGCGTTCGCTGACGCTCCGCAATCCCACGCTTGCGGCTGACCAGAAACTCGAAGCGATTTCCAAGCTGAGCCAGCATCTGAGAAGGCGTCAACACCAGCGCTCTGGCCGCGGCCAACTCAATCGCCAGCGGGATGCCCTCCAGTCGGTCGCAGAGTTCGGCTACGGCGGGCGCATTGCTGTTGGTGATCCGAAGGTCCGGTTTGGCCGCCTGCGCCCGGTCCACAAAGAGCCGCACGCTCTCAAAGGCGCTCAGGCGTTCCGGGGTATCGCTGCCGTTGGGGGTAAGCAAAGGTGTGACCGCAAACTCCACCTCACCCGGCAGGCTTAGCGTCTGACGGGAGGTCACCACACACTGGAGCGTGGGGGCACGACTCAGCAGGGTCTGCACGATCTCCGCTCCTCCCGCGACAAGCTGCTCAAAGTTGTCCAGCAGCAGAAGCGCAGGCTGCTTTGTGAGCGCCATGACCGCCTGCTCCAGCGGTTCCTGGCTGCCTATCAGCGGGAGGTTCATGGCCTGCAGGAGGGTCTGGGGGATCAGGTTGGGATCAGAGAGATCGGCAAGGGACACAAACCAGATCGCGCCGGTGAACGTCTCCGAGAACCGCCCGACTGCTTCGACGGCGAGCCGCGTCTTGCCGGTTCCTCCCGAGCCTGTCAAGGTCAGGAGGCGCGTTTCCGGAATGGCCAGCAACTCCCCGATCCGGGCAATCTCTTGCTCTCTGCCGAAGAAGCGGGTGAACTGCAGAGGCAGGTGGGCGCGATGGGCCGGGGAAGCGTTCAGAGGAGCAAACTCCTCTCTCGCCATCTGCGGGTAGACGGCCATAAACAGCCGCTCCGGCTCTTCCACATCCCGCAATCGCCAGACACCCAGGTCCTTCAGACGCACCTGTGGGTCCAGGTCTCGTTTCAGCAGGCCGGCGCTCGCCTCCGACACCAGTATCTGTCCGCCATGCGCCACCGAAAGCATCCGCGCAGCATGGTGGAGCATCGGGCCGTGGTACTCTCCCGCGTCTAACTCCACATCGCCCGTGTGCACCGCCATCCTCACCACCAGCCGGCCCACCGCCTCGGGCCAGGGCTGCGTGTCCAGTGAACGCTGACATGCGATGGCACAGGTCATGGCATCCCCGACACTGCTGAAGACGACCAGAAACGAGTCTCCCGCCTCTTTCACCTCCTGCCCGCCATTGCGGCGAAACTCCCGGCGCAGGAGCGCATGGTGGCTCGACAGCGCGGAGCGGAAGGCGTCTCCAGCCTTCTCCAAGAGGATTGTCGAACCCTCGATATCGGTCATCAGGAAGCTGACCGTGCCGGTAGGAAGTGCGCTCGGGGCAGGAGCAGCAGGCGCAGGCGGTGGAAAGGTCGCCACAGCACGCAGGTCCAGAGTCGGACGGCTCTGAGCCAACTGCGCTTCGATATGTTGGGAGAACTGACGGAGGGTAGTGCCTGGCGCTTCTCCCACCTCCTGATCCAGTACGCGCTCATACTCGCGGTACTGCCGCAGGGCGGCCTCCATCTGGCCAGTGGCCATGAGGAGACGGATCAACTCCCGGTTGGCATCTTCTCGCACCGGGTCAAGAGACACGGCACGCCGGGCCAGCTCCAGAGTGCCTTCCAGATCGCCTGCTCTCTCCAAAAGAGCCATCGCCTGGGCTGCCGCCTGCTGGAACCTCTGGGCCAGCCGTTCCTGCTCCGGCGCAATCCAATCCTCATAGTAGTTGGGCAGCAGCGCCCCGGTGTACTTCTCTAGAGCCTGCATTAGCAGGGGCAGCTGCTCGGGGGTATTGCGCGCCTGGGCGGCGGAGCGCAGCGCCTGCTCGAACTCGGCTACGTCTGTGGTGGCGGCGTCGGGATTGAGTTCGACGGAGTAACGGTCGGCGATAATGACGGTCCCGGCAGGCACACCGGGCGGCTCCAGTTGGCTGCGTAAGGACGAGAGGGCGTGGCTGAGATTATGGCGTCCCACTTCCGGGGTGGTATCGGGCCAGAAGATCTCGCCTAAGACGTCCCGCGCATGGCTGTGCTGGCGGTGATAGGCCAAGTAAGCCAGCAGACCGCCGGTCTTCTGGGTACGGAAGCGGGTAATCACGCGCTCCGACTGCCGAACACGCAGTCCGCCAAAAAGCTGGATACTCCATGGCTCGTTCATTGAGAGAGACTCCTGGATAGGAAGAGTTATCAATGGAGAGGATTTCAATGGCAAACAGGAAAACTGGATGGCTCCCCGGTATGGAACCGAAGTTCGCCCCCTTACTGTACTCTTGCGGTCTTCCAAAAGTCTCCCAATGCAGGAGCTGACAGGCAAATTCAGCTCCTGGCGGGCAGAAACGCGAAAACAGAAATCTTTCTGTAATACGTTCTGAAAAGTGACACCTGACCGGATCCATGGCTGATTGAACTGCCCGCAACAGCCTGAGCCAGATTGCCTCCGGTGACAGCTTCGGGGGGTTTGGCCCCCGTTCAGGAAACCATCGACGCAACCCTCGTCGTATTGGGATGAAGAAGACCCATTGGGGTATACTATCCCGGCTGGGACGGATATGGTAGGCAAGCCTACTCAATGGCCGGCCCTGTTTTTCTGCCCCTTCCAGTGCTCGTCGCCCGTCCGCGCTCTTGAGGAAGACTTCAAATATGGTCGCTCTGCCCAGTTTCATAAAGAACATGTTTGATAGCAACGCTCGCGACGTCCAGAAGTACCAGCTTGTGGTGAGCAGGATCAACGTACTGGAGCCAGAGTACGGGCAGTTGTCAAACGCCCAACTCAGCGAAAAGACGCAGGAGCTCCGGGAGCGCGTACAGTTAAGTTATTCGGATAAGCGGAGTGCAGCCGAGGTGGAGTGGGTCGGACTGACGGACCAGAAGCGTCGTGAAGAGGATCGCAAGGTCTACGATCCCATTCTAGATGAAGCGCTTCCAGAGGCGTTCGCGCTCGTGCGAGAGGCATCGAAACGTACGATTGGCCTGAGGCACTATGATGTCCAGATGATCGGCGCCATGGTGCTGCAGGATGGCCGAATCGCCGAAATGCGCACTGGTGAAGGCAAGACGCTGGTCGCGACATGCCCGATTTTTCTAAACGCGCTGCTCGGCAAAGGCGCGCACCTGGTCACCGCAAACGACTATCTGTCAAAGCGCGATGCCGTCTGGAACGGACCGATCTATCACCTGCTCGGAATGAGCGTCGGCATCATCCAGGGACAGTCTCCGGAGACGGGAGACGAGGGCGGCTCGTATATCTACGACCCGGACTACGACGACACGGATCCTCGATTCGAAAACGCGCGCCCGGTTTCACGAGCGGAAGCCTATGCCTGCGATATAACCTACGGCACCAACAACGAGTATGGCTTCGACTATCTCCGCGATAACATGGCATTCACCAAGGACGACCTCGTTCAGCGCGAGCTGCATTATGCGATCGTGGATGAAGTGGATTCGATTCTGATCGATGAGGCGCGAACGCCTCTGATCATCTCCGGCATGGTCGAGCAGTCGACCGATCGGTACAATGTGATCGATCGCATCGTATCCAAGATGAAGAAGGGCGTCGACGATCCGAAGAACGACAAGGACAATCCAGACGCCGACAAGCACCAACCAAGTATCCACTATGTCGTCGACGAGAAGGCGAAGACCGCAACGATCACGGATGCCGGCGTCGCGCTCATGGAGCGCGAGCTCGGAATTCCAAACCTATCCGACAATCACGAGGTCCAGCACTATCTCCAGGCCAGCCTCAAAGCGCACGGAGTCTTCCGAAACGACATCGACTATGTCGTGAAAGACAATGGCGAGGGACCTGAAATCATCATTGTCGACGAGAACACCGGCAGGCTCATGTTCGGACGGCGATATTCAGACGGCTTGCACCAGGCAATCGAGGCCAAGGAGCAGGTCGAGGTCAAGAATGAAAGCCAGACTCTTGCGACCATCACGTTCCAGAACTACTTTCGCCTATATTCCAAACTTGCAGGAATGACGGGAACCGCGAAGACGGAAGAGGACGAATTTAGGAAGATCTACGCGCTCGACGTCGTCCAGGTGCCGACGAATAAGACGGTCGTCCGCAAGGATCATCCGGACGTCATCTACCGGTCCGAGGAGCACAAGCTTCGTGGTATCGCCGCCGAGATACTGCGCATTTTCTGCAAGCAGCAGCCGGTACTCGTCGGAACTAGGTCCATTCAGATGAGTGAGCGCGTAAGCGCGCGCATGCAGCCGGCAAGTCTTTCCGCGCTGTGCATGGTCGAGGTCGCTCGGAATAAGATCGAGTCCAGCAAAGCCATTGCCGCGGCTAAGAAGAGTGATTGGATCGGCACGCTGAACATGTCCTTCGAGCCATGGGTCATGGAGACAGAGACAGATGGCAAGCGCGAAACGCGCCGGATGCCGCCCCTCACCATCAGCGTTCTGCGTCCAATTCTGAAGGAGCTGGGATTTAGCGAAGATCCGCTCACGCCGGAAAACATGAACGAGATCGCGCGCATCTTCGAGGTCGAGGACAACGGCCTGGAGCGTCTTGAAGAGGCCCTAACACACGGCATCGGGCACAACATCCTCAACGCCAAGTATCACGAGAAAGAGGCCATCATCATCGCGGAGGCGGGCCGAAAGGCATCCGTTACTATCGCGACGAATATGGCCGGCCGCGGCGTCGACATCTTGCTCGGCGGCAAGCATATCAACCAGGACCTTCCGCCGGTAGACGGCAGCCTGAAGTCGCTGGATCGCGCCGAGCAGGCCGTCGAGGATGAGGAGGAGACGGAGCCGGACGAGCCTGTGGCTGAGTCCGAGGAGCCGGGATTCCGGCGCTATGGAAAGCCGGGCGTACTCGACGCGGTGACCACCGGCGCACTGACAGACGAGGAGCATAAGCGGGCTGCACAGGCGGTTTGCGGACTGGGCGGGCTCTTCATTCTCGGCACCGAACGCCATGAGAGCCGGAGAATTGACAACCAGCTTCGCGGACGGTCGGGACGACAGGGGGATCCTGGGGAGAGCCGGTTCTTTGTCTCGCTTGAGGACGAACTGTGGCGACTGTTCGGCGACAAGGCAAATCATCCGTGGCTCCGAACCTGGGAGCCCAATCTCGCGATGGATAATCCGTTTCTCTCGAAGATGATCCAGAACGCGCAAAAGAAGGTTGAGTCGCACTACTTCGATTCCCGAAAGCACGTCCTGAACTATGACGATGTCATGAACAGGCAGCGCGAGCTCATCTACAGGGAGCGACGACGCATCCTGGAAGGCGAGGATCTGAAGGAGACGGTCCTTATCTATGTCGGTCAGACCGTAAGCGCCGTGGTCGATATTCATACGCCCGCGGATCGGCCGGAGGCCGAATGGGAATTCGATGAGATGTTCCGAGACCTGGACGAGTTTTTCGCCCTGGCGCCGGTCATCGGCGCCGACGAGTTGAAGGGCAAGTCGCGGATCGAGCTCACGGAATATGTGACGGACTACGTGGAGAACGTCTATAATTCGAAGGAGCAGATGTTCGACGAGATGCAGGGCGACGGCACGATGCGAGACCTCGAGCGCTGGATGGCGCTCCGAGCGGTCAATGCCCGCTGGATGGAGCATCTCGCCAACATGGACTATCTGCGTGAAGGCATCAGCCTGCGTGGATATGAACAGAAGGACCCGCTGCTCATCTACCAAAAAGAGGCGTTCGACGAGTTTGAGCGGATGCAGCAATCTATCCAGGATGACATTGTAAAGGGTATATTTCACATTCAGGTCGTCCGCGAGGATACTCCGCCGCCGATTCAGACCGCTCTGCCGGAGGGCTTGCCGCGATATAGCCCCATGCAGGACATCGAACCGCCGCGAATCGTCACGCTGGATGCCGGCAATGGAACTCCCGGCAATGGCAACCGTACCGGAGGCGCGCCCGCGGATTGGAAAGGGGGCCGCAACGATCCGTGCTGGTGTGGAAGCGGCCAGAAATTCAAGCGCTGTCACGGCAAGTAATCGATCGCGCGGACGTTTAGATCGGATTAACGCACTTCCGCCATCGACCGTCGTGCAGAGTCCGACCGGCCGAGGAGCGACGAAATGAGAGCGAGTTCCACGGACGACTCGAGCGATTCGCCGCCTCCCGACCTGGTGTGCAGCCTGTGCGGAAACCTGGTGCCGGACTGGACGCAGGTTTGCGAAAGATGCGGGCGCAGGGTTAGAACAAAGGAATCCGCGGCCCGTTCCGAGATCGGGCACATTGAATACCTCCTGAAGCAGATCCCATGGCTGCAGCGCCGCGCGATTCTTCCCGACGATACGGCCTCACGACTTCGCAATGAATACGAGAGCAGAACGGCGGCCCTGAACCGTCTTCTATCGCCCCCATCCACGAGGCCCGCCGCCCCAACCGTACCGCCCCTCATCACGCCCGACGCTGCAGCGATCGCGGATCGATCCCCTACTATCTCACCGGCGATTCTCCGGTCTGGCGACTTCGACCTGCCGCTTTCCGCTCCCGCTGGGATTCCCTCACACGAAGCGGTACCATCTCCCACCTCCAGCGCACCCGAGGTTGCCGATGACGAAATTCGGCTGCATCGCAATCACGCCCGAAGGGCGGCCAGCCCTGAGGAGCTCAGACAGTTCTTCCAGGCGCACGGCCTGAAGCTGATCTTTGCCCTCGCCACGATGTTGGTCGGATATGCTCTACGCAACATTATCGCGTGGCAGACCGTAGGCGACATCGCGATCCGGACCGTACCTGCGATACTGATCGGGCTGACGTTCATGTTCGCTGTCTTTGGAGCCCGTACGCGAACGGAGAATTCCTGGGCAGCGTTCGTTTTTCATGCGATGGCTTGCGTTCTCGCCGGATTTGACGTGGGGCCGATAAACAGGTTCTGGATGGCCCCTCTTCACCTCGAAATTCCTGCCAAAGCGGCGCTCGTTGTCGGCTGTGCGGTGGCTACCGGCATGGCGTTTATGCTATTGGCTCGAATCCGCCAGCCCGCGTATCTTCATCTGGTACAGTCCGGGATCCTTCTGAGTGTCTTCTCGATCCTCCAACTGCTCCGGCTCGTCGCGTGGCATGAACGCGATTTCCGCGCGGAGCCGCTTGCGCTCTTCTGCGTCAGCTTCCTGGTCGTCGCCGCGATCAATTTCGCTCAGGCGTCGCGATCGATCGGACAAACGTCTGCACTTCCAGCTCCCACGGAGATGTCGGAGTCCAGCGGTTCCGGAGGTGAGCCGGTCTCTACCGCATCCTCGGCTCGGATCACATCTCCCGAAGAGTGGAGGGTTACCTGGACCCTCTGGGCGAACCTGGCAGCAGGAGCGACTGTTATCGCGTCCTCGCTCAATGTGCTGCTTTCGGATCGGCTGCATCCGCACGACTTCACGGCGGTTCTGTTGATGACCGGCATCGTGTATGGCGCCGGAGCGCAGGCCCTTCGGCAGAGCCGGGCTGCATACACAGCGGGAGCTCTATTTGGAGGCAGCGCACTTCTCTGGCTCTCAGATTCCTATGCGGTAGTGTGGCCTCAGTTCAGTTTTCTCGTTATGGCCATCTCCGCCATGGCCATGGCGCTGGCGGTATTCAGCGGCCGGACCGCTTCCGCACCGGACGATCCTCTCGTCATGGCGTGGAGACGGGTTGCGCGATACTCCCTACTCCTCGCCGCAATCTTGGTGTCGATTCAGGTCACCGTACCCTGGACAAATCACTCCACGAACGTCATTCCCGCCGCTGATTCGATCGCTCACGCCGTGCAAAGCGTCGTCTCCGGGCTTCTGTTGCTGCTGCTCGGCCATATCGAGGCACGGGCAGAGACGACCTATGGCGCCGCAGCCATGTGGGCTGTTGCGCTTATCGGGCTCTTGGAGGCGGCGAGGGCCGGAGTCGGCGCTTATGCGGCTGCATTCGTCGTCTATGGCGCAGTCCTCTACGTCATCGCGATCGGGCTTCGAAGGCGGAGTCGGACGGCCACCGCCGGTTTATTCATGACGGGCACGGAGCCCCGAGGCTACGTTGATAGTAGTGAGACGGGTGCGGGAGCCCGACCAGACGATGTTACCAGCGAGACGGGCACGGAGGCCCGAGGCTACGTTCCTGGCAGTGAGTTATCGATGAATAGTGCAGGCACTGCGCCTGGATCATCTCCCGCGACGCTGGACGAAGCATCGATCACGCCCGGGATGGACGGGCGTCTATCCTGGCTCTCACCCCGGGCGCTCGCTCGCAGCGGTCAGATGGCCGCGGCGTGCGGCGCGCTGGGCGCCGCAGCCCTCCCGACCGTGGGGCTTCCCGCTCACTGGCTCTGGGCGACGGCCGCGATGGCGATCGGATGCGCGCTCTACGTGATCACCGCGCTCGAGGAGCGGTCGCAGACCGCCGTCTACGCAGCGCTGACCTGCGTCGCCTACGCAAGCGCGCTGCTTCTGTGGCGAGTCGATCACCGCCTCTCTCTAGCAGATCTTCTCGCGCCGTTTGCAGTCGGCTCCGGCACAGCCTCACTGCTCCTTAGATCATCAAATGTGGCAGCGGCAGCTACGCATCCCATCCCGCATACCGATCTCTGGCGCCTTCCCGCGGCCATCGGATCCATGATTGCGGTCGCCGTGGGCATTTTGTCGATATTCCCGGCACTGGTTTCTGCCGTTCCGATACCGCATCCCGACGTGTCGGCGCTCCCGTTGATCGCTGCTTCCGTGCTAGTCGCGGCGGGACGCCGGAATCCGGGCGCTGACCCATTGCGATGGTTCGCAGTTCTCCTTGCCAACGTCTCCAGCGCATTGGCGATCGCATTGCTGAGCGGCCTGGCCGGTGGCCCGGAACGCTGGAGATTGGCGGCGGTAGAGACGTCGGCCGCCGGCTGGCTCATGCAGTCGTGGCTGCTGTGGATGTTCGGATCGCTCCTGTCGCGCCGGCCGGGGATCGGTCTCTGGAGTCCGGCCCTCACGAATAACAGTCTTATTCTGGGAGTGGCCGCTGCCGCAGTCTGTACGCTGGCGGCCGCATCGGTACATTCTCCGTATCACGTCATGCCGATAAGCCTGATCATGATCGGATCGTTTGCGCTCATGCTCGCGGATACGTGGACGGCGGAAGGCGCTGCCGCGGGCGCGGGTCCGCGCCGGTTATCCGTGGTTGTATTTGCGCTCTCCGCCGCGGCGCATGCCGCGATGATGCACGCCTGCTCGGAACTGCCTGCCACCGCCTGGACTCTCTTCGCACTGTTCGCGGCCTCGGCGTACTATCTGCTCGAACGAAAAGACAAGAGCGAAAACGCCGCCCATCTGATGCTCATCGCGCTGGTAGTCGGGTTCGGATTGTTCACGATCTGGAAGGCGGAGGAGGGCGGAAGAAACGCCGAGAGCATGGCAAACGCGATGCTCGACGTTCGAATCGCCAACTTTCTGTGGCTTGGCGGAGCAATCGGCGCGGGTCTCATATATCATGATCTGGCCGCACGTCAAGGCAAACCGGTATACGCGACCATCGCTGCCGTAACATTCGTCGTTGCGGGATCCCACGCCGTCCTTGTTTTGTCGCGAACTGCCCCTAGCATAGAGTGGCTCAGCCTCCTGCTGCTTCCGTGGTTATACGCTATCTACGGAGTTGGCGCATGGAGAGCGCGATCCGAGCCGATTATCGGCGACCCATACCGGTTTGTCGCTCTGGGCGCGGCCGCGTGTGCCGCGTGCCTCGTTACGGCGCGATCTGTCGCGCACATCGCACCTGTAACCTCCAACTTGCTCCCGCTCACGTTCACGATCGTCGCCTCGACATTCATCCTTGCGGCTGCCGAGTCGATCCGCGCCTCCGCCCGATTGCCCGCGGCGCTGACGATGGCGCTGGTCGCGATGGCCGGCGTCTGCATAGATCGGAATCTTACGCACGGTTCCGCGTATCCCGCTACGATCTGGGTTCTGTTTGCGATCGGAGCATCGGGCGTCTATTTTGAGATTGCCCGCAGATCCGAGCAGCCGGCTTTCGGATCGCTTGCGCTCTGGCCGCTATCCTTCGGTTATCTCCTGTTCGCGCACTGGAAAGCCGGCCAGATCCTCACTCCGCTCGATATCGCCGTGTCGAACGGGTTCATCGTCCTCGGGGGACTGGCTGCCACGTCCGCCTATTTCGTTATGGCGTATCGCACACGAGAGCGCGCGTTCGCTTACCTCGCAGCAATTATGGCGCTGGCGACTGCCTGGCATACATTAACGCTCGTTGGCCAATTCGACCCGGAATGGTTTGCGCTCGCCCTCCTGCCGGCCATGATCATCGAATACCTCGCCGGTATTCGACTTTCGAAGACGCACGAAGCGCTGGGCGTACCCCTGCGCGAGGTTGGGGCCGCGGCTGTGTCTATCGCGGCGCTGTTCGTGACGGCGCGCGCCGTTTCAGGATTTAGCCTTGCCGGCCATATCCCGCTGATACCGGGCAGCATGGTTACATTCGGCGCGTTCGCGCTGAACGTGGCCGAGATCACCAGGCGGCGGATCGCGCCACAGCGTACGGTATCGTTCGTGGCGCTTGTTCTTACCGGCCTCGTTTTTCATGCCTACTCGAAAGCCGGGCCAGCCTGGCTCGCCACGACGTGGACGGTCGCTATGCTCGCTGGCTCCGCCGGTTACTTCTGGATCGCGCGTGGGGAACGGGACCAGGCGCACGATTACACCGCCCTGGCGCCTCTTTTGCTGGGCTACATGCTCTATCAGGCCTGGAGAACCTCCGGCCTCCTGATGCCTTACGACAACCACGTCGCCGACACACTCTGGGTGGCAGGCGTGACCGGCGCCGCGATCGCCTACATGACGGTCGCTATGCGCCGCAAGACAACGTCGTTCGCCTACCTCGCGGCGCTCCTGCTCATTGCCAGCTACACGCACGGCCTCTCAATCCTGGACCCGCATGAGCGTCACGTCGATCGTTATGCCCTCCTCGTGCTGCCGCTTCTTGCGGGAATGTACGCCTACGGTGTCTATCGGCAGGCCGACGAGTTCAGCGGTCGCCCCTTCCGTCGTGTCTCTCTGGCACTGTCCGCGCTTGCCGTGCTCTGCTCAATACTCTATGGAGACGGCTATGTCGCTGGGGCCGGCCAGTCCATAGATCATCCGTTGATCACCTGGACAATCGCGGCGTACGGGGCCGCATACGCGGCGATCGCGCTGTATAGGAGGACTCCGGTGACCCTCGCGGCAGCGTCGATCACGCTGACAGCTGCCTACCTCCACGGACTGATCGCCCAAACCGCCTATTGGAGCGCCGAAGCGACACTATCATGGCAGAGATTCAGCGCACTCGTCGTCGTCGCAGGCATAGTCTGGAGCGTGATCGGATGGCTCATCGTGCGGCGCTTCCAGGCGCCGGAGCACGCGCGGCCGCTGCAAGTCATTGCGGCGCTGCTTGCCGTCGTCGCCGCAATGTGGGCAGTGGGCAGCGGCCCATCCGGACCTGACGGCGATTGGCGCCTGGCCGCTCTCGCCGGAGGCGGAGCCGTCTGGATTACATTGTGGGCTCAGGAGTGCGTGGAGGTCTGCTGGCATATCGGGGCGTGGAACCTTCTCGCGGCGTGGGGCCTCGCGATCGGTCTCCATCTCGGCGGAGCCGCCGATCGAATGGACCTTTACATCGTTCCCGCCGGCGCGTACCTTCTGATTGCGGGTCATCGCAGCGCGGAGCGAGACCAGATCCAGGCGGCGCGCGCCGCGTGGTGGGCGGGCCTCGTCGTGATGCTTGGTTCGTGCTTCATCCTGTACTGGACAAGGGCCGCGGGCGGTCACCACAACCTGCTGCTGATCTCCGAGTGCGTCGTCGCGACGCTCTGGGGAGTCATCCGGCGCATCCGCGCCTACGTCAGCGCCGGCTTCGGGTTTCTTGTCCTGCTCACGGTTGCCTCGTGGTTCCGGCACGTCAATGACATCGCCGGCACGATTTCCGCGCTGGCGATCGGCGTCGCACTGTTCGTCTACGTATACTACTGGCTGACGCACCGGGAGAGGATCGAGAACTGGCTTCTTCGCGCGAGCGGAGCCTGGCGGTCCTGGCAGGCGTGGAGATGAGGCGGCAGTAGGCAGTAGGCAGTAGGCGGTACAAGGCAGACCGTAGAAGGCAGGTCGGAGCGAGTGGTGCTGCCGGCTCAGTCTCGGACGGATGAGGATACCATCTCGATGACGCGCCGCAGACCATCGTCACCGCCGAGGCTGCCTTCATTGAACGGTGTGCGCGGAATCGGCTTCCATGTGTCGCGAGAGGTGTCCGGCTGGAACGTCTGTGGCAGGCCAGTGAGCGCGGGATCGTATTGACCGTTGCTGCCGCCAAGCTTGTAGATGACTAGATCGAGCGACGGCACGATGAAGATACCGAATCCGCCCGCGCCGGACTTGTAGAAAGCGTCTCGCGGCGCCCCCGCGACGTGGCCGTCCGAGTTGTTCTCGAACTGGAGGCTGAAGGGAGCGTGGGGATTGTAGGGCAGCGGCTGGTTACACTTTGCGACATAGTCGGCGGGCACGAGCTGCCGCGCCTGCCATCTGCCTTGATGGAGGAGGCAGTATGCGAATCGCAACGCGTCGGTCGCGTGTACGGCAGTGCTGCCGGCGCCGTTCGCGTGGGGCATCGTGAAATCGCCGCGGTGCAGACAGTAGGCCCACGGCCCCCAGCCCATCGGCCTGGCCAGCCGCCGATCGATATAGTCCTGAAGCTCCATTCCGGTGACTCGCCGGAGCACCATTGAGGCGATATGCGGCGCGGGCGACGAATACGAATAGCCGCCGCCCGGGTCGGTCCAGAGCGGTGTGCGCAGAGAGGACTGGTCGAGGTCCCGTATGTCCTGCCCCGGCACGGGCTGCAGCGGAACCACCCGGCCATTGACGATTCCCGGACTTCCGCCCTCTCCGTGGTAGCCCGCCGACATGCAGAGGAGCTGACCCAGCGTTATTTCGGCCTTGCGCGGATCGTCGAGCGGGAACCCGGCGGTTACAAGCCGCCTGCCGTCCGGTGAGAAGTTGACTCCCCACGTGCCGAATTTGTGCGCCTTGAACGACAGGGTTTCTCGGCCCGTCTCGGCGTCCCACAATCTGACCCGGCCATCCTGGCTTCCTGTGGCGATCCGCTTACCGTCTGGTGCGTAGGCGACTGCCTCAAGCGCCGACTGATATCCCGTTGATGTGAAGAACTTTGTATGCGAATTCGCGTCCCATACAATGAGATTGCCATCGTCACCTACCGTGGCGATCCGCCGAGCATTGGGCGATATAGCCACATACATAACGGCGTCAGAATGCCCTCTTAACGGGATCGGAGGGCTATCCGAAGTCAGGTCGCACACGTAGGCATTGTTGTCCAGGTCAGCTGTAACTGCGTGTTTCCCATCGGGAAAGCAGGTTATTGTTACGATCGCGTCGCGATGCGGCCGGAATTGTCTTATTCGGAGGCCTGTCGCTGCCTCCCAGAGAGTGATTCGACCGGGAATGCGATCAGAGCCTCCAAACGCGGTTGCTGTAAGGACTTGACGGCCATCCGGCGTAAACACGGCTGTTGTTACCTCATGATCGTGTATGAGCGGAGGGCAGATCGCACGCCCGGTGTCCGCATCCCAGATTCGGGCCGTCTTATCCAGGCTGCTGGTAACGATCAGCTTACCGTTCCGTGAGTACGCGGCGTTATATATTTTATCGGTGTGGCCTCGAAGAGAGCAGAGGATGCGGCCGGTTTCGCCATCGCGTATGAACGCATTACGGTCGAACCCAGTCGTCACGAGTCGTTTTCCATCGGGCGAGAACACGGCTTGACAGGCCGCGTCCGTATGGCCGTCCAGCGTCCGCATGGCGGTATCATTCCAGCCGTCCCAGATGCGGATGGTTCCGTCTCTGCTGCCGGTAACAATCCGGCTGCCATCCGGAAAGAACGCGAGAGCGGAGATCGGTTTGGTATGGCCTTTGAGGGTCAACAGACACCTGCTCGACGCCCTGTCCCAGACGCGCACGGTATTGTCTCTGCTGCCGGTGGCGACACGCTTGCCATCAGGTGCGAACACAATACATACGACGTCCTCCTCGTGCGCCTCAAGCATCGGATGTGGCCGATGACCCGCTCGCAGACCCAGGAAACTCACGGTTCCCTGACCATATCCTGTCACCAGAGTGGCGCCGTCCGGCGAAACGGCCGCGCCGCTGACGAGTCCATCCGGCGGAGCGGAATTGAGGCTGCGTGTCCAGGGGCGCGAGACTTCCTGTCCAGTACGCGCATCCCAAAGGCGGATCTGCCCCGCAATGCGGCCGGTGGTCTGCAAGTCAGGATCTCCCGTCGCTGTAAGAATACTATTACCACCTGAGGCATACCATACGCCAAGGATCTTGTGCCCGTGGCCCTTCAAAGTCAGCAGTTTTCGGCCGGAGGCGGCGTCCCATATCTCGGCTCTGGAGTCTCTACTGCCGGTTACCAGGCGTAACCCGTCCGGCGACCATACCGCGCACATAACTCCGGTCCCGTTGCTTCCCGGCTCCTGCAGCGATTGCAGGAGCCGGCCCGTTCGTAAATCGTGGATCTCTGCGATATCGTCTACTCGCT
Source organism: Chthonomonadales bacterium (assembly GCA_038211235.1). Taxonomy (GTDB): domain Bacteria; phylum Armatimonadota; class Chthonomonadetes; order Chthonomonadales; family Chthonomonadaceae; genus DATGJU01. Next base: position 4,171 of record JBBQVV010000053.1, on the reverse strand, counting down.
CTTCCGATTGCAAGCCCATCTGATCGTATCCGGCGACCACAAATCGGCCGGCGTCCGGCGAGAGAACGAGGGCCAACACGTTCTTGTAGGGTGTCTTTATCCGATACAATTCCCGCCCAGTGATCGTCTCACGCGCTACCACCGTGTATTCGGAATCGCCTGTAAGAATCGTCTTGCCGTCTGGGGAGATAGCTATTGCCGAGACAAAGCCGGCCTGGCTCGGGAGGCGCCGTGACTCCAAATGGCAAAGGTGACGCCAGTATCCCCACTCCCAGCCCCGCGCGCTTGAGCTGCGCGTCTCGTCCAGCAGGTCGTTGAGCCGTCCAAAGCTGTTGGTGGCATAGGCGTATTGGGCGTTGTTCATAGCGGCGATATAGAGATTGTATTTCGCCTGTTCATTCTGTTTTCTGGCTTCATCCCGCTGGATCTGAGCCTCGCGCGCTTTGCTCCAGGCGAAGACCGCGAGCGATCCGATGATGCAGAGTATCAGCACCGCCAGAGCGCCGGCAGTGCCTATGCCCTTCCAGAACGCCCCCCTCTGCCGCCGCACCTCCGCATCCGGCATGTGCGCCTCGACCCACGCACGATCGAACACGTGCTCGTAGATGCGATTGCGCACCTGCAGCAATCCATCGCGCACCCTCGCCACTCCTGACAAGCGGATGACAGGGCAAAGCGGATTTGTTTCATCGTAGGAAACGCGCTTGCCCGATCGCATCCGCTTATAAAAGTCAAGCAACGCAGCCAGATCCAGTTCACTGCGGAGCAGGCGGTTCCGGACGAACGTCAGGTTGTCGTCGGTCTCCTTCGCGCGATGAGTCAGGAACAACTCGGCGCAGATCCTATCGACATCGACATCCGACGCTGCGTCTGCCTCCGCCACGGAGAGGCACAATCGCTGTGTCAGGTAAGGATGCCCGCCCGTCCAGTACAACACGCGATCGAGCAGTTTTCGATTGGTGAATGTCTGATCTGCCCGATTTCTCTGCGTCATTGCGTCTTGGCGCGCGATCTCTTCGTCCTGTCTTAGCGCGTCCTGGCGCGAGGTAAATCCCCCCGCCAACGGAGCCGCCTCTTCGGCGGTGAAGTCGCTTACCTCAATGCGCTTGCCGATGTTGAAGGGCGAGGTGCGGGTGTCGGAGATCAGATCTGCGGGCGTCGCCGTTCCGATAAGGCAGAAGGTCAGCCGCGAGAGATCGGCATCGGTCGCCCTGCCGACGTAGCGCTCGCGGATGCCCATGAAAAACTCGTCGGCGGAGAACGGCAGCGTCCGGATAACGTCGATCTCATCGACGAAGATCACCAGACGGTCCTTGCACGAAGGCAGCGCGATCTGGCGGACGGCTTCGAAGAAGCGCTGCAGGGGGCCGTAGCGGGGATGGTCCTCCCAGAACCGTTCGAGCGCGTCCTCCAGCCTGAGCTGCTTGCCCAGGCTCAGAAGCAGCCCGTCGTACCACTGATCGGGAGAGAGATTCTGTCCGATTGCCTGCAGGTCCAATACCGCGACATCTACGCCCTCCGCCTTGAGTCGGTCGGCGGTGCGGACCATGAGGCTGGACTTGCCCATCTGTCGGGAGTTGAGGACATAGCAGAACTCTCCGGCAGCAAGGTTCTCATAGAGGTCGGTATCGGCCTGGCGGACGACGTAGGAGCCGGCGGAGGCGGAGAGCGTGCCGCCGGTGACGAAGAAAGAGGGACCTGGCTGATATGAGGTGAGAGTCATGTTGAATGCGTTTGGTCGGTTGCCTTTCCAGCTCATTGCCCGTACAGGCAGGTACTTTCAGCAGCCGTTTATCGTGCCCTGTTCCCATTAGACGCGAACTAACGGATTTCCCGCTTCGGCCGGCGACTCGGATTCAAACGATCGAAGCGAAACGTCGGCGAGCCGCAAGGTAATGTGGCCGCCATGACGGGGTCGGACTCCCGATCGATTTCGAGTTCACTTCCTTTTGCCTGTTCCGGCAGCATTGGGATTGAATGGCTTCCCATCCCTGAGTATGCGCAACCGCAGTCCCACCTCGGTATTGTTCTTCCATCCGGCCGAAGACCTAATCCAGGTATCTCTGTCGGTGCCGATCCAGTTCACATTGTGGACCTTCCCCTCCTTGGAGTCGGACATGTTCAGGGAGATATTATACTTCGTCTGCACCTCGGCCATCTTAGGTCCGCGTAAGTGGACCTTCTGGATACGAACGATCCAGCGCCTAACCGACTTCACCGACGGCAGAGTCTTGACGTAGTCTTCTATACGCTGCTTGCGGTTCTGCCTCTTACCATACGAGTCCACGGACTTGAACTCCGGCGCATACTGTTCCTCCATAAACGACGTCAACCTGGCAGCGTCGTTGTTCGCGACGGCGGCCGTCACGTTTGGGAACCATCGATCGTACTCTGCCTGGATCGTTTTACGGGCCGACGCCGTGTCAGATTGGGCGTAAGCAGTTCCTCCGATCGTAGCCAGACCTAGCAGAGATACGCCGATCGATACGCAAAACCTGTTCATGATTCGATGTCTCCTTCCGGAATTCGCATGTAAGACGATGCCACAACGCAGTCTATGCACGATGAAACCATTACGACACTCGAATATCTAAGCCGTAACGGTTGAGGTGAGCGCCTCGCCGTCTCGCGTCGCTACCAGTTGACCGGGAATGGTAAGTATCGGAACCAGAATCAGGAGGCCGATAAAGACGGTTGCGATCATGTCCAGCCCGAATCCCCCCCGCGCGTAGAGCCACGAGCCGAGGATGTCTGCGGTGTTCCAGGCGATCGCCGTAGCGCCGCAGGAGAGCGCCATGACGGTCCCTTCGGAGCCCTTAGGGCAGGATCGCATGAGGAGATCGATGTACGCGCCGTTTGCGATACCGCAGGAGGCTCCGGCGAAGGCGGCAACCGCAACGGCTTGAAAAGGAGTATGTATGAACCAGAAGAGCGGGCCGCCTGCAATTCCCAGGATGGTGCCGATCCAAAGGAGCGTTCTCAGGTTCCAACGGCGACACAGGAGGCCGTAGAGCAGCACGAAGAGAAGGCTGAACAGGTTCAGAATGGACATCACGCTGCCGTAGGTCTCGCTGGACAGCTTGACCTGGTTGGTCAGGTAGAAGAAGAGAGGCGTGTTCCAGCCGGGTGCGAAGTTCCATAAGAACAGGATGGCGGCCGGCAGATACATCGGACGATGCCGAATGAGGCGAGAAACGGCCTGTCTCAGGCCGGCTAATCCGGGAGACGGTTCCGTCGGAATCGAGGCGCCGTAGACTGCTCGAGGCCTCCAAAATGTAAATCCCATCACGAGCAGTACTATTGCCGCGGATATCTTCAGGACGGTCTCGGGCGCGACGTGCGCCGTCAGCCATCCGCCCGCGTAGGCGCTGAATACCAGCGGCAGCCCGAATGCTGCCCCGTATGCCGCGGAGAGCCGGCCGGCGAGCGCGTGGCGCTGCGCCACCTCGGCCATCAAGGCTTGAATGGCGGTCGAGAGCAGGACACCGAACATGCCGCCACACAGCATAGCCGCCAGTATTCTGCCGTAGGTCAGCGGCTGATGGGCAAGCCACAGTAGTATGACCGCAATGATCGGCGGGAGTATCAGCAGGTATCCGCGATCCTGCCCGCCGAGCGGCTGCCAGCGGTCGCGCATGAGGCCCAGCCCTACCCCGAGATACCACGGAATGCCCGCGAGAAAGCCGTAGACGGCGACCTGCTCTGCCCCAAGGTGTAGTTTGTCCTTCAGGAGAAAGCTGACCGGAATGGCAGAGAGTCCGCCGGGCGATCCGACATTGCACACCAGCAGGAGCAGCAGAAAGTAGAGGCCGATCTGCCAGGCCGACGGGCGGGGTTCGATTTGCGCCGAATCCGGTATTTCTACTTCTGTATCATAGGCAGGTGTCATGTTCGGGGCCGCCTCCAGGAAGGGCAAAATGCCGACCTTCTCATTTTCGCCGATCGGATGTTGGTGCCGTCGTGACATACCGCTGTGCCCGAATAGGTTGGCAATCTTGCCCTAACGAACGCGCTCCCGGCTCGAATTACTGTTTGGCTTTTGGCAGCGGCGAGGATGCCGGCGCCGCGGGAAGCTTTGCCGGTTTGCCGTCCTTATAGAAGTGAGCTACCGTCTCTTTGACCCGCTTCAGTCGCCATCCTGCGGGTGACTTTACCCACGTATCAATCTCAT
>JBBQVV010000052.1:0-23236 GCA_038211235.1 Chthonomonadales bacterium | reverse complement strand
CGTCGCCGGGTGCGCGCTACATTTCTCCTCCGGGCGAACCGCAGCGACTCGCGTCGCTCAGCGTATGCCCGGCCTTACGCTCACATTCTCGTTGTGCGCGTGAATCCCCTGCCCGGTGCGGGGGCGCTCACTGGGTCGAGTTGGTGTGAATACCTGCTTGAACCTGGAGTCGTTTTGCGGGCGCATCGACCGCTATACTGATGTGTTATACATGGGAATCGGCCAGGTCTTACAGATGCCAGTCCTGCCTGGGCAGGACGTGATGGAGGCGAAGCTCGAATGGTGGAGAGGCAGACCCGGGACCGTGACCGCTTGAAGACTCTTAGAATCGTTCGGCCCGGTGAAGTTGACCATGAAGTTGACCCGTATCAGCTCGTCCGGCCCGGAGTTCCAACGTGGGACATCGTGACGCTTACGGCCTGCGCCGCCCTTTACGACCGATATGTCAACGTGCAAACCGCCGGGACGATACCAGACTTCGCGTTCTGCGACTTGCCGCGATGGATTTTCCTGGAATACCTGATCCGGTTTCGAGATATTCTCGTGGTCGGCTCCAACAGCCGCAATGCAACGAGGCTTGAACCTGTCACACTATCCCAGAATCTCCATGGCTGGAATACTCCTTGCTCCTATGCCTTTTCCAACAGTATGCAGGCTCTCTTTCATGCGGTCCTAGACAGGCGAAGGCTTTCGGAGCTCGACTGTCCGATCAGGAGTATGATGAGATGGCGTTTTGCAGACGCTGGGGATAAGGCGCCATGGGGCTTCTACTTTGGGATCGACTATCGTGCGTTGTCTTATGCGCCGTGGCGGGCAGGAACGGTCTACATGTACAGACGGGCGGCATTCCCGGCGGATTTCGAGGAGATTCCGTACCGGACTCACGAGCCGGTTGTCCCGATCGGCAGCTTCGACGTCAATCCCTGGGACTTTCCACTGCTCGACCAAATTCATGGGGTCGACATTGTGGCCCAGACAGAGCGCCAAAGAGAAACGTTTTGCGGTTATCCGTGGACGGACGATGCCAGGATCCACCCCAATCCGTGGAAACGGGGCATCATAGACCTGACGCGAACGTACCTCAATCACCACTTCTCTGACCCGGTCGACCTATCCCAACTGGGCCGTCGTGTCGGCCTTAGTCCGTTTGCTCTTCTGCGGATGTTTCAGGCACACGTTGGTCTCTCGCCGCATGAGTACAAGACTCAGTTGCGGATCAAGAAGGCAAAGCTCCTCCTGCGGAGCGGTGTTCCTATCGCCGAAGTCGCCATGGAGACCGGTTTCTGCGATCAGACGCACCTCACCCGGCAGTTCCGTAGGATCGTCGGCCTGACTCCCGGTCAATATCTTCGAATGCAAGATTCTCCTATCCGCGCCGCGTAGCCACCGATTACCATAGCGATGGCTTCGGCGACTACGCCGAACATAGGAAGGAGAACGAACCCATGCGAAGCGTTTTTGCACTCCCACTGTTCACCATTATCGCGCTGAACGGATCGCCCTACGTAGCGAATATCGATGGAGCGGCCAACGATGTGTCGAGCCGGAGCGGCTCGAAGGAGGAAACGCTCGCCGTTAGGCGCGCGGTCGATCAGGCGGCCAGGGCATACATGCAAAGTGGGCAAACGATTGGACTTTCCATCGGCATTATCAAAGCGGGCAAGACGAGTTTCTACAACTTTGGCACGACCGAGCGGGACAGACAACATCCTCCGACGGCTCACACGCTCTATCCAATCGGATCCATCACAAAGACGTTTACAGGAGCTCTGCTCGCGCGGGCGGTAGTCGAGAAAAGGGTAAGCATTGATGACGATGTGCGCAAATACCTGGTCGGTGATTTCCCAAATCTGGAGTTTCATGGGCAGCCTGTTCGGCTCTACGAGCTCATCAATCATACGTCCGGACTGCCGCGCAACCTTCCCGAGATACTCTCCTCCATAAATGGTCCAGAGGCGGACGCCGCTCAAAGCGCTGACAAAGAGGCTGCAATACTGGACCAATACGGTCGAGACGAGTTCGTGCGAGACCTGCACGCCGTCACGCTTACATGGATGCCCGGCGAGAAGTTCAGTTACTCAAACGCGGCCGCGCAACTGTTGGGACTCGATCTTGAACGGGTCTACGCGGAGACCTACGAGGAAGCTATCCGATCCAAGATCACGAGGCCGTTGAAGATGTACCACACGAAAGTCAACCTTACCGCCGCGGATCGCGCCTCTATGCCAAAGGGGTCCTCCGCCGGCGGCTCATTCCTGCCCGCGCTCTCCACGCGCTTCCCTGCCGCGGGAGCGCTAAAATCCACCACGGCAGACATGCTCAAGTATATTGCGTGGCAACTTGCCGAGCGGGATCCGGTCGTCCGCCTCGCGCATCAGCCGGCGGGGAGCACGGTATGGAGTCAGGACAATAGCTTTACGGTTGGACTGAACTGGCAGATTCTGAACTCGTCAGGACGGCGGAACATCTTCCAGGACGGATACGTTCCCGGCTTCCACAGCATGTGCGTTCTGTGCCCGGAATTGAACCTGGGTATCGTCGTTCTATCAAACGAGGAGGTTCGATCTACGCCAACACAGTTATCGCCCCTGATCGATCGCATACTCAAGGCCATCGATCCGCGAATGAGTTCTACACCTTGAGTCTCCCCTAAGATTGCTCTGCCGCGATCCTGGATTGCCGTTACAATCAAACCCTGCGAATACCCATGCCTACCGTTCAGCAAGATTCCGTCTTAGCCGCCCCAATTGGGCAACGGACAAAGGTTGGAATTCCCGAATGACTGCCGTGAGGCAGGGTTCTTGCCGGGGAATGGCGAAGCATACGTTACGGCCGCAATCGTACGGGCAATTATCGCGATTATCGAGCGGAAAGACTCTAAGGAGCAGATCAACTCCGGTGCTTCCGACATCAATCGATCTTGTGCCCATGCTACTAAACTGGGGGCTCACAACGAGGCGCCAGGGCTCGCGCGGCACCTGCTCGGTTTTTACCGTGACTGGCGCCCTGGAGTTTGCTCTAGCTGTGGCCCGGAACCATGGAACACGCCTGAGCGTCGAGTTCCTCAACTGGGGCGCGCATCAGGCTGCAAACCGGGCGGAAGACGGCGGATTCTTCGCTGAACTGTGGGAAGGCTATCAAGAGTTTGGAATCTGCGCCGACTCCGATCTGCCGTATGAGGAGCGGTTCGATGTCAAACTGCAGCCCGGATCGGTCGCGCTCCGGCGGGCGAAAGAGGCTTGGAAGCACGAACTGCAACTAAATTGGATCAAGGAGTGGGATCCTGAAACCGGCGTTTCGGAGTGTCAGCTGGCCCACATCAGGGCGACGCTCGCTAATCAATGGCCAGTGTGCGGAGGCTTTCGATGGCCGAAGCAGCCGGCGTGGATCGAGAATGTTCTGCAATTCTGTCCGGCGGATGAGGTGTTCGATGGTCACAGCGTCCTGCTCGTGGGTTATCGAGATGATCCCCAACAGCCGGGCGGCGGAGTGTTCCTCATCCGAAACTCCGCCTGCGACGGCTGTGATGGACTGCTGGCGTACGACTACGTCCGCGCCTACATGAACGACGCTGTCTGGTTCGGCGCTCATCAGCCCGTTTCGTGATGGTGGAACGATGACAACTATAATCCTGTTAACCTGTCTGGAGGTCACCCTTGGCTCTGTTCCGTGATTGGCTGGGCGCACTGACCGGTCCGCCCAGGGGTCGGAACCGGCGCATATCCAGTAACGAGCAACCGAACTGGTTCGACGGCAACTTTGATATGACGCGTCTCGCTCCTGGCGAGGTCTTCGAGCTGCCGGTGCTGCACGGGCCCGGGGTCATCAACCATATCTGGTTCACCAGCCACGCAGGCGGCGTCAACGAGCTGAATGCGCTCAGCCTGCGGGTCTACTGGGATGGTCGCCAGGAGCCTGCCGTGGAGGTCCCTCTCGGCGAGTTCTTCGCGGTAGGCCAGGGTACGCCGGCCGTCGTCGAGAGCGTCCCGGTCCAGGTCTCTCCGACCGGAAGCCTTACCTGTTACTGGAGAATGCCGTTCGCGGTTTCCGCTCGGATCGTGATTACGAACGACAACCCCGATCGTGCCACGGGCCTCTACTGGCAGGTCGATTGGGTGGAGGTCGACGCGCTCCCGCCACAAACCTCGTATTTCCATGCCCGGTACCGCCAGGAGTATCCCGCGGTCATGGGTCGCGACGACCTGCTCGCAGATATCGAAGGATGCGGCCACTACATCGGCACCGTCATGTCCGTCACCATGGCGCAGGACGGATGGTTTGGTGAGGGAGACGACTTCTTCTACATCGACGGAGAGGAGGTGCCCAGCCTCCAGGGCACCGGCAGCGAAGACTACTTCAACGACGCATGGGGATTCCGAGCGCGCACGAGCGCCTGGTTCGGGCAGCCGCGATGGCAAGGCTGGAAAGCAGGCGACGCCGGCGTCTGTTACCGATGGCACGTCCTGGATCCGATCGCGTTCACGAAGTCTCTGAAAGTGACCATCGAGCACAAAGGCAACCGCGAAGACCCGACCGAGGCCTGGTATATCGAGCGCCCAGACTACTTCAATAGTATCGCGTTCTGGTACCAGACCGGTGAGCCGAAATCCTCTGAACGGGTGCCCGCATGGTCCAGGCGGTGCGTTCCCTGGCAGAACTATCAGCTTGTTCAAGCATTTCGGTACGCGACTGTCGAGCAGGCGGCAGGCGACGGTAGGGAGCAGCTCGAATCCCCTGGCGTCCAGGTGCAGACTACGGGATTCTTCGGGGGCAGACCAGCGCTCCTCTGGCAGCCCGGAGAGGCGGGCGCCCGCCTGACGCTGCCGTTTCCAGTCGCCGAGACGGGCAGACAGGCCGTTAGATTGATCGGCCTGCAGGCCCCAGGATACGGCTGCTTCGAGATCGATCTCGACGGCACGTCGGTTCTTACCGGCATCGATTTCTCCGCGCGCGACGAGACCGAGATCGACCTCCTGCTCGGCACGCATACGCTGAACAAGGGAAACCACACCATCTCCTTTCGGGCGGTCTCGACGCCAACCGGGCAATTCGGACCGATCGCAGTGGAGATGCTGCGTCTCCTGAAACTACCGCCAGAGGTATTTCGTTCCGTCAAGAACGATAACGAAGCGCACTTCATCCGTCTGGGAATCGGCAGGGCAACCTACGCCTATCGACTCGCGTATGGCGAGCTTCCCGAATCTCTTCAAGCCATGGTGGAGTCCGGCATTATGGAGCCGCGATACTTGATGGATGAAAACGGCTTCGAGCTGATATCGAGCCGCGATGAGGATCACCTTGTCGTGGAGAGCACGGCGCCGAAGGGATGGAACCATCGGTGGCAGGGGCTCGATGCGCGAAGGTAGGTCATCCGATGTAGGGGATAGGGTTCTCGCAGCCTGCTAGCGCCGTATACCATTGCGAAGGACGTATTGCCGCTTACACGGTGGCGATGCAGCCGCAGCTGAAAGTGATCTCGATGGGCGACGTGAACTGCTCCGTCTGTCCGTTGTGGTAGTGACGCACGCTGTTGGCGGCCGGATCGTAAAGAACGATATCCGGGATTCCCTGGGCGAGATAGAAAGGAAGGCTGACCTCGGTGTCCTTCTTCTCGTAGCCTTTGCTAAGGATCTCGATAACGGCTTCCGGGATCATCCGGCACATGGTGTCCTGCTCGTCCGGCTCCTCGCAGAAGATCGAAATATCGGGCCGCTTGATGGATCCTTCAGGAAACAGTATGGTGATGTCCGCGTAATGCGTACAGCAACAGCCGCCCGTCGTGTCGTTTGCGGACGTGATGCTCGCTCTGATCCGATCCGAAATGCGCTGGTGCCGAATAACGGGCGAAGCTTCCCACACCGGGATGCCGTTAATGTATTCGAGCCTGATGCCGGCTTGGTCGGCGCCATGTTCTACGCTGTCCGATATCATTAGCGATCGCCTCCACTCCTCCACTCCCGGTGTTTTGATTCTACCATGGACATATGACTCCGTGTCCACAGTACCTGGATCGACTGATCCTTCTATACCCGGTTTGTTCTCGAACCCGGTCGGCGCGGACGGTGACCTAATCGACGTAACCCACTCGGCGGGGGACGGCGCCCCCACCCTACTGCCGGGTAAACGATCTGCTAGTGAATTATCCGGGTATATTCTGAACCGCTCATCGTAAACTCACAAGCCCTCGTTTGGCAGTCTTGTGCTGTGACTCGACGGAGGATAATCCGGGGGGCGCGGGGAACCGGACGAAAACGTGTAGTCAGGAGATCAAACGAAGCATGAGCAGATCGGCGAACGATAAGGTTGTGGTCGGCGTGGTGGGGACCGCCGGGCGCGGATTAGGCGCCCTGATGACCGAGGCGGCGAAGTTCGACGATGTCGAGATTGGCGCCGTGTGCGATGTCTACGAGCCGCATCTCGAGCAGGCAGTCGCTTTTACGGACGGACGGGCCAAGCCTTATCACGACTTCCGGGACCTCATGGAGAACACGGATATCGACGCCGTCTTCGTGGCAACGCCGCCGCACTGGCACACGCTCGTCTCACTTGCGGCGATGGAGACCGGCAAGGACGTCTACTGCGAAAAGCCGATGTGCCGGTTCCCCATGGAAGGGAAGCTGATGGCGGACTGGGCGAAACGTTACGGGCGGATATCGCAGGTCGGCACACAGATCCATGCAACCGAAAACTACCGCAAGTGCGTCGATATCGTCCGCTCCGGCAAGCTCGGAAAGATCTCCTCGGTCACCAGTTTCTCCACCATGAACGACGACTCGGAGGGCCTGGGCCAGCCGGAGAGTTCGCTTCCGCCCGCAGGGCTGGACTGGGAGATGTGGCTGGGCCCGGCTCCAGAGACGCCCTTTAACATCGGCCGCTTTCGGGATGGAATGCACCGTTACTTCAAGGACTACGTCGACAGCTGGCTACATGAGCTCGGCCCGCACATCATCGAGCTCCCGTTCTGGGCACTCGAGCTGCCCTGCCCGTTGTCGGCGACGGCAATAGGCGGCCGCTATGCCACCGAGTCGATCGCGGACGTGCCCGATACGATGAACGTTCTCTGGGAGTATGCCGATAAGACCGTGACGTTCACCATGCTGCAGGCCAACAGCTTCCATTTTGGCGTCGGTAAGCCGCACAAGGGCCGCCACAACGGGATCATCTTCCACGGCAGGGAGGCGACCCTGACGATTGTCAACTATGGCACGCCGGAAGTGCTCGACCGCGATGGAAGCCCGGTTGTGGGAGTCGACTATCCGCAGGCTGTTCCGCAGTCGCCTGGTCAGCTGCGAGAGTTCATCGATGGCGTGAAGTCGCGCGTCGACTGCTCGTGCAGCTTTGCCAACCATCTCCCGATGCACACGGCGATGAATCTCGCGCATCTTTCGCTGGAGTTGGGACGCCAACTGCGGTGGGATGAGACCAAGTGGGAGATCGCGGGCGATCCTGAAGCACAGCACCACATAACGCCGAGTTACCGCCCGCCATGGAAACTGCCGGCAGCGTAACTTTCCGGTGCCGGGTGAAGTGGATTTACGGTCCCCAGTTCATTTCCGAGATGGAAACAGCCGGCAGCGAAACTCACCGCTGCCGGGGCAGAATTGCGCCGGACAGGCCACCCGGCCAACTCCCGTTACTTCGAGGCGTCGATCATCTCCTGGCACGCCTTGCCGCAGGCCGCGCACGATTTGGCGCAATCCGACATCGGTCGCATATTCGGATATTTCGCGCACTCCTTACCGCACGCCGCGCACGCCGTTAGACAAGCCTTACAGACTTCCACCGTCATCGGCCCCTTGCGCGAACAGAGCCGGGCTGCGACATCGCAGAGATCCCGACAGTCCGCGCTGAGCTGGAGGCTGGCGAGGTGCTCCTTTCCGCCGGGCTTCGACATGCTGGCACAGTGCCGATTACAGGTCTTGCAGGCGGCCATGCACTTCGCACAGGCGCCGGCGCACTTTGCGTACTGCGCTGCGGTCGGAGAGGCAAGTGTGCCGACCGAGGCAAGTATCATCAGAGCAATACCTGCGAACGTAACCAATCCTCGCGGAGAACCGCACTGTTTGTTCATTGTTTCATCCTTTCTGATCAAGATACATTGCTTCGGGAATTCTGTTGCGGCAGGACACGGTAAGAGGATGCATGGACGGCCTAAATAACACAGCCGATCAAGCCCCGATCTCGGATACTCCAATCCCAATACCGCGCGCTCCCCTTGCGTCGGGATGGTCCGGCTGGCTGATCGGCGCCGCGCTTGGAGTGTTGGCGAGCCTATGGGCTTTTCCCTCTGTGCGGTACACGCTTACCGCTCAGATCGAGTTCGCCGTCGCGTCAGACACCGTGCCGTGGATCTACAGCCTGGATGCGCAGCGCACGGAGCGCGAGGGACCCAGGCTGGACCGCGTCGCGGAGCGACATCCGGACGACTACCTTCTGCAGGTCGGCCGCGCAACGGCGATGGCGATGGCCGGCGGCGCCCGCGGCCCGGCCGTGCCGGCGGGCCGTCCGGGGCAGATCGACCGGCGCGATGACACGCTTGTCAGGCTGGGAGCCGTCTCGCGAGAATTCGCATCTACTCCGGGAGCCTATGCACATCTGGCAAGGTACCTGATGATGGACCGTGTTCGGATACTCCGGCCCGAGATTGGCCGCGGGCAGCCGGCCGAGAAGGGGGCTCCCGATCCGACCGCCGCCAACAACCCGACCGCGCGGAGCATTAAAATCATGGACTGGGCGCTCAAGTCCGGCGAACGCCTCGACGGCAGTAATGCGTTCTGGCCGGCAATGCTCGCCGCCACCTACTATGCGGCCAACCGGGATGACGACGCGCTCGCTGCGCTCGGCCGCGCCTCGAAGAAACAACGATGGGACGCGTACATCTACGAGGAGGTGCTCGGGCAGTGGAGGCTCTATTCGGCCGCTTACGGAGATCATGGCGCCACACAGCAGATCGGGCCGCTGTCGCTGGTCGCCTTTCCACACCTGCACGAGATCCGTCGCATGGCGGAGATGGCGCGCTGGCAGGCAGAGCGTTACGCGGCCATGGGTCGAGGGCTCGAAGCAGCACGAATCCGCCGGAACCTGGAGCATCTGGGGATCAACCTGCGCGATAACGCGGGCTGGGCATTTGAAGCGCTCTACGGGACGGACCTCTACTTCATCGCCTGCACCGATATCGATTCCAAACTGACTCAGAGCAGCATCCAGACGCCGGACGAATGGGAGCCGCGCTCGATTCACTACCACCTCCTGCTCCAGTCCATCCATCGTGATTTTGAGTACCGGCTCATTCGGTCCGAAGTTCAGAACTGCTGCGATCTCCGCAGGCGAGTCGATCTTGCCCGCTACGACGCCTCCTACCCGGGAATCCCGCCCGGCATTCCACTTATGCCGCTCTTCGGCAACTGGATGGGAGGGATCTGCCTCGTCCAGCAGGCGCTGGGGCTGCTTCTCGCGGTGGTCGCCGCCACACTGTGGCGGCGACAGAGCTCGCTCCCGCCCCGGCGCAGGGTGTTCTGGCGCACCCTCGCTCTAGTTCTCGTTGCGTTTGGCACGGTCGGAGTGGGAGCGGCGTTTCTATTCGTGACGACAACTCCACTTCCGGCAGGGGTGATGCTGGCGGGTTTGACCGTACTAACGCTTGCCGGTCTCGAGGGAATACACGGGCTGAGGGTCGCCGCCCAGGCCAAGCGCTCTCGGCGAGAACGCGAGGTTACAGGGGCTTCTCTCGATGGCTGGACCGCGGTTGTAGAGGATCTGGCGCCGGCCGAACGGCCGGCCCCGGTCTGGACGAACGGCACCACCACCCGCATGCTTCTACTGGTCGTGCTGCCCTATCTGGTGGTGCTCTACATGCAGCGTGGTGAGCTGAGCGGCCTGCATCCGGTGGCGATCCTGCTAACGAGCCTCACGGGCGTGCCGGCCCCGTCCAGCGTGCGTGATGCGCTGGAGCTTGCGATGCTGGCCATCGGGCTGCCGCTGCTGCTTCCGCTCGCATGCGGCCTGTGGGCGCTCTACCGCGGTGCGTCGCCTCTGGACAGCGCGCTGACGGGAATCCGCAGGCTCGCGCTGCCCTGCTTGATCTGCCTGATCGCAGGCTACGCAGTGCTCCTGAATCGCACCTTGATCCTGGACGCCCAGGCCAGTCTCGCCATCCAGAAGGCCGCGCGGAACGATCGCCAGTGGGTGCTCACGCACGGCTCGGACAATCCGTTCTGACGCTACACCCTTCCACCATTGACGCGGAGCCATTGGCCCGTCACGAATCCGGATAGGTCGCTGAGGAAGAACAGAACCGCGTTCGCGACGTCCTGCGCCGTGCCTATGCGCCGGAGCGCCGTGGTATCCGCAATCTGGCGCTGGGCGGAAGTATACGCCTCCGGGTGCGCGTTTGGGTCGTCGTCGCCACGATCCGTGTTGCCCGGACTGACGACGTTGACACGGATTCCACGTGGGCCGAGCTCCTGCGCCAGGATCGCCGCCATATGGTTGACGGCCGCCTTGCTCGCGCCATACGCCGACAGCCCCTCCAATGGATCGTGGCCCGCGCCCGATGAGAGAAAGACGATTCCGCCTCCGGAGCGCAACAGAGGCGCCGCCGCTCGGACGACATAGAAGGCTCCGTGGACATTCACGTCGAACGGACGCATCCAGTCCTCGGTCTTCATGTCTGCGAGCGGCCCGCCCGCCCCGGCCGCGGCATCGAGTATCAGAAAGTCGATCGCACCGCCGAACGCTGTTCCGGCCTGACGGACCGATTCCGCGGCCTGCGCCTCGATCGCGATATCGGCCTGCAGGATAAAATGCTCTCGACCGTCCGCGCGCAGATCCGCCAGGGTGCGCTCCGCGGCCGCGGAGTCGCTGCGGTAGATCGCGCCGACGCGCGCTCCCGCGCGCGCAAGCGTTCGCGAGATCGCGCGGCCAATCCCGCGCGTACCGCCGGTTATCAGGACGCTCTTGCCTGTAAGATCGATGTTCATCACTTACCTCCCCGCCCGCTGTCGCTTGGAAAGATCTGCCGCTGCGGCGGACCAGAGTGGGAACTCAAATTGGAAGCCGGTTGCCAGGAGCAGGCCGGGCGTCACGCGCCGGCTCTTCAGAATAAGCTCGGTCTCGGTTCCCAGTATCGCCGCGCCAATTTCGAGCATCCATCCCGCGGACGGGAGGCCGAACGGGATGCCCCACGCCTGTCGGAGGCTGCGCATGAACTCCGCGTTCGGGACGGGGTTCGGCGCGGAGACGTTCACCGGTCCGGCGAGATCGTCACGGTCGATGATCCATCGAATCGCCCGCACGAAGTCGACATCGTGGATCCACGAGACGAACTGCCTGCCGTCCCCAATCTGCCCACCCATTCCGAATCGAACGAGGCGCAGGAACGTGTCGAACACGCCTCCACGATCCGGGCTCATGGTCATCGCCGAGCGCAGCGCCACCTTGCGCGTGTGAGGCGTATCCGCTTCGGCGAGCGCCTGCTCCCAGCGAGTTGCAACCTCGATGCTGAATCGCCACGTATCGGGCGCATCGGTCTCTGAGCCGCCCAGCCGGCCGTGCGACTCGTCGTTCGGAGCATCGTAGCGATGCTCGTAAATGGTCGCGGTGCTTGCCTGCAGCCACACCGCAGGAGCGCGCTTTGCCCGCTCGATGGCTTCGCCGACGGCCCGCACCGAGTCGATTCGGGACGAGAGTATCTCTCGACGGTTGGCGGCACTATACCGGCAGTTGACGCTGCGGCCCGCGAGGTTGATTACGACATCCGCCCCGTCGATCTCGCGCGACCACTCCGGCGCGACGGTACGTCCATCCCATGCCGCCATCCGCCACGGGGCCGTAGAGGGCGAGCGGCTCAGCACGACGACCTCGTGTCCCTCCTGGTGAAACGCGCGCGCCAGTATCGATCCCACCTGTCCGGCTCCGCCGGGAATGACTACCTTCATCTGGCTCATGGTTCCCGGGTCGTCCTCAGGCTACGGCGGGCAGGCAGCTTCGGCGACACTCGCCAGGTCTGCCATTACAAGATTGGGCTGAACCGACGCCTGAGGAGAGAGGCCCGTCCCAGGCACACGGCTCGGCCGGTCGATCCGGATCGTGGAGAATCCCAGCTCTTGCGCAGGCACATGATCGTGGTACAGGCTCTGCGCTACGTGTAGAATCTGGTCTCTCGGAACGGCCAGACGTCTCAATGCCTCGTCAAAGTGCGCCCTGCGAGGCTTGTATGCCCGCACCTGCTGGGCTGTGATCACCTCGTCGAATTCAACGCCGAGCCTGGGTCGAGTCTGAGCAAAGAGGTCGTCGTCGATGTTGGACAGGATGACCAGCTTGAACCGCGACTTCAACCGCTGCAGCGCATGGACCGTATCGTCGAACGCCGGCCAGTCCGCGATCGAGTCTGGGAGTACCTGCCGATCCCGGGCCGACAGCGTTACTCCGGTTGCCTCGCCGATTCGACCCGCGACGGTCATTAGAATATCGCGATACGGTCTGTACGGAAGAGCCTCTTCGATTACTTCGAGTTGAGTGTAGAGATCCAGCACGTGTTCCTCTGACGGCGCCGCACCACTCCGGCTCAGAAGCGGCAGCATGGCCCGGAGAATGCCGGTCTCCCAGTCGACTAGGGTGCCGTAGCAATCAAACGTGATATGAGAGAATTGATCAAAGTTCATATATCGACCGGCGCTGATTCCAGGTTCAGCCACCGCGCTTCGTCCTCGGCGAGAGCGATATCCAGCGCCGGAAGACTGTCGGCGAGCTCACGAACGGTACGCGGCCCGATGAGCGGAAAGACCGGGAATGGCTGTGAAAGGACCCATGCGAGCGCGATCTGATGCGCCGTGACGCCCTTAAGCGCCGCAAGCTCTCGGGCACGACGCAGCCGCTCCCAGTTGCCTTCGTTGTAGTAGACCCGAGCAATGTCCTTATTGCTCGCGTCGTTCGGGGTGAAGAGTCCGGCGAAGAAACCGCTTGCCTGAGAGGACCAGGCGAACAGCGGCAGGCGATACCGGGCATACCAGTCCCGATCTTCCGCGCTCGTGGAGACGCATCCGCCCCACATCGGCTCGTTGACCGTTGCGAGACTCAGGTTTGGGCTGCTTACGGCGAACGGCGTAAGCCCGTGGTTTTCGGCGTACGTGTTCGCCATTTCGAGGCGGGCAGTCGACCAGTTGGAGCCGCCGAACGCACGGATGCGGCCCGCCTCCTTGTGGCCGTTCAGGCAGTCGACAATGGGTCCAGCAGGGACACCGGGATTGTCCCTGTGCAGCAGGTAGATATCGATCGTGCCGGTCTGGAGCCGATCCAGGCTCTCGAGCAGGTCACGCGTGATGTTCTCCGGATCGACTCGCGGCTCGGTCCAGTAGGGATGCGCGCCCTTGTCCAGCACAACGACTCGCTCACGATTCCCTCGCAGTTTGAGCCACTGTCCGATGGCCGGCTCGCTCTTGCCGCCTCCGTAGACGTGCGCCGTGTCCAGACAGTTTCCACCCGCATCGACAAACGCGTCGAGCAGTTCGCAAGTCAGATCCATGTTGTCGGTGCTGCATACCATCGTGCCCATCACGATTCTGGAGACGGGTATGTCCAGGCCAGGCACATTCCCATATTTCATGGTCGTTCCACCTGAAGCGCTATTACACTTCCCACTTGCGGCGCGCCTCCTCCATCGTAACCGTCTCGCCCTTTTGCCAGGCGTAGTGCGCCGGCGGGTTCTCTCCGATCCATCGCTCATCGACGGGCTCATCGGCACGCTGGTAGCGCGTATCGCAGGAGATTCTGTAGCGGTTGCTCGTATTGGTCAAGGAGCCGTGCATGATAAACATCCCGAAGATCACGGCATCGCCCATTTGAAACTCCGCGGTCTGCCACTGCCCGCCAAACTTCTCGACCATCTCGATGGGATCGTTTGAGAATGCGCCGGTGACATGGTCGCGATCCACATCCATCCTGCCGTATGTCGCCTTTATGCGCTCGTATTCCGGTCCGCGATTGGAGCCCGCCAACAGCGCGAGCGGGCCCATTTCGTAAGGAACATCGGTTATCGGCGTCCAACAGGTGTAGAGATTGTGCGTCCCCCTGCCCATGTAGACGATATCGTAGTGCGCGCCGGTAAAATCGCTGGGCGCGACGACGCGGAGCCACTTATAGTCGAACGTGAGTACATCGCTCCGGAGGAGCTGTGCAAAGAACTCCATGAGGCGAGCGGATTCGACGAGATCCAGAAACGTGGGGTTCCGCGTCAGCGCCTTGCTTCCTCCGTGGAAAGCTCCACGCGCTCCGGGCTTCACAACGCCTAGCTCCGTCGAAATCGAGGCGTCTATCTGGTCGTTGTCGGCCAGATTGCCGAGAATCAGGTCCCGCACCGCCCGCACCCGCGCGGGGTCGTGCAGCCCTCGAAGCAGGAGGTAGCCGTCGGCCTCGATCCGATCCCGAAGCTCGGCAGGCTCGTGCAGGATCGAAGTCGAGTCGCGCAGCTCGCCCAGGTAGCGGCCGCCGAGCTCAAGCTCCTGCTTCGCCATCATGACCTTCATCGCTCCCTCCTCTCACATCGCCGTGGACGCGGATAGGTTCGCCCATTGCGAACGATCCTCCTGCGTACAAATCTGGTGGTCAGGGTCATTCAGTTCTCCCAGGATTTCCCGTATGGGTCCCACGCCGAGTACTGAATGACCCTATCAGGTGGTGACCGGGAGCTGGAGGCGGATCGGTATATAGCGAACGGGAATTGGCGCAACCTGAGACCGTCAAGTGGAGGGGGCGAACAAACGAAAGCGACTGGGGTTCAAGACAAGACCGGAGACAAGGGCGTGCGGCGCGGAGGGATCACCTTCGAGGCGCCGCCTTAGAAACGTTCGAAACGCTGGACGTCCATCACAAAGCAGACCGCGCCGCCGACCAGCACCTTGACCGGACTCGGCATGAAGGTGCCGACAGGGGCGGCGTCTGGAGGAAGCACGTTAACGAACTGCTCTCTCGTCTTGCAGCTGTCGCTGATCACCTGAATCAGCCGGTCTACCTCTTTCTCTTCGACGCCGATCAAGAGCGTTACATTGCCTTCACGCAGAAACCCCCCGGTGCTCCCGATCTTCGTGAACTTGAATCCGTTCCGAAGCAGGGCCTCCGTGATTTTGTTCTTGTCGCGGTCGTGCACGACAGTAATAACTAGTTTCATCCGAACATCTCTCCGTTTCCAAACCGTGGGATAGAGCGTGGGCAGATGGCGGACAATGCGCTTTTCAACCGGACCGATCCGTTAGCAGCGTCCTAACGCGCTCGTCAATTGCGGCATGTAGCGCGGCTCGATCCTGCGTCGCGTCGAACACGCAGAAGCGTTCCCGGTTATTCTCCGCTTCCATCAGAAATCCCTCCCGAACGCGAATATGAAACTCGATACTCTCCGCCTCCATCCGATTGCGGTTGGATTGCCGCGCGAGGCCGAGCTCGGGAGGCAGATCGAGCAGAATGGTAAGATCGGGCAGCAGCCCGCCGGTGGCAAATGCGTTGAGTCGGGAGACGATCTCTCGCCCGATACCACGCGCATGGCCCTGGTAGGCCACGCTTGAGTCGATGAACCGATCACACAGAACGACCCCACCTTGAATAAGATGGGGTCGGATCACCTGCTCAACATTCTGGGCGCGAGCGGCGAGAAAGAGCAGCAGCTCCGTGCGGGCGTTCATCTGTTGATCGAGCAGAAGCCTCCGGACCGTTTCGGCGACCGAGTCGCCCCCCGGCTCACGAGTAACACAGACAGCGTGACCCGCGGCGGTGAGCACGGTCCGCAGCAGCGCGATCTGTGTTGTCTTACCCGCTCCTTCCACTCCCTCGAAGGTAACGAATAGGCCGCCTGGGGCGAGAGCCATGGACCGCTAGCTTCCCACCGGCAGAATGCGGACGCGGCGCTGAGGCTCGACGCCCACGCTCTCCGATACAAGCTGATAGCGCTCAACGAGTTGGTGCTGCAGCCGGCGCGTGTATGAGTTCGCCGGAGTGAGCTCCATCGCCTCGTTGTTGCGCGTCACCGAGTCGATCGCGTCCTGAGTTTCGACGAGTGCCGACTCCAGTTCGTCCTCTTCCGTTTCGTAGCTTGGCGTCAGTCCGAACAGCTCCCGCACACAGTTGGCAATCTGGGCATAGGTGTTGCTTCTAACCGTGTAGATCGGCAGGCGCCTCTGTGTCGCCTCTCGCATCTTGCCGGGTTCGCGCTTGTAGGTCGCCTTCAGTGCGACCACGACGTCCGCATCCGCGACATCTCGCGCGATGTGGGCCGGCACGTGGATCTCGGCAATGGCCCGGTCCAATCGACTCCGGCTGACCCCGTATGGAAAGATCCGCAGGATCGATGTTTTCACTGTCGGCTGCGGCGCGACGACATTTGCAGGCGGAGTCGGCCGCGGCGTCAGGCGGCCGCTCGCGGAGGCCCGGGAGGTTTCGTCGCCGCCCTCCTCCCGGACCTCCGGCCGACTGTCCGAAGATTCCCACCGGATGCGCGCGGTCCGCGCCTCTCTCGTGTTCGGATTTTCCGTGCGCTCGAGTTTGCGGCCACGATCACGATCATCCGTTCTCCGCGTATCCGGGTCCGAACGACCATGGTCCGGCATCTCGCGAATACTGCCCGGATCTTCCGAGCGCTGAGCGATCTCGATCTCCCCCTGTTCGTTGCGGATGCGGATCTCCGGGCGGGGAGTGGCGCCTCGCAGCATACGGTCGACGGTGCGCTCCACGTCCAGGTGCAGAGCGAGTTTATCGACCTCGATGATTTCGATGACGACGTCGAAGGTCGGCGGCGCCTTACGCTCGAGAACCGTCTTCTGGGTGCCGCGACGCTTAGCCTCGTCGTCTGAGAGCGTGACCGCGTGAATTCCACCGACCAGGTCCGAAAGCGTCGGGTTCATCATCAGGTTTTCAAGGCTATTGCCATGGGCCGTTCCGACAAGCTGAACCCCTCGCTCGGCGATAGTACGGGCCGCGAACGCCTCCTGTTCGGTCCCGATCTCGTCGATAACGATGACCTCGGGCATGTGGTTTTCGACGGCTTCGATCATCACCTGATGCTGCAGTTCGGGGGAGGCAACCTGCATACGGCGCGCGCGGCCTATGGCAGGATGGGGAATATCCCCGTCGCCGGCAATTTCATTGCTTGTGTCGACGATCACCACCCGCTTCTTCAGCTGGTCGGAAAGGATTCTGGCCACCTCACGCAGCTTCGTCGTCTTGCCGCGTCCCGGACGGCCCAGCATTAGAATGGACTTGCCGCTCTCGACCACATCCTGGATGATATCGATCGTACCGTAGACCGCACGCCCTATTCGGCAGGTGAGCCCTATCACCCGGCCCTGTCGATTACGAATAGCTGAAATGCGGTGCAGCGTACGCTCGATGCCGGCCCGGTTGTCTTTCCCGAACTCGCCGACGCGTCCCACCACGTAGTCAAGGTCCTCGTCTGTTACCGGTTCGCTATCCAGCTCGACCACGCGTTCGGAAAATCTGGCCTCTGGAGTTCGGCCGAGGTCCATCACGATCTCCAGGAGATCCTCCAGGTGATCTTCAAGCTCGATCTGATCGCGAATAGCGGGGGGAAGGACTTCGACGAGCTGCTCAAGATTGTCGGTAATGCGATGCTGATGTGCCGTAAGCTGGACACTTGCGGAGGCAGGAAGGTCCAGAGTGTGGTTCGCGCCGACGGACGCCTTATGAAGGCGCGAGGAAACCTGTTGTGTACTCATATATAGGTTTGAGCCACTCCTTCTTGCGTGTTCAGCGCAAGAGCAGCGGGAAACGAACAGGCCGGGTAGCGTTTCGCCTGAGATCAGGCTCGGCGCAGGCGGCGCGTGCTCGCCCGCAGTTGTCTCAATCGAGGCACGCCTGGCTTCCGGCCCGGCATGCCGGCCGCGCGTCCGGCGTGATAGCCTCCTAGCGCGGCGAAAGGACTGCGGATCGCTGCGATCCGCGTCGCTGTACGTTCAGAACCGTACACTTGTAAAGACCGATTCGTCGGGCTGAAAGTTTCCGTAAGTGAATGAGAGTCTTGTCGGAGCAGCGGTAACGATTGCTATCGCCGACTGGTGGAGTGGACGTCGAGGACGAACGTATACTTTGGGGACTACGTGAAGCAGTGAAGTCGCGATTTCTCGACGTTAATCGTCCAGGCCCCGCGTTGATCGCAACGTTAGCGCATAGGTGGCGGAGGACTTACGCGGCCCGGTTCTCAGAGCAGGTCTCTCGTGAGTTTTCGTATTCATCGCTGCCAGTGCGGAGAGCAAGAAACCAGTTGTGCTTGCGCCATGCGGCCGTATCGGCCACCTGGGCCCCGCATTCGATCATCCGTCTATCATCGTGTGCGGAGATGCTCTGACGCACGACCGTAGCGCGGATCTTCAAGAGGTCGCTGCCAGGAGGCGGATGAAGAATGATCTCATCGCCGCACGGTATCGAATCCGGCAACAGGAATCGAAAGCCCTCTCTGCTTATGTCGAGCACGATGGCCGTCATCAGCCCTGCGCAAGCGTGCTCTATCATAAGGGTTTCGACGCGACACTTCTGGCGCAGCGCATACCGCCGGTCGCCAAGCTGTGGAAGCTCATCCCTCTGCAGGTCCATAATTCGCACTCCTCGAATAATCTTTGCATCGACACACGGGATCCGTTGGCGGCGCCTGGTCGGAGAGTATTCAATAGATTATCGGTAGAACCGCACAATACTGGAGCCGTTACCCGTCAGATACCGTTCGCGACGGCCGCTGCCTACCAACAGAACCAATAGGTCACAGTATCGATATAACTCCATCCTCGAATCATCACGCCAATGAAATTGTTATTTCATTGGCGTGATATTTTGCGTAACATGAGCGTTCCAGTACCGTCAATTGTTGCAGGTCCGCGTTGAGCGGACCGATGTCTTGCTTAGTGGCAATCTTATCGGCTGCCGCCCGTGAGCTCTATCGCCCGTGACCCGGCGCATGCCATACCACTATGCAAAAACAAATGGAAAGACTTGTGAACAGAAGAACGCTCCCCGCAACCAGTCTCCTACCGCTCTCAATATTGGCGATCTGTGGCGCGATATCAAAAGGACAATGCGATGTCACCTTCACCGCCGAAGTCCGCGTCGTGAGAGACTCCGGCTCATCGGGGTCGGGTGGCGGTCAGGCGAATTCTGGGGTTCAACAGTCCACTCTGGACGTGAGTACCGCAACGATCTCGTTTAAAGGGAGATCCGCAAGGTTCGAGAGTACGAACGGCGACGTGAGAATATACGATGGCGTAAAGGGACGCCTCCTCACGCTCAACCCGCTCGACAAGACGTACCGCATCGCTTCGATGAAGGATGCATGGAAGGTTGCGGACCCGACTCTGAGGATTCCCGCCGGCGCCGATTACGATTACCACGTTACATTGACGAAAACGGACACGACACAGAGTGAGGCCGGGGTTTCGACGCAGCGGTATGAGTGTATCGCTTCCGCGCGGCCCAGTGCGCCGGAGCAGCCCCGTGCACAGGGGCGCGGGGCGGGTGGCCGGCGAGGGAACCGCGGAGGGAGATCTCCGGGCGGCATACCCGGCGGCTACATCACCGACCAGCAGCCCGATGACTAGCTGCGCCAGGGCGGCGGTCGGGGCAGCGCCCACCCGTACGGGCGGAATCGCGCCGGCGCTGCCGTGCAAATTGCAGGCGAGCTTTACCTCGGCGCCGGCCCGGCATTGCCGGACGGAAATCACTGGACAGTTGCCGCACTCGTCGAGGGCATGGTGCCGCATAGCCAGCTGGCGAAAACCTGTACGGACAGGCTGAATCACATGAAAATAATTCCACTCGCCTCCAACCTGACGTTCAGCTTCCAGAGACCAGGCCAGGCTCCGGATACGATTTCGATCCAGACACAGGTAATATCGATCTCGGACGCCGTCATAGACGAGTCGCTGTTCTCCGTTCCATCGGATTACCATCTGTCCGGATCGCTTGAGCGCCCGATCATCGGTTACCCAGCCGGCGGGGACGGCGCCCCCGCCCTACTGCCGATCAAACGATCAACACGTGAACTATCCGGGCTAGCGGCTGACCATCCGTTATCCGACCGGTGCCCGGCCGAGTTCGGGCTAGACAGCGACGCTGGCCTCTAGTCCACCCCGGATCCAAGGAGCTGTTCGATTGTCCCACCGCGCGCGTTTCGTTCTGGCAGCAATGCCGGTCGTGCTGTCGACCGCAGTCGGATGCGCCCAACTGCCGCCCGGCAGCACCGCGCTGTCCGGCAAGCGGCTGATCGTTACCCTCACCTACAGCGGATTCATCAATCCGAACTATCACTATTTTTTCATCCTGAACAACGCGGGCGACCAGAATTCTCCAGGACCGGTAGCAGTCGTTCTCCCACCCTACGGTAACGGCTTCGCGACAGGATCCGGCGCACAGGGCGGAGGATTGACCGATTTTGTTCGGTTCGACAATTTTCAGCCCGGCAATAACGGCTACTCTATCTATCACGTCGTCGGAGATCCCAATCGATCGACGTTCGTGAACGAGGGCAGCCCGGTTGCTACAACCCGGCCGGATATCAACGATCCTCGATCGGGCAAGCAGCTGCAGTTTCAGATCGACCTATCGCAGCTTGCGACAGATTCGAACGGCAAACCACTCCCATCGGACCAGGCCGTTGCCATTGCACAGGGCACTCGGTTTCTACAGATGAACATCATCTCGACAGATCTAGTTCCGACCGACCTGGCTACGCCGGTGAACAAACAGGTCGATTCACTTGGCGACACGAGGACCTCGACCGGTCAGAGCAGCTTCGTAGTTCTGGACGTTTCACAAAACCGCGTCTATCGAAACAGCGATTTCGTCGGGCAGTTCGCTTTTGAGCCGAGCGACAACGATATCTTCGGCA
The DNA here is from genome assembly GCA_038211235.1 of Chthonomonadales bacterium. GTDB lineage: Bacteria > Armatimonadota > Chthonomonadetes > Chthonomonadales > Chthonomonadaceae > DATGJU01. The sequence continues at coordinate 2,361 of JBBQVV010000052.1, read as the reverse complement.
GTTCTACGCCCGACCCATCGCTTGACCTCGTTGATTGGAGCGTCGAAATAAGGCAACAATAACAGGTTCAACCGATTTGTTCACGGGCGTGAAATTCCCCGAAACAGTTATCGGGTTCTCTCGTCATTTGAATTTGAATGCCTGCCGCGGTGCAGGAACTCCAACTGTTGATGGCGAATGAAGGGAGCAGTAGATGACTCCGGACGAGTTCGAGACGCGAGTCTATAGGGACTGCCTGAGAATCTTACGATTCCTGGCAAGCAAACGCTATGATACTGCGGGAAGACACCTCGCCGCTCTGGCTTTGCTCGCGGAGGAACAGACCGAGTCCAGGCTCTCCGGACAGCTGATAGTGACGGAGGATCCAGACGATCTGAGGTTGCTCGAAGTCTTCGGCCAACACGATGAGGATCGTGAGCCGTGAGGTGCCTACCGCGCAGCGCGAAGGATAGAAAGGAATTCGGTCACCCTGGAAACGTTGAACAAGACGCTAGAACGCCGCGCAGTCCGCATGATGATCGGCACGGTTGCCTGTATGGCTATTGTTGGTTGTGGCAGTGGGAATAGCAGCAGCAAAATAGCATCGCCGACACTCTTTGTTACGGATGGCGTCAGCAACAGGGTGGTTCAGATCCCTGATATCACTTCGTCCGTTTGGACACCGCTCGGCGCTTTGGGCTCGGGAGTCGGCCAGTTCAACAGACCGACTAGTGTCTTTCAGGACGCGCAGTCGCATCTCGTAATTGCCGACAGCAACAACAATCGCATCGTTCGCGTCAACGATATCGCGGGCGGAAGTTGGACGGCGCTTGGCGCCGTCGGCAGCGGAGTCAACCAGTTTAGCTTGCCCAGGCAGGCAGTAACCGATGCGCAGGGACACGTATACGTCGCCGACAGCGGTAATAACCGGATCGTTCGCGTCAATGATCTCACGGGAGCAAACTGGACCAGCTTCGGCGTCTCAGGGTCCGGCACGGGCCAGTTCAACGTTCCGACAGGGATTGTCCTCGATAGCACGAACCACATCTATGTTCTCGACAGCGGAAACAATCGAGTGGTCCGCGTCGACGATATTTCAGGTACGAATTGGGTCTCCCTGGGCACGGCGGGATCGGGCTCAAGTCAGTTCACGTCTCCGATGGGCATCTTTATCGACTCTACCAGCCACATCTACATTGCCGACACAGGGAACAATCGCATCGCTCGCTTCAACGATATGACCGGCGCGGGATGGACGACGCTCGGAGGACTCGGGGATGGGCCGAGCCAATTCAATAGCCCCAACGGCATCTTTGTGGACCAGCAGAGCCGCCTGTATATCACTGACACGGGTAACAGCCGGCTAATCCGAACCGACGACATGAACGGGCATAGCTGGACTCCGGCAATCCAGAACGTCGATGCGAATCACTTCAGCCAACCGCTCGGCATCTACTAGGCCAAACTCCACGAGGTGAATCACGCCGCGAGCCTCAGACTCGCACCATCGCTCGCCGCGGCCTCGTGCCGTTCACGGCCCGCGAGCGTGCCCAGTTTTCGCTCCGTCTTGTTCTGGTACATCCGGTTGTCCGCGATCGAAAGCAGGCCCGCAGGGTCCTGCGCATCGGCCGGGAAGCAGGCGTAGCCTATGCTCACGCCGAGTCGAATCGCTCCAAGCCGATCGTGTACGAGGCCCGAATCGTAATTTTCGATCGCTCTGCCAAGCACAGCGGAGAGCTGTTCGGCCTGCTCCGCATCTCCGTTGTTAAGTATGATGAGGAACTCGTCGCCGCCGTAGCGACCCACCATACCTCGTCCCTCTGCCTCACGTCGGAATATCTGAGCCACGTCGCGCAGCACCTGATCGCCCTTCTGGTGCCCGAAATTGTCGTTGATCGGCTTAAAGCTGTCGAGATCCAGGCACAAGAGCGCGAACGAATCGCTCGGGTCAAACTCGGTCTCATCCACAGCAGATGGCACGTTCCGCTCCGGCGCCGAGAGGGTGACGCGGTTTGCCGCGTCCAGCGAGCAGTGCGGAGCGCCGTCCGCGCGCCGATTCGAGGCGATCCGGCATTTGGTCTCAACCTGCTCCGTTACATATCGAAGATTGAACAGGTCGGTAAGGGAGTCCGTGAACGCGTGGCTCCGCGTACGGTCGTACAACATCCCGTTATAGAGCGCCATTGCCGCCCGTTCCGCGATCATCTCAAGGAGGTGCTTATCGTGGCTCGTGAAGGCGACCTCCGAAGTATGATAGAGATTGATTGTGCCCAGCGGTTGGCCCTGGTGTACGATTGGGACGATGAGCGAGGTTTTCAGCGGCTGCCACTGGGCATACGGCGAGCTCTGCAGCATCAGGTCGTCGTTGTCGAATTCACCCTC
>JBBQVV010000051.1:0-23303 GCA_038211235.1 Chthonomonadales bacterium | reverse complement strand
CCAGCACGACCGGAGCATCCAATCCCGATGCAGCAGAGCCTGGCATGCCGCGTAGAGAATCACCACCAGGACACAGCCTTGATTTAGCCAGCCCATGGGCAGCCCTGGCGTCCCAGGGTGAAGCAGCGCCTGATTACACATATTGCAGGTCTGCTGCGGTCCCCAGAGCGCGTTATTGTGGCCCTCGGGGCATACGCGGACATTGAGCGAGCGTTGGCAGACACCACAGTAGCGGCTTCCGCTCGGCCACCAGTGCCAACAGCGAAGGCAGAGCATTAATGCGTACGCCTTTCGTCCTCAGCCGAAGCCTCAGACACGGTCGCGAAGCAACAACCTACCACAGACCTCTCGCCTGGGTGTCGCTCGGTTTGTACCACGTAGGCCCGAATGCCCCCATCGTTCGCACCTCGGCGAAGGTCGTGAGATAGTAGGTGCCAGACGCGGCTCTGGCAGCAATCGTCGCCAGATTTTGGCGGCGCTTTGGAGACGTCGTGACGATGAGCGTTCCGGCGTAGCGCGCGCCGTACCGGTTTTCGTAGAGGCCGGCCGAGACGTAGCGGCCATGGATCGCTAGCTTCAGCGCGAACTCCGACGCGGAGGTGTGACCCCGATCAATCTCGACGGCGAAACCCATACGTTTGCCGCCCTGTGTAACGAAGAACACGGCGTCCGGCTTGAAGATCTCAAGCCGCCAACGTGGATCACCGCGATTGCCCTCTACAAGCTTCTCTCGAACTTCGTAGGCGTGGCGGCAGAGACGCTCCGGCAGAAACCGCTCCAGCACTACGTCATCACACGAGCGTGCAGCCGTCTCGACGGATCGTCTGAACCGAACAATCTCAATGGTATGCAGCAGGTAATCCGGTGTACCTCGCCGTAACTGTCGGCGCACTTCCGAGGCCTCAATTCCCAACTCGCTTGCAACGAGTGGGATGCCGGCTGGTCCGAGCAAATAGGCCAGTTGGCATCCTGTTGCCTGGTCTAGTTCCGTCGGCAGCGACAGCTCGGCACGCTGCAAATACCGGGCGTCGTAGAGTTGCCGCAGACGCGCATTTGCCCGTGGAACGCTTCCGAAGTGCAGCTCCTGAATCTGACCACGCAGCATGCTGCCATGGGCGTATACATCGGCGAGCAGAGCAATGTCGCGTCGCTGGAGGACGATGCGTCGGTATGGTTCCGGGCTATCCGGCCGGCGGCGGGCTTTGTTTTCGGCGGCGGACCTTGCCGACGGTGGTTTCACTTGCATCGCGTACCTCCAATTCGGGCGGCTTCTGCGCAGGGAGCGGAGCCGCTGATCGCTTTGTCGCCCTTGGTGACCGGCCCGCTGGTACCGGCGCCGTCGCAACATCGCCGAGTTCTGCATCGCGCAGGGCGAGTTCGGATTCAACCGTTTCGCGGGACGTCCCGAAATGCCGGAGCGCCGCGAGGCGAACTGCCGCTATTCTTTCGACGGAGACACTGGGATCGCGGACTAGACGGGTACGGATTCGAATGAACGGTTCGCCACGACGCACTACAACGGCGTCGCCCGCCTTCTGGCTCATCAGGAGGTTGCGGATCACGGCCTTCGGCTCGTCACTGGCGATTTCCCCAGAGAGCGTCTCGGCTTCGTTGCCCCCGACGGAGAAAAAGATCTGCGTGCCCACAATGTTTCTGATCAGGAGTCTGAGCTTTGGATTGAGTTGAATGCTGGTCTGGTGGCTTAGGCAAGCGCCCAGCCCAAACTTACGTCCTTCCGCGAGAATGCTGGCGAACTGATCGCTTAACCCGTCGAAGTTCTCAAACTCGTCGAGGTACAGGTTGACCTCGTTGCCCTTGCGATCGCGTCGACTGGGACGCATGGTCGCCGAGATCAGACTGTGGATGATCAGGCTGCCCATCAGGTGCGCGTCGCCAAAGAGCGTATCTGCGCTTAAGCTCACGAGTACGATGACGTCCGAACGCGCGTCTAGAAGGTCGTGAAACGAGATGGTCCGATGCTGGCCCAGTACGTTACGCAGGGCAGGGCGCGAAAGCCAGGGTGACCACTTGTTGAGGCAGGGCTCGACCCAGGAGCTCTGAGAAGGCAATTGTTCGAAGCGTGCGAAGAACCGGCGCACGCTGACATCCTTCACGCTGCCCAGCACCTGAGCTCGAAACGAGGGGACCGTGAGCAACGGCTCGAGATCGGTCAAGGCGCATCGCTCGGTTGTTAAGGCAAGGGCGAGGAGTGCATTGCGTAGGAGTTGTTCGGTTTGCGGTCCCAATTCGAACATGGCTTTGACAAGCGCCATCAGGAAGCCGACCCGGGTATAGGCATCGGCGGCCGATTCCATCAGCGGGTTCACGGGCACGAAGAACGCGTCTTCCCGCAGGTCGATGAGTAACAGCCTTCCCTCCAATTCTTCGGGCGTGTAGAGAGAGGCTAACGTAAGCAGCACCTGGTCGACCAGTTCGCCACGGGCATCGATGAGGCAGATTCCCCGTCCGTTTTCAATATCGTGCTGCACGAGCTGGCGCAGAAGGTTGGTCTTTCCCGATCCGGTAGCCCCGAGTAGATACATATGACGGCGCCGCTCCTCGGGCGAGAGCGCCAAGACCGCAGGCGCATCCGGTGGCGCCGGCGGTGAATATGGGGACCGGACGATCTTGCCAAGCGCCACTCCTTCTCGCAACGGAGCGACGGTCTCAACGCGCGCCGACGGCCCCCTCCCACCGAGACGAGTTCTCGCGGCATTCCAGAGCGTGCGCATCAGCAGATCAAACAGCGAAGTCATCTAAGATATCCCTCGACCAACCAGCAGCGTGTTCCTTCCACACGCACAAGGCAGGGTACCGGACGGTAGCGGAGACCTCAAGTGGAGCGGACGAAAAGGCGGGAAGAATTGGCACATATGCCAATACTCATGGGTAGGTAGGGAATCGGCGGACCAAACAGACGGCGCTCTCAACTGAAATGGCAAGCTTACCATTCCCAACCAGTTCCACGAGCGAGATACAGGGAGAGGAGCTTCGAGACTCTCCGACCGCGCGGTCAAACCTCCCCTCCCCGGGTTCCAGTTTCTAAGCTTGAAGAACGTACTATTGATGAGCGGAGTGCATGAAGCTCATCAATATACTCAGCTTCGGAGTCTGCCTGATTCCCTCTCAAAGAGTGCAAAGGGCCAGAGCAAACCTGATTGGGCCGCTGATCTACCTGCTGCTTGGGCTGAAGCGCATCGCGACTAGCTACACATATCTTGGCCCCTTGGTAGACGCGGATCGCGTCACGTATCCACGGACCGTCGAGGCCTGGGTTGCTTCATCCGCACCAGGCATCTGTGCTGGTTGAATTTGCCACTGATTGCATTCTGGGAATAGAAGACCGATCGCGTCCGGGGCCGGCGCAGCCACTCATTGCTTTGTCAACAATTCACGAACGGATGCAGACTGCCATCTGGTGGGTCGGACAATAGGAAAAGCCGCCCGGAAGAGCCGGACGGCGAGCGGAGCGAATCGAGATCCAATTGGATCAGTTTTCCGAGGCAACCACGCTGGCTGGAGCATCAGTGTCGCGGGAGAACGGCAGGAAGCGGGGTTCCACCCAGCGCCGCAGATGCCGGCAACCGATACCGATGACAAGGCGTTCCTCAGGTAATAGGCGGACGTTTGCGAACTGTCCCTCACGTAGCTCGGCGGCAACCGCCTCGAATTGGGGCTGAGCAGTTCCGACCGCAGCTAGCCGTCCGCTTGAGGAACGAATGCAGACTGTGTAGTGGCCGGCAATCAATTCGGCGCTTTTCGCGGTCATCTGTGCCGCTCCTGGAGGAAGTGTCGATCCCTTCGGGACACTTTTGCAGCGCATTTGGCGCTGCTCAGTTTCTATCGCCTGAGCGAACGCCTGTGGGGCGAGGTCCTGGGCTTGCCTCTCAATCGTTGGTTTCGTGTCGTCGAGAAGCTCTAGTAGCCAGACGGCTTCTCGAAGCGGCTCCTCGAAGGTGAACCGATGCGACCGGGCGCCGAAGCGCCGGTAGCTTACCTTACATGACGTCCCGTCCGGTAACAAAGCGGTCGCTTCGTGGCAGAACAGACGACCGACCGGTTGGGATCTGGCGCCTCGGGCAGCCGTCCTCATCATGGCACGTTCCTCGTTCGTCAGGGTGACACCAATGGCGTAGCGGGTCATGGCAGATCCTTTCTTTCAGAATGTGACAATCCACGAAGGGCGGATCAGTGGCAGCGTAACCCGTTCGTTGAACCAGGGCAACGAGAAGTGCTGCGCGGCTCGCAGCAGCAGTTCCGGACGCGAACCGGCCGGCGCAATTCCACTCCTCTTGTACAGTCCGATGCAGTGCCGCCCGGCACGGCACAAAAGTGCCCGTATCCTGCGATACGGGCCGAGAGGTCTCACTGAACAGGCATATGACGGTGCCTCCGCGTATCTAACGCAGTTTGCCATCGTCTTCACAACGCCGCTGGGTCACTCCCTGGATAGTATCATCGACCACGCGCTCCCTGAATCCAAAGGGTAGCAGACGGCCGGGAAACGCCCGCAATTGGTATTGGTTAGCGGCATCAACTCGCCGACTCTCCGCCGGGTTCAGTTCTACCGCCTCTACCTCTGGACCAAGCAACTCATTCTTGATCCGCTGAAACTCGCGCCAGTCTCGACAGGGACGATTGTCAATGCGTTTGATCGACAACCAGACGAGCGGCGCAGATGGCGGCGAATCGGGCCGGCGCATGACCACCTGGTAGCGACTATTGCGGTAGATCGTGCCTTCTGGCAGGCATAGTTCGGGGCCGACGCTGACTTGGCCGAGCCGCTCGAAAGGTGTCCAGGCGGGCTCTTTGCGCTGAGGCATCACACTACTCCTTCACGTTGTCGGCTGGAAGGACGGGAAGGAAATGGCCTGCCGGTAGTCGATCCAGCAGGCCAGGGCGAAAACGCTGACACGTATCGCGAAGAGATAAGTGCGCCGAGGCGGCGCATGATCTCCTCAGCCCCGCGCTTATACACGGTCACGCAGATGAGCGTGCCATCGCTATCACGGAGCGCCCAGTACCGGCCCTTGTAGCGCTCGATGCTCATTGGTGATCCTCCAGCCACGGAGCTAGTTCTGGCGCTTCGTATGAAGCGTCCGGGAGCGCATTTCCACAGGCCCGAAGAGTTCGACCTAGACGATCGGCAAGGCTTCTGCAGAGTTCTTCCGGATAGTCCTGCGGACTTCGAAGTGCCGGCAGACTCTCACGAACGAGACGGACAAGCCGGACCAACTGACCGTTGCTGCAAACGACGATCGGCAACGGCGTGTCGGCGCCGGGAGGATTGACGCGCCAACGCGATAACGCTTTCATGCCAACTCCTCGAATATTCCCGAACACCTGGCTTCGTGATTGCTCGTTGTCACGACCGGTGACCGCTCCAGCGAACAAGCGTTGTAGTGTTCAATCGAGGGGTCCTCTGACCGATCAGAGCAGACTTGGCCGTCCGTACTTCCAATCAGTTCGAGCGTCGACTCGATTCCACGCATCTCTTCAGGTGTGAGGTCTCCTTCCTCGTCCGGTAAAGATAACGGAGTCAATGGGCTGCTCATACGGGAAAACCCGTCTGCGCGCCGCCAGCGCGTTGGGAACAAACGTCGCATAGTCCCATTCCTTTCAACATGCAAGATAGTGGCGCGGCGATGTGCCTACCAATCAAGCATATGGAAGGCGGTGTACGGCGCACGCGGCGGTGCGTGGTAACACGTAGGTCCATCGGTGCTCGCCTACACGTCTGTGTGAGAGGGGCAAAACCCTGCGGTTACTATGATCTTGAGCACGCCACTCTTGAGGGTAAGCCGAGAGAAGCCACATTAAGGGACGACTTAGGCAGCCCGGCGACCAATTGGTGAACGGGGATGCTGCGGTGGCGTCGTTGGAGTAGATCCGGGCGGAAGTCCGGTGACAACATCCACTGAGTGTCGCGCCATAGCGATCACGGGGCCAAGGGATCGCGAGCTCAATCACTGTGTTACCCTCCTATCTCGGGTGAGACCTGAGCCTGGGAGGGATCCTCGCCCTCAACATATGCCACCGTCCTGGAGTGGTCCGCCGGAGTAAACACTATGAGGACGGTTCCGGTACTCAGGCAATAGCAAGATAGCAGCGGCAATCGTCGTTCGATCGCCTCATCATTGCGCAGCCAATCGATGGCGTTTACGGCCTCACCCCAATCTCCTTGCTGATGCCGGGTAAGAAATTCCATGGGTGATTGCTTAGCCGCCAAGAGCGCCCGCACCGCTCCGGGCAGGATCACCGCCTTGTAAATCGGAAAGCGGGAAGCCATTGCTTTCACTTCAACGGACCTTTGCTGTTTCATGACGTTCTTGGAGGTTACAAATTCTTGAATCGGTGTGAGCATGCGAGACCCGACCTTCGATCGGTTCGCTGAGGTACTCCGAGGCTCGACTCCAGCCGTGCTGCACATGAGGCACAACCCTTTCATAAACGCAACGTATCACTTGCCGACCGTCTGGTCAAGCAATGCCGGTGGCCGTGATCCCCGTGACGGGTAGCATAGCGCATCACGATCTTGGTGTAGATCCAGGCACAGCTCTGCCCAGGCGCGACAAACTAGATTCCGGACCGATAGCGACAAACGCAGGCCGCGGTCGACTCGAACCGCAACAATGAGCCTGCGCCTCCCACGAGTCGGCGGTAGGTGACATCGTGATCATAACACTGCTGGGGGACCGAGTCGAGTCCCCATGATCGCTTCGGCTGGCCTGAGCCTGGCAGCGCAATGAGCCGTTGGCACCATGTTGCCGGCGGGCGTCAGAGGACCACTTCCCATAGCGTCTTGGCTTGCAGTGGATGTCGGACTATCCGCTTGCGATACGGACGATCCCAACCGCCGTTGTCCTTCGTCTGGTACAGCGCTCTCCAGCCGGCGGCCAGTACGGATGTTCCAAGTTCGTCCTTGAGGGTATAGGTGATGAGCCGCGAATATCCCATCGCCTTCGTGGCTCGCCATGCAGCGCCATAGAGCATGGAGGCGGCGCTCTTCGTGCCATCCGTACAGCAGCGCGTCACCTCTTATGTGATGCCGTTGTCGAACATACGCGATACCGGCCGGCCCACCGTCACCACCCCGACCAGCCGCTCACCATCGTTCACCGCCATGCCAAACTTCCATCCTTGCGGCGGCAGATGGTGGCGGTGATGCGCTTCGATAAAAGCAGACGCCTCGGCGAAGCCTATTGGTTGAAGGGTGAGCGCCATTGTTGGAGTTTGTTTAGACCGTTATCTCCAGCGTCCGTGGGCAGCGAAAAGTCGGCTAAAACCTCGTTTCCCCACACGCTCCAGCCTGGCGCTTTCTCGCGTGCAAACAGTTCGGCCCGCGGCAGATCGCCGCAAAGTGCGACTATCTTCTCGCGAACAATGTCAGGTTTACGAGAGTGGTTCTGTATGGGCGAGATGATCAAGTTGGGAATGCTCTTGCACATGCGCTGCGGATTCCCCCGCGTGGCGAGCAGGCAGATCTCCGGATTGGCGCGCGTCCAATAGCCCATGCCGAAGTGAAAGCGGCGACCCGTCCGGGTCCGCTTGACCCAGGTGAAGGCGACTGTCTTGTAGCAAAACCCCCAGCCCCGGACGACGTCAAGCGCCTGCGGCAACATCGGGTAGGTGGCCCACAGAAAGAGCACGCACTCCGGCGCCACCAGTCTGGCGACGGGCAGTGCACAAATCGCCTCCGTGTTCATCGTCGGATAGGGTACGCGGCGACCGACCGATCCAAAGCGTGGTCGGCCCTCTTCATTGGAAGCACGACGCAGCTTGAACTGCCACGGCGGGTCGGCGTAGATAATGGAAAAGCAAGGCGGGTTCATGTTCCCAGCATGACGGTTGCGGCATTGAGGTCCAACCTGCGGTGCGGCAACGCCGAACCATTGACGGCTATGCCGAGCATCGCCGAGTTCGGCTACGCTTGCGGTTAGTCGGGGCGCGCACTCGAAAAACCGCTCCCTCGTAGTTGAGAGAGCGGATGGAAACTTCGGGTCAGCTAGCTTTCGCTTTCTGTCCCCAGTCGATTCCCTGCTCTGCCGGCAGGGTCAGAATCTTGATGGCGTCGGTCTCTGCCGGCGTCAGGAAATAGGCGGAAATCTCCGGTTGACCAAGGACCGCTGCTTTGAACAGTCGGTGCCAGCCATCGATGCAGAGATGTCTGCCGTGGTGGGGAATAAAGAGGATCGGCCGGGTCGTGTCCGTCGTCATGGCGTACGCTTCGTCGAGTCCGGTGTAACCGGCCCGGACTGCCTCGGGCGTGAAACCACTTGCGGCAAGCGATACCTGCCGCAGATCGCCACTTTGCCGCGCGAGACGCATTCCTTTGGTGGCATTGAAGTGATGCTGCACTCCATCGGGATCCTCGACGGAGAAGACCTGGGCGAAGAGCCCGCCTTCTTGCGCGAGGAGCTGGGTGAGGATGTCTGCTAGGCGCTCCATCAGGGCCACTCCGCCAATCGGCGATCTCCACCGGTCTCGTCTTTTTCAAGTGGCTCGAGATAGGCAGCGATGTCGATACATGCCTGCCCTTGTGTCCACTGGCGCACGAGGTCGTCGTAGAGTGCTTGGGCCCTGGCTCTAGAAAGACCGTCCGCCGCAACCGTGCGTTGACGCCCAGTGAGTTGGATCACGAGCCGGTACTCAACACACGGACACTGCAGGGTGCCTAAACTGCCGGTGCGCTGGATGAAGAACCGAACGATGTGGAGGGCGTTGACCGTCTCCCCGCAGCTCGTCACGATGAGCAGGGGACCACGACCATTTCCGCGCGGCCTGCCAAAGAACCTGACAATGGACAGCAGATCGCACAGTCTAGTCCGTGGTTTGCGATGAGCGGGCCGGTCGCAGGCGGTGTCGATACGAAGCATCGGGTATCACCTTCAAAGAGCAGATTGGCGGTGCGTTTTACCGTACGCTCCGCACTCTTTGTCCCAATGGTAGCGAGCAGATGAGTCGACAAGCACAGGGCGGTGCCGGCGAACACCAGCTTTGCCGTCCGACCACCGGGCGAAGGATAATGGCACGAAAATGCCCGCGCTCCGAAGTGAACGCGGGCAGAATGGACAGTGGATGTTTGAGAAAGTCACCTCATACGGGATACATCGGTCTCACACTTGTTCGCTCATTCATCAGCAAAGTTGAAGGCGCGAACGGGCTTGGTAACGACAAGGCTGTCCAGCGTGGTCTGCAGACCGGCAAAGCCGGTGCACAGGGACGAGCGCAGCTCCTGCGAGGAACGGATGCCTTGCGCGTCCACCCCGCCAAGAAGCGAACGGGCTCTCCCTACCACCTCGGCCAGTTCCGTGTCATCGGAGAGGTTTCTGGCGTCGAAGGTCTCCAGGAAGGTCGTTAGGTTGGTAACCAGCGAACTCTTAAAGATCTTCGGCTTACCGTCCGGTCCATTGCTGCCGAGTCGCTCCACCAGGTGATGGACCATGTCGGCAAGATGGGACCGCAATAGGGTCCGTACCTCCTCAAGCGCCTCCTGCCAGAGCCGGGCCGCTTTCTCCTGCTCTTTATGAAACAGATGAGCACTGATGCCTTCCAGGCGGCCCGGTACGGAGAAAGCAACATAACGCCACTGCATCCGAAACGAACTCGTCAAGTCCTCGGGGCAGGGATAGTCCTGGTAGCTGAAGGCCGATCGCAAGCGGCCCCGTGCCTCCGCCACGAGCGCGGGATAGACGGCAGCAAAGTCGTTTACTAACCTATCTCGCGTCTCCGAGAGACCAACCAGTCTGGCGTCGACCTCTTCTACCAGTGGGATCGGTACCAGATAGGTACCGGCTGCGAATAGCGATGGCAGACAGCGGCTCACGAGGAACCGGCGGATTTCAGCGTCAAAGTGCTCAATGGCTTTAAGCTCAGAGCTCGACAGCAGAGTCTTCTTGACCGAGATGAGCTCCTTATCTGCGTCTACCTCGACCAGGGCCGTCGACAAGGTACGGCGGTTGCCGAGCTTGCTCAGGGAGAGCACCAGGCAGACCGCCTTCTCAAACAAGCCAGGCGGCGCAGAATCAGCTCCGTTTCGTTCGGCGGGCGCGTATGGCGCCGCAATCGGCGCGTCTAGAACAGCAGGCATGGCGATACCTCCTCTATGGCGAATCGGTGAATTGCAAACGGGTACAGAAGTGCGGAAACCTGGGCTAGACCATGCGGTTCGGAGTGGGGATTCCATGCTCCAGAAGCCAGGCTGCTTCCGCAGCTAACGCATCCGTGCGGAGGGGAAACGGGCCAAGCAGCGGCCCGTCAACCGGGGAGAGGTCCGCGCACCACTGGGTGCCACGGGGTTCGACATACGAGGCGCGGCGGAGATGGGCATCTCCTAACAGCACAAGTGGCATGAGCGCGTCGTGGTAAAGGAACCGAAGTTCGCCACTAGCCGCGACGGTGCACACGAACTTGTGTTTCGGCTGTCTGGTGTATCTCTCTCGTCGGCTCATCGCGTATGGTCTCCCCGAGCGCCTGCTCGATCTCGCGGCTCAATGCGCGGCAGCCGGGACCGGCATGGCCTTTCACCTCGACTTTTACCTGAGCCTCAATGTCAACGATCACAATGATCTGATCCATGGTTCTCTCCTATCTCCTTGAGCAGACAAGCCGTAGCGACCCGTCTTGCTGCAGGCTCTGCTGTACGCGGTAGCCCTGGCGTCTGGCCTGGGTGGCCGCCATGTGGGCGGCGTACTGCTGTCGCAGCTTGCAGGCGCCTTTGCCGATGGCGTCCTCCAGGCCGAAGCCGTCGCACCAGAAGTCATACATCAGTAAGTATCCTGGCTTGCCATCGCGCCGTTTCACCACGCCAACCTCATAGGCAGACGGGTTGTTCTTCACCGCGATCGCGTGATCGCAACTGCCCATGTCGCTTGGCGTGAAGCCCGGTGGCAAGGGATAGTCTCCAACCATGCGACCGTACCAGCGAAACGTCTGCTTACCTTCATGAAACTCCAGTCCCAGTGACCGGCAGGCAGCCTTGAGCGCTGCCAGGTCGGTGATGTGGACATCCACGGTGGCTACGTGACTCATGTTCTCTCTCCTTGTCTCGTACTTAATCGATCCCGAGTGTTCAATCGCAGATAACGAAGGCTCGGCACTACGCGGAGCCCCGTGTTGTAGTGGCTATATCAAGGCGAAGGCGCGGCCGCCGCCGGTCTGGGCATCCCGATCCTTATCAAACAAGCCGGGATACGAAGCGCTGAGGAACCGGCCGTGCGCCATATTGCGCAGCAACTCAATCGGGCTGGCGGCGCTGCGGCTAATCGGTACCACGTAGGCGGCCGCCTCCAGCATGGAGCACTCCAACCGCCAGGCCAGTTCGCAGCACTGCTTGATCTCGGCTCCAGTCCAACCGGTATTGTTCGGGAGCTCGATCGCTTCGATGCGGTCTGATGAATCATCATTCGTGGAATCCATCAGCCCGTACTTGCGCAGGTAGATCTCCCAGATCGCGTGACGCTCCGCCCGGTCGGGCAGATCAAAGAAGAAAGTCGCGTCCTTGAACCGCCGCCGAATCTCGGGTGCCAGTGCCGACAGGGAGTTGCAGGTCGCCAGAAACAGAGCACGTCCCTGCGATACGGCCGATACCACACTTAGGGCCGAGCGAAGGCGCGCCTCGCTCTCGCCAACCAGGGAGGCTTTCATACTCCCGAGGTCAAAGGCGATCGTTGGAATGCCCGCTGTCGTTCCGGCCGCTTTCGCCACTGCTGATTTGGCAGCGCCGGGCGGTCCTAGAAACAGGCAGCCTTGTGCCTCCTGGTCCTGCATGAAAGAGAGGAGCGTACCCAGGTATGACTGGCTAACGCCGCTGCTATCTTCCGCAGAACCGGCCAGTGACTTCTCGATCTCATCGACAAACACTACCGCCCGCGGTGCGTTGCGTCCTGAGAGGAGGCGCGTCAGGAACCGCTTGGCGTTGTCTACGCCACCGATGTCGCTGAACCGGTCGCCTCCCCGCCAGACACTTAGGCCTGGCGTCTGCTCGATCATCTGCCGCTTGCGCTCCCAGAGATGGTTGATATCCAGTCCATCAGGCGACAGCGACAGGGCAACAGCCTGCTCGGCGGGAAACGCCGACAGGCCGATCGTTGCGTCCACCGCTTGCGAGAGAGTATCGAGCGACAACTCCGGCAGGTCGGCGACCGCCTGGGCCGCAGCGTACTGTTCGCGCACAATCGCCATGAGCTCCGTAGGACCGGGAAGCGCTTCCTCCAGCAGGCAGACATCGTCTACCAGTTCAGCCGGAAGGGACAGATGCGGACAAAGCAGGACTAGCGTCCTGCCGGTGGCTTTGAAGGAATCACGCAGGTTCCAGATGGCCTGGGCAACCGCCGCCTGGTCCATGTACCGATGCGCGTTGTGCAGGAACAGAATCGAACGGTCGGGCAAACGCACGGCCAGAACCAGTGCCTCCACCGGGTGCTGGCTCAATTGCGCAATGTCCGTACCAAGCGAACTCAGTGCGACTTGTCCCGATGGGTTGATACCAATGAGTCCACGCACCACATCCCACTGCAGAATCACAGGTGGATTCTCTATCAAACCGTCTGTCACGGCGGTAATCGTAGCAGCCGCGTCAGGCGTGCGGATAGCAATGAGTGGAGTTCCAACCCTACGGGCTGCCTTGAACGGTTCGAGGATACTTTTCATATAGGGTTCTTTCTTCACGTTGAAACGATCGATATGTCAAGGAACGTGGGCGTCACGAGCACTTGAGAATGTCGCGAAGCGCTTCGGTCTCACCTAGTAACGTAAGGTTCGCCCCGCGATCCATCAACGAGCGGTGCGACGACGCACCGAAGTAATGGTCTGTAATATGGGATTTGTGCAGGATGAGTCACAAGAAAAGCCGCCCGCGGGCGGCGAAGAGAGAATGAGGAATGTCGATCAAATTGCTATTCGTCTGCCGTACCGTCCTCAGCTGGTACACGTTCGTCGCGCGTATAGGGGAGGAACACCGGCTCGATCCAGCGCTTAAGGTACCTACAACAGATACCTATCGCAAGCCGCTGCTTGCCGAGTAACCGGAAGGAAGCAAACGTTCCGTCCGTCAGTTGAGCGATCGTTTCGTCACACTGGACGGAGGCTTTGCCGATTGCCGACAGCCGTCCAGTGCCTGACACCGCGCACACGGCGTAGCGTCCGGCATGCGACTCAGCGGACTTGGCGGACATTGGCCCATCACTTGGCGGCAGGATTGGTCCCCTCGGCCTGGCTTTGCGGCGCATCAGGGTCTGCTCCTTCGCCATTGCTTGCGTGAAGGCGGTCGACGCACACTCCTGCGCTTTCATCTCGATTACGATTGCCGTGCTATGCATTGGTTCAGTAACCCAGACAGCTTCCGTGAGCGGTTCGCCGAACAGAAATCGATGCGAGCGTCCTGCGAAGCGTCGATATCGGACCGGGCACGAGCTGCCGTCAGGAAGAGCCACGTTCAGTTCGTGGTGCATAAGGCGTGGAGGCGATTGACTCCGAGTTCCAGTGTGCAGCAGGTTTCTCGCGGCGCGCTCCTCGGGCGTAAGCGTTACGCCGACTACAAAGCGGGACATAGCCACTCCTTTCTCGACTACGAGCAGTATCCGAACAGGTCGGATCAGAGTGAGCATAACCAGCTTGGAGCGCGATCGGCAACCGAGGGTGCAGCGGGGCACGCACGTGATACTTGTGCCAAGCAAACGATTGGAACGCCTGCAGAGTCCCAGGACGACCCCAAGGAAGATCCATGTGTGCAGTCTCGCCAGAGCATGAGGTCCCAGTCTGCCGAATTGCTTGTCGTAGAGCCAGTAAGCCCGTTTGACTTCCCAATGTGCGCCTGCTGTAGTCCGGATACAAACCCATCCTGACCGTGGACCATGGAAACTACCTATCGCACTTAAGCCGAAGCCATCATTCGGGAACTCGTCGAAAGCAACCCGATGATCATCAATGCAGTCATCGCCGAAGAGGTGGCGAAACGGCTCGGCCAGCCGATACGCCAAGAGAAGGTTGCGCAGATGAGGAGAGATATGGGGCTTGGCAACCAGGCTATGATCGAAAGGGATATGCTGCGCAAACTGGCAGGACTGGTCAAGATCTCGCCTTCAACCGCCGAGTACAATCTAGCGGATCTGGCTCTCCTGATGACCGTGACCTGCATGCGCAATACCGTCCTCGAGTCCTACCATGCCGGCCGCAGCGTCACAACCAGGACGGGCGACTATTCCGACGTTAAAGTGGTCACTCCTGACGGCGAGATTCCCTGCAGTGAAGTCAGCCGGATCACGGGCGAGATGAAAGCCTTCAATATCGAGGTAAGATCGTGACACGATGAGGGCTTTGCTCTCCGTCAACTATCCAAGTGGAGTTCCTTCTTGCATAGTCTTGTCGCTTGACGGTCTTGGGCTGGGCCGGTGTCTGTGGCCGAGGAGTGCTGTGCAATTCCTTGGAGGCCTCGTCCATGCACACGACCGGTCGTTTTGCATCATAAGGTCGCTGGTAGACGTCGAGGACGTCCTCCATCTTGGCTACGAACCGGGCACTGGGTTTGCCGACGCACCAACTCTTGACCTGCCAAGGCTTAAGTTTGCTTTTTTTAAATGCTTATAGACCGCCACGTCTGACATCGTGTCGATATAGCCGAGCTCTATCATCCGATCGGCAAGAAGCTGCAGAGTCCACGTAGCTCGGCCTTGCGGCGGATCACTGCAGGCGAGTACCGTAAGCTTGGCGTGGATGTCACCGGTGATTTTTGGTTTGCGTCCGGATCGCAATCTGTCGTGGAGGCCACCCTCCAGCCCGTCCGCCAGAAATCGGATGCGTGTTCGCTGGATATTACTGTTACTGGTGCCAAGCGCTGCGATGATCTGGACATCCGTCAAGCGATCCGCGCGGTTCCGGTCTGTAAGCAGCAAGATTCTGGCCTTGGTCTGAGTTCGGGCCAGGACGCTTCCAGAATGGATGAGCGCGGTCAGGGCTGTCCGCTGGTCGTCTGTGAGATAAACTCGATGTTGAATGGCCATACTACGACTACGTACGAACAAAACCATTAGAACGAACACAACCATTAGATTCACGAATTCGTTCGGTGACTACTAAGCAGCCGCCCTCAGTGATTCCGTAGTTTTTCTGGCGGCTGCCAGTAATTTGCTCGCTTTTCGGTCGAGTGCTGTTTTTGCCGTGGATCTCCATCGCAGGATGTCGTCACAGCTACGCTCGGTCATTTCGTGATATTTGACGTCGTTCCAGATCGGTTCGATTTTGGAGAGCTCTGGGCTGTACGCGGGCAGGTACCTCAGATGCACATCGGCAGCTTCGAGGTCGGGAAGCGTATCCTTGACCGCTTGGCCGGTATGCACCGAGTAGTTGTCCAGCCAGATGAAAAGCGGACGAACCCGTTTCCAGTCGGAAGAATAAACCTTCGGACGACCGGCAAGTCGCCACAAGAAGGCGATCAGTCGATCCCCGTCGATCGGGCCAACCTCTTCCTTTGTAACGCCTTCGGGCAACTTAACGATCTGTCCCTTCGTCTTCTTAGCCTTGCTCTTGGGGAGACTAAGATAGAGTTCGTATTCGAAACGACCGGCCAGCAGACCTTGTGAGAAGTAGCCGCCGATCAGGTTGCGGCGACGGCCGCAGTTGGCCTCAAACGGGACCAAAAGCGTTTTGCCAACGGGCGACCAGGTGTAGGCATTGGGCAAGGTCATCGCAATACCTGCCTCGTCTAAATGGCAGATATCGAGCAATTCATCGCCCCTTTTTGCTCAAGGGCAGCCATCTCTTGCTTGCAAGCTTTGACGTCGTCGGGCTTTTGCTTATGCTTAAGCCCGCGTCCGCTGCGCTTATAGGATTGGCCGATACGCTTAAGCAGCCTGCGCCACTGCTTGGCCGAGCGCGCGATGCCGTAGCGATCGGTTACCCAATCGGCCACTTGTTGAGCCGTCCAACTACGGTCACCCTGGCCGACGCGCTCCCTGACGGCTTCGAGCATTTCGTCGGTAACGGCGGAGCGCTGACCTGTGTGGGGCCGGTCGTCTAAGGCATCAAATCCGCCATTAAGAAAGGCTTTGATCCAGTAGCGAGCGGTTTGATGATGCATTCTGAAATGCACGGCAATCTGAGGAACTGACCATCCAGCGTCACAGAGGCGCACCATCTCCAGTCGGTCCCGCGTTCGCACGGCCAAATGCGGCATTCGAGTTCGCCGCACAAGCTCACGGCGAGCGTCGTTATCAAGATGAATCTCGTACAAGGTGGAAAACTTACCTCCACATTCCTATACGAGAAAACTATGGGCGGCTACTTAGTGGACTGCTGCCCAGGTGCGCATGCGCCGACTGCGAAATCTTCACGCCCATGTCTGTTGCTATGACATCCCACCCTCATCATGGATAACCAATATGTTGATGCCCTGGGCTACAAATGGCTCTGGCAGAGTGAATGGAAGGGCAGTGCCTTCATTAGAAGAGATCTGCAAATGCGATGGCTCCAACTCGAACGACGTAACAGAATGCACAGTTAATACCTTTTGATCGGGATTGGATTTACCTGGTAGCCGTTTGACCTTAAGCCTGAACCTCACGCTAGCCTTTGACTCGAGCGTACTTATAAACAGATATCGGGCTTCGGCACCTGAGCCGTCCTTTCCATACAGCAAATACGCGTCCCCTCCGACACTGAACGTCCCAACACGGGCCGAACGCTCACTCTTTGTCGACAATCCTTCCAGAATGACTCTGCTCGATGGAATGTGAGCTAGCTGAAATCCAATCTTAACGCAAATATTGTAATGGATGAAGTCGGTACTGTTGTACACGACGACATGCGCCTCGTGGTAAATATCTCCGACGAGCAGCTTGCTCGATGCCGGGGACACGTAGATTGGATGCTTGAAGTTTGGCGCAGTAGGATTCTCTTTGCACCACTTCCACCACTCATCGCGATGCCCCTTCAGTTCCGAATGCGTGTACTTGTTACCAATGGGGTGGCGATCGTTATAGTGACCGACTTCGCCGTGGCACCGGCTACAAAGGACAATCGCGTTTCCGAGCGTATTTGGGCCGCCGTCTGCCTCTTGTACAATATGATGCACCTGAGTGTATAGTCCTGCAAATTCGTGACAAATGCAACAGCTTCGCCGGGATGATACGAGAGCTATCTCTTTCGCTTTGGGACTGAATGGCACCGTAGACCTCTCAATCTTAATCATATCGATTGGCAAGCTTCGCTGCGGAACAGGAAGCGGACGTAATTGAGACCTTGGAATAAAGCACCTGCACTAAGCGCTCAGTCATCTGCCATGAGAAAACTACGTCTAGGCCCTTATACTATTTCCTTCGACCATCTCAGATCTTAGCGGTCAAGCAACGCTAGTGCACCGGATGTACCCCCGAAAAGCTAGGCCAGTGGATATGTTAGACTCCACGTCAATAATGGAGGAGTTCAATGAAGCAGTGACAGTTTTCGCAGGAGCAGATCGTGGCCATCCTGCAGCTGGCCGAGCGCGGCGAGCAGACCATTCAGGCAATCTGCCGGGAGCATACCATCACGGAGACCACCTTCTACCGGTGGCGTAGAATCTATGGCGGCATGAACGTTTCGGAAGCGCATCGCCTCAAAGAACTGGAAAGAGAGAACAGCCGCCTCAAACGCCTGTTGGCCGAACGGGATCTGGAGGTCGACACGCTCAAAGAGTACCTGGCAAAAAAGTAGGCACGCGTCAGGAGAAAGACGAGCTTCTGGAATTCCTGATCGCGCATGGGTTCTCGTTGCGACGCGCCTGCCGGCTGCTGAAATGGAACCGTTCAACCTTTCAATACCGGCCACGTCCGGATCGCAATGCTGATCTACGAGAGCAGTTGCGCGCGTTCAGCGAGAACAAGCGGCGACGCGGATCGCGAAAAGCACATAACTTCCTAGCCCGCAAAGGCATTCGTGCCAGCCGCAATCGGGTGCATCGGCTCTGGAAGCAGGAGCGCCTGCAGGTCAGGAAGCGCGTCGGAAAGAAACGTAAGCCGCCCGGCAAACACGGGTCTCTGCCGCTGGTCGCCCTCCATCCTGGGCATGTTTGGTCTTACGACTTTCTCTTTGACTCGACGGCGGGCGGTACGAAGCTGAAGATCCTTACGATCGGCGACGATTACACCCGCGAATGCCTCGCCATCGAAGTCGGTACGTCGATGCGTTCGGAGACGGTGATCGCAGTGCTGGCCCGGCTGGTAGGCGAGCACGGAGCGCCCGAGTACCTTCGCAGCGACAACGGGCCGGAGTTCATCGCCCACGCCGTACGCGCCTGGCTGGCCGGGCGCAAGACATGTACCTATTATATTGATCCGGGCAGTCCTTGGCAAAACGGTTTTCGGGAGAGCTTCCATCACCCAAAGGGTACCCGGTTCCGAGACGAGTTCTTGTACGGGACGCTCTTTGCCAACGTCGCCGAGCGCCGGGTGCTATGAGAAGGCTATCGGCGCGAGTACAACACCGAGCGGCCTCACCAGTCACTCAACTACCTGACCCCGGTCGAGTTCAAACAGCAGTGGCTGCAGAACCGATCACAGACCAAAGGAGACTAACTATCCAGGTGGCCTAAAATACCGGGGGTATGTCAGGCGAGATGGGACTCTATCTTCACCGCATGGGACTGAGCCCATCCTCGACAACTTGAGCGCACATCAAGCGACCGATGTATTACTCTTCAGCCTGAACCATCCGCGGTGGGAGTTTGTCTTCCAGCCGACCTATGCCGCCTATCTCAACCTGATCGAACCGTGGTGGAAGGTGCTTCGCTCCCTCGCACCCAAAGGCCGTCGCTTCGAGAGTTGGGAAGAGGTCGAACAGGCTATTGAAGCCGCGACCGCCTACTGGAACCGACATCGCCATCCTTTTATATGGGGACGGCGCAGACGACATCGACCGAGGCGACCTGCCGGGCTCGCCGCATCACCGGCAGCCGCCTGAAAGTACAGCGGATTAGTCGGATGCACCACTAAACGAGTTTCCGCAATTCTTCAGTCAGTGTTGACACAAGCCCGGCCAGGCGGCTTACGGCTGCATCGCGAATGACAAGACGCTGCCCGGCGGTGTAGGTAGTGTCTCCCGATTTGGTAATATAGTCTTGGTCAACCATGCCTTCACAGTGAGCGAGCAAGTGGCGCTGCTGAAAAAGCCGCAGGAGGTCGGCCATTTCCGTAGGGGGCAAAAGGTTCTCATATCCTTTACCGGTCGCCGTGCGCCAGAGTGCTGATCCTTCGGTAAGATTCTGGAAGACGTTCTTTCTGCGTCGTGTAGTCGTCGCGCCGGGAGTGCGATCATATAGCGCCTCTGCTACTCGTTGGAAAGCGCCTACAGCCCGTCCCATACTATTTTCTAAGATTTCACGCACAGTGTTTGAGGCAACGTCCGCGTCGGCTGCGGCCACAACAGCTTCCCGTATGGCAGGCAAGGCGGCCAGGGATTGCTGTACCGTCTCGATGGTCTGCACGAAAGTGCTCTCTGCCGAATTGTGACCACACGCGGGACAGAAAAACGCTGCTCCGAGTGAGGAGTATCGGCAGGCGCATTGCTCGCATGTGAACTTTTGTCGAAGCTCCTCGGCGGTACTGATGGGAACAATCAGCGTCGGAGCGCCCGGCCTGTAGGACATGGATATGTTAATAAAGCCTGGGCGCTGCATTCGGTTGAAGTCGCGAGCGTCCCCTGAAAGCGCGTTTCCGATTATGCCCCGGATGTGGCTCGTTCCCACCTGTCGGATATACTGAAGCTGCTCAGGCGTATTCCACGCGGTTGCTTTCGCGTCCTCGCGGCAGATCGGACAGAACACCTGGGCATCGCTGACCTTGTTCTTCCAATCCGCCATAAGAATCTTAAAGTCAGCTTGGCAAGCAACCGAGGGGCAACGCCGGTCAAAGTAGCCGTCACTATCGAGGGGCATCTTGATTGCAACGGGGATCGTACCGCTCCCCTGTTCTATTCTCTTTAGCTCACGGAGTATATTGTCACCGCCCTCGTCGCAATATTCCTTGCAGCCCAATCAGACGACCAACTCCATTGAAATGTGATTCTCAACATGGGCGACGCCCTTTGGAAGCAAAGAGCAGCAGCCGTCAAAATAGTGGATGTACGCGCCACTATGTAATGGCTGTAAGACGTTCTTCTTGTACGCGGATATAGATGAATATCCCGCCCATTTGAACAATATGGTGTCCTTGATCTTACTCGGATACTTGTGGTACATGATGACCAGAGTCTTATCCGAGAACTTCAGGGATGTATCCAGTACCCGTACGAAGTTGTCCACTTCGGCCACAATCGGAATCTGAATCTCGTTCAAGCTATCGGCGATCTCCTGCGCTGTGTTGATGTCACCGGCGTAATAAATACGCAGTGTTTCAGTCAGGACCCAGTCCGCCATATGTGCTACCAACAGGGAATCTGCAAGATTAGGATTGACATCACCGCCCGGATGACCAACATCGCGTTTGTTTCGCACTATCAATAGCGTCTCGGTCAATCGTGTAATTATGAAGCGCATTGATTCCGGCAATGAGGTATCGGTCTTGACCTTATTGCACACCTTTTCTGGGACGCCGCTACCGAAGTACGCGCCCACGGGGGTTGGCGTTTCTCCCAACGCGAATTGCAGTAAGCGGATCACATATTCGGCAAATCGCCCGCCATTCAACTCGCTCGGCTGAAATCGCCGGAACGCAAGATGCTGCTTGATGGCGATGTACTCACCAAACAATCCCTCTACAATGTCCCGGGGTAACTGCGGCGATAGCGCGGCCACTAATTGAGTCTTCGTAAGGCCCATTAGACTAATCGTCCTTGTCATCCTTAGGCGCAATCACAGGCTTGCCGCTGCGCCATCCGTCCACTAACATAATCGCTTCCTGGGTTAGGAAATAACCGCTATCACTCGCACGGAACAGATTCTCATGGCCTTTGCGCTTGAGTGTAGTGCTAAACTCATCTGGCTTGGCAGAGACTGGCCACCCTTTCTCCTTATAGAAGTAGTAGGCAGCGTTCCAACGTACAGCCTCTGCCTTATGTAGGTGAATTGTGAGAATCCATATGCCCAGGATAGCGTAGTCGCGGGGACTTTTGAGATCACGAAGTTCGAGCTTGCCGAGATCGACCTCCTCCTGCGCCCATTGCTTTATCTGGTCTCTCTCCGCACTACTCAGGCGATGCCTCTCAACCTTATCCGCCGCAGTCCGGTTCCAATACGTAAACCCCTTATCTACCTGGGGATCGTTCATCTCTGTCACAATACGCTGGACTTCGGCATTTCCTGCGTCATTGACGAAGATGCCGTTACTGGCCTCTGTTAGCGGGCCCCCGATTAGACCGGTCAGATATTTGGCAAAATTTGGCCTGTCATAGACTTTGGCCTTTTGAGCAACTGTGGTGAAATGCTTCTTTTCAGGTACCGGCTTATTGAAGTACTGTTCGTAAGCGGCTGCATACGACAGGATGAACCGGCATTGTTGCTCTTTCCAATCCTTACCTTTATAACCTTCCGACGTACCGACAAGGCAATCGCCGTCAATCCTGAAGAATTGTGCTGCCCGCAGAGATTTTGGAGCAGCGGGAGCATCATCGGGCGTCGGCGCATCGGCTTCGTTGACGGCCCCAGCCTGGTCGAATAGATCGCCGGTGATTGCCAGCGTCTCCAAACTCGCGTCGCTTCCATTGTGCGATGCAGGTCGAGCCACGAACCGAGCAGTAGGTCTTATGGCGTGCCCGACAATAAAGGGAGCGAGAGCATCAACAGCGTGATCTGAAACGCAAAATTCCGTATGTTCATCGTAATTCTTTCCTTGTTGCTTAACATCTCGGACATATCGGTTTGGCTGCGGCCTTTGAGCCGTTTCATTCACAGCTTGTCCACATAGCGAACAGTATTTTGCGTTCGCCATGAGACGCGCATTGCAGTTAGGGTCCTGGCACAACATTGCAATGCCGCACATAGCGCAGAATCGGCTCGTGGCAGATGCGCTCGCGCCACATGAAGGGCAGGATACTGTGAGTTGCAGGTCCAACTAAGCCTCCAGCACAAACATAGTGCTTGTGTTCCTTGTTCGATGACATCAGACATTGTCGAATAGTTGCAATCAGTCGCGCCAACTGGCGTGCAACCAAAATGAATCGACATTTGGCGGTGCAACAGATCACGCCCTCTGAGTTACGTGGATTTTTGTATGTATCGAATTATACTTCGAGCGGGGGAGCAAGTCAAGCTCTTCACTCACGTGCGCTGCTGCTTCCGCGATAATCTCCAGGCGCCGGATCACGCTATCTTGAAGTTGGATGTCCTTTAGAAACTGCTCTTCTTGTATGTCTGTGATATACTTCCCAACCAAGACGGCTGAGTCGAGCATATGGCGAATGCGTGAAGCGTCCTTAACGTCGATCATAGAGTGGAACTACGCTGCGCAGCACCTCCTGCTTAATATGCCGATTGAGCGCCGATGTGGTCACGAGATCAACCTTAGCGGCAAGCACACCACGGAAGTCGTTGGAAATATCAATGAGGTCAAACAGACTGTAGCGCCTGCCTTGTTCAATATCAAAGTCACTCTGCGGCTGCGCCGTTCCCTTGGCTCGCGAACCGAAAAGGCCGGCGTACACTACGCCATGTTGTTGGAGAAGTTTCGAGGCACGGTCGAGTTGTAGTGGAGGGATCGTTTCCATGCGCCTACTATAGCAAAAAGCGTAGGCAGTGACGAGGGAAGTTCAGACCAGAGCACCATTGGCGAACAGTTCCGGAAACGTCGAATTCCGAAGTGCTTCTATCAGCCTATCGGGCGGTTCGGTTTGGTTCTGCGTATCCCGACCATGTGTGCGGCGATGCACAGCAGGTTGACATTTACTACAAAGAAGAAAACCGCCTCGGAAGGGGCGGCTTTTTGTATTCAGAATGCTTGCAATGCGATTGCAATTTGCTAGCACCTGCCATCAAAATGCCATCGATTTTTGCACGCCAGTTTCCTAGCTCCGTAGTCAAGACTACGCTGGAAGCTCGGTTGGAAGTAAGCTTGCGAGCTGAGTATCGAAGAAGGAATGTACCGATGCTCACCGTGTGGCGCGTTCAGCCTAACAACTAGTCTAGGCCCATGCAATGCTGCCTACCGCTCTCAAATGCGACGCTCAATAAGCTTTTTCTGTTCGCCCCTAAAGCTATCCTTGGAAAATGTGTCCCACTGGAATTGGCTCACTATGTACGAGGTGATGTCGACAGCCATCTCCTCAAACGCTTCATGGGAGTGATTTACCGATAATACTTTGCTCGGGAATATAACTTCGTCAGCCTTGCACATATACTC
>JBBQVV010000050.1:0-23336 GCA_038211235.1 Chthonomonadales bacterium | reverse complement strand
CCAGAGCGATAATCAAGTAGACGGCTAACAGTTGTGCGCCTTCGAGCCAGTTCGTCTTGCCATCGCGCGTCACCTGGGCTGCGATCACGACGGCGACCACCACCGTAATGAGCTCCACGTTGCTGAAGAGGATGGTGACGTGAGAGGGCGCCAGCGCGCTGACGAATATGATCACCGGGGCCACGAACATCGCGATCTGTGTCGCCGAGGACACCGCGATGTTCAGACTGATGTCCATCTTATTCTTGATTGCGGTCGTGACGGCGGTACTATGCTCCGCCGCGTTGCCGATGATGGGTATCAGGATGATGCCTAGGAAGAGCTTGCTCACGTGCCAGGCGTGTACCACCGGCCCAATGCTGTGTACAAGCAGTTCGCTCTCGACGGCGATGGCGACCGTGCTGGAGAACAGCAGCAGGATCGCATTCTTCTGCGACATCGTAGGCGGCTCAGGCTCGCCCTCATCGGGCACCGTAAACGCGCTCTGGTGCGTGAATAGCGAGAACACCAGGCTGCCGATATAGAGCACGATCAGTACGCCGGCCACCCAGAGACTGAGGGTTTCGACGCGCACGTCCGCCTCATGGAGATAGGGAACGTTTCGCACAAAGATCGCTGGAACCAGGAGGGAAATCACAGCGATCGTCATCATCGAGCTGTGCGTGCCGGCGGCGTCCCTGCTGAATCGCTGCTCCTTAAATTTCAGGCCGCCGAGGAGGGCGGCGAGGCCGAGTACCAGCAGGAGGTTGCCGACGATCGATCCGATCAAGGATGCGCGGACGACGTCGACTTCGCGATTGAACACGGCTACAATCGCGATGATGAGCTCGGTTGCGTTGCCGAACGTTGCATTCAGAAGTCCGCCGATTGCCTGGCCACGATACTTCGCCAGCTCTTCGGTAGCCGCTCCCATCGTCCCCGCAAGTGGAATGATTGCAAGGCATGCAGTGACGAACACCCAAACGGGAGGCACCCGGAGTAGCTGAAGCAGTATGCTGAGAGGTACAAGGGCCAGCATGGGCCAGTGCCGGCGCATAGTGCGGTGGTCCCTTTCTCGTGCCTACCCAACGTTTCGCGCGGCGCCCGTGGAGGTTCCGCAAGTTTCCACGTGAGCGCGGTACTTTCCTGCGGACCCACGCGACGAGATCGCGGTATTATGTCCACCCGCACGCTGAAACAAACGGGCGATCAACTGCAATAGTTGCCGGGAGGGTCGATCGCCGCTCCCCGTAATTTACTAACAACCTGCGTGCTCGCCGGCTAATCCCATTCACCCGCCGCGGGGGCGCGAATTCCGGTGTTCGGCCGACGTTGGGTGAATGCGCGATGCGCTCGGCGGCACGGCCTACGGCGGCTGGCCGTCCATGATTACGCGTTGGACCGTCCTGACCGCGTTGTTGTTGCTGTCAGTGACGTAGATGTTGCCGGTCTGACTCACCGAGAGACCTATCGGACGGTTCAGCTGGCCACTGGATCCGTCCGTGAATCCTGCTGACGATCCAGCGAGCGTGACGACCGTTGCCAGCGGACTGATACGCCGGATCCGATGGTTGCTAAGCTCACACACATAGAGGTTATGCGCGGTGTCGCCCGATATGCCGGCCGGTGCGTTGAACCGGGCCGTGGCTCCGGTTCCATCGGCGTTTCCCGTGCTGCCGACCGAACCGGCAATCGTGGTCACGGTGTACAGATTCGTGCCTGTCTGAGTAAACGCGCGGATGGTGTGGTTGAACGTATCCGCTACGTAGACCTTGCCATCGCTCCCGGCGTAGATCCCGACAGGTCGATTGAACAGGGCGGCGGCGCCCACTCCGTCAGTCGATCCGATCGTGTTCGCCGTACCCGCAATCGTCGTGACCATGTATGAAGTCGGCAGCGCGGGACTGCCGCCTTGATACGCGATCTTTCGAACTACGCTCGATGCATACTCCGTAACGTAGAGGTTTCCCGCGGCGTCCGCACTAATTCCGGTGGGATCTTCGAATGCAGCGGATGAGCCGATCCCGTCGGTCACGGCATGCGCGCCGGTACCCGCGATCGTGGAGACGCTCCACGTGGACCCGTTCGCGATGAGACGACGTATCCGCCGGTTGCCCGAGTCGGCGACGTAGATACTGTTGTCGGGCGCCCACGTAATGCCTCGAGGCCCGCTGAACCTCGCCGAGCGGCCGGAACCATCGAAGTAGCCGGCAATGCTCCCGGCGATGGTCGAAACCGTGCCCGCGATATCGAGGATGCGGATTCGACTGTTCAAGTTGTCCGACACGATGGCACGATAGCGGGGTCCTGGCGACTCGGGAGCTCGATAAGGTAGTGCCGCAATACCATAGGGGCTGTTGAACTGCGCGAGGCGACCCGGCCCGTCACTATCGCCCGGAACGCCGCTACCGGCTAACGTGGTCACATAGGAAGCGCCGACGGCAGGCAGATTGACGAGGTTTGTTTCGGCTTCTATGTAGGCAGTGAACGAGAATCCCAATACTCCCGCGGGAACGTAGAATTGAAGGTCGACGTGGTCGGTCAAGCTTCCCCCGATCGTCATGTCCTTCGACCAGACCGTGGTCTGGAGGCTCTGATTAGGAAGCTCCGTATCCCAGTTCAATAGGCGAACCGGTTCGGCGACGGTGCTGGGCGGACCACCGCTAGACAGGCCCGCGTCAGAAAGATTGAGCTTGCGTATCCGCTGGTTCGCCTGATCGACGATTTCGAGAGTTGCCGAGGGACCCGGACCCTGAACGGCGGAGATACCTAGGGGATTGTTGAACTTCGCGACGTTGCCGTCGCCATCCACAAATCCCATTCCGCTGGTTAGCGTCCTGACCCGATAGTGGTCACGCTCGTTTGGCGCATTGATCTGACCGATGAAGTCGATGACTCGAATCAGCCCAGTGTTCGCGTCGGACACGTAGCAGGCGAACTCCGGTCCAAAGAAGCTGGCCATGTGCACGACAATGCCGCTGGGATTGTCGAACTGGGCGTCCGTGCCGGAGCCATCCGCGGATCCCGCGCCGTTTCCGCCGGCGACCGTGACTACGCCCGGACCTGCGCCAGGGTTCACGACGGCGCGGATTGCGTTATTCCCGGAATCGGTAACGAACAGGTTCGGAGCGTTGAATTGCTGGAAGTTGCAGAATGCAAGATGGGTTGGCTTATTGAATCTGGCCTGCGCGCCCGGTCCGTCAACAGAACCCGGGAAAGCGCCCCCGGCTATAACGTTGACGAAATAGGACGATGGCGCGGTACGAGGTCCACCAACGTAAGCGACAATACGAATGTCATGTGCCTCGCTTACGAAGATCACACCCGAGTCCTGCACGGCGACTCCCGTCGGACTGTTGAAGGTAGCAAACTTTCCCGAGCCATCGATGTGCCCGGCGGTTCCTGCCTTTCCCAAAATCGTGGTTACTTCTCCTAAAGGCGTGATGCGGCGTATGGTGTGATTGCCCGTGTCTGCCACAATCACATTTCCTCCGTCGTCCACGGCGATTTGGCCCGGCGAATTGAACCGTGCGGAGGATCCATTCCCATCTATACTGCCGGGCGAGAGCGCCAGGCCGGCGAACGTCGTCACCGTGCCGTCCGGGAATATCTGTCGAATGGTCGAATTGGCGCTATCGGAGACGAAATAGGAGCCTCGGTTCGGCCCGGTACCAAGTGCAATGCCGACGGGATTCTGGAATGTGGCTGCGCTGCCCACTCCATCCGCGTGGCCGATGGCACCGCTTCCGGCCGTCGTGCTGACCGTAACGCTGTTCTTGACGATGTTGTTGAGCGAGCTCGACAGGTTCCCGATCACGAGCCGCTCCTGAGTAAGTGTTTCGCCCATTTTTGGGATTGCGCTCAACGTCAATAGGCGCTTGCCGCTGTCGCCCCCCACGTTTAGGAGATCGGAACTGGTGAAGGATAAGGCACCCCCTTCCAGGATTGCACGGCCGTTGCTGTCGGCCGGCGAGATTCTTACTTTGCCAGACTTGACATCCACGTCGAACCGGAACAGTCTTCTCTTACCTGGTTGCGGTGCGTCGAGCTGTACGGGTCTCGTAAGATGGCTCCCCGTTCCACCGGCGCCGCAGCCGGCGATCGCGGTCGGTAGCAACAGTGGAATGACCGAAAAGATGAGTTCCGGTCGAATCCGGCAGCGAAATCTGTCGTCGCGCATGCTCGGTTCTCCATAACGCATCGGCGCCGACAGCTCTTGACGGCGCAGCCAAAGGATTAATAACAATGTCCACACGGCTGATTACCCCGTGTGGACATTGCTCTGTCATTGCAGTGTGGATGTGGCCACACGAACCGATAGGTGAACCGGGCGGCCATGAAGAGCCGCCCGGGATGGTACCGATCTCCAGCCTATGGGGTCTGGCCGTCCGTTATCAGACGCTGGACCGACCTGACCGCGTTGTTGGCCTGATCGGAGATCAGAAGGTTGCCCGAGCCATCTATCGATATCCCGATAGGACTATGGAACTGTCCGTTCGGTCCGTCGGCAAGTCCGGCCGTCGACCCAACCAGCGTGACGACTGCTCCTAGCGGGCTGATTCGCCGGATGCGGTTGTTGTTGAAGTCCGCCACATACAGGTTATGCGCCGTATCCCCTGTGATGCCGGCGGGAAGGTTGAAGCGCGCCGCGGTTCCGATTCCGTCGGTGCTCCCGGTGCTCAGCGGGACACCGGCGAGCGTGCTGGAGGTATAGATGTTCGCGCCGGTCCGGGTCAGCACTCGGATCGTTGAGTTACTGGTGTCTGCAATGTACACCTTCCCATCCGTGTCGGCGTAGAGGCTGAACGGCTTGTTGAACAGCGCGGCCGAGCCAACGCCATTCGTGGAGCCGCTGACGCCCGACTTTCCAGCGATGGTCAGCACGCTATAAGACGCAGGTACAGTTGGGTCGCCGCCTAGATACGACACCTTGCGGATGATATGCGTCAGCCCTTCGGAGACATAGATGTTGTTGCCCTGGTCGACGCTGATACCGAGCAGATCGCCGAACGTGGCGGCGGCGCCGTTCCCGTCCAACGTGGAGTTCGTACCCGTACCCGCGATTGTCTGTACCGTCAGCTGACCGAACTGGTTGACAATTCGCCGAACGCGATGGTTACCGTTGTCGGCGATATAGATTGTGCCGTCGGGACCGATTGCGACGCCTTTGGGTGTATTGAACTTGGACCCAATGACCGGGCCATCAGTGAAGCCCGCTACGCTGCCCGCCAGCGTAAAGGCGGCGCCCGTGGAATCTATGGCCTTGATCTTATGGTTCAGGCTGTCCGATATCACGGCACGGTAGGGCGCCTGGAAATTCTGTGACGAATTCGCCGCGATTCCGAAAGGCGAGTTGAACTGCGCAAGTCTTCCAGGCCCGTTACTGTCCCCAGGAATGCCGTTGCCGGCCATCGTCGTAACGTACGAAGCGCCGACCGCCGGCAGATTGATCAGCTGGGTGTCGCCTTCAATGTAGGCCGTAAAGGAGAATCCCGATACGCCGGCCGGAACGAAGAACTGAAGGTCGACAGCGCCCTGGAACTGCTGGAAGCTCTGGAACGTCTTGGCCCATGCCACGGTCTGACTGTTGCCGTTCGGAAGCTCCTGGTCCCAGTTGAGCATGCGCACGGGTTCCGCTACCGTGCTTGCGGGACCGCCGCTCGAGAGACCTACGTTCGCGACCGTCAACTTGCGGACCCTCTGGTTCGTCTGGTCGATGATCTCGAGCGTTGCGGAAGGACCGGCTGCCTGAGCCGCCGCTATCCCCATCGGGACGCTGAACTTTGCAGTGTTGCCATCGCCGTCGACGTAACCCGTTCCAGAGGTGAGCGACGTGACCCTATAGTTTCCGCGCTCGTCCTGACCGTTGCCCTGGACGAAGGCAATCGCCTTGATCAGGCCGCTGTTCCTGTTGCTGACGAATCCGACGAATGGACCGCCAAATGTATTCGTCGGCACCACGGCGATTCCGGCGACCCCATCGAACTGCGCCACCGTTCCGGGACCGTCGAGCGAACCGGCCCCGTTGCCTCCCGCGACGGTCGTGGTAACTGCGCCGAACGTCAGGTTATTGACGCGGCGGACGGCGTTGTTGCCGAAATCGGTAACGTACAGGTCGTTCTGCGAAAACGTTCCGTACTGGCCGAGCGCCAGGTTAAATGGCTTGTTGAACCGCGCAGTACTCGAATCTCCATCGACAGATCCCAAGGCTGAGGAGCCGGTGACGGTAGAGGTAGAGTAAGATGTCGCCAGGTTTCGAGGCCCCGAGAAGTTCCAGCTGATGCGCCTGATATCATGCGACTCACTGACGTAGATCACGCTGCCGTCCGGAACCACTGCGATTCCCGTGGGTATGTTGAGTGTCGCCACATTGCCAACGCCGTCCGTGTTCCCAGCGGTACCCACAACTCCAGTGATGGTGCTTACCACGCCGAGCGGCGTGATCCGGCGGATGGTGTCGTTGCCCGAATCCGCGACAAACACGTTCCCGGCGTTGTCGACCGCCACCTGGACCGGTACCTTGAAGCGGGCAGCCGATCCCGTTCCGTCAACGCTTCCCGCGGACAGCGCAAGGCCGGCGAAAGTCGACACCGTGCCGTCGGGGAATATCTGGCGGATCGTCGAGTTTGCGCTATCGGATACGAAGTAGGATCCGGCGCTCGGTCCATCGCCTAGGCCGATGCCCTGGGCCGTGTTGAACGTCGCAGGTGTGCGGACACCGTCTGCGTGCCCTATGGCGCCGCTGCCGGCCGTGGTAGATACATTTACGCTGTTCTTAACGTAGTTGCCCAAAGCGTTGTTAAGGTTTGATACAACGATACGACCGGTCGTAAAACCTTCCTGGGCAAGATTGTTCGCGGTTAGCGTGATATGACGCTTACCGCTGTCGCCTCCCACGCTGAGAAGGTCCGTGCTCTTGAACGAGACGGCCCCTCCAGCGAGGATCGCCCGGCTCGGATCATCGACGGTTGAGATCCTTACCTTGCCGGTAGTTACATCGACGTCGAAGCGAGTCAGTTTGGTCTTTCGCGTCGCGACTGCTCCCGAGCCGCCCGCGTTGGATACCAGACTGCCGGCTCCTCCGCCTCCGCCGCAGCCCGCGATCAAGGGCGTGGCGGCCACGGCCAACCCCAATCGAGTGGCCCAGCGTAACCTGTGATTGCGCATCAGTTTCTCTCCTTTGAAAGTCTTGCAGAACCCCGAGCAATGTGCCGCCGGTGGTGATGGTGTACCATAGCAGGTGCCTTATCAAAAGCGAAAGGGTGTTGCCGACGTCATCTATAAACTCGTCGGTGTAAGTATACTCAATTTGAACGGACTGTCAAGTAGATATGAGGTAGAAACTAGAAGAGTCTCGCCGGCACGACCTGTCACTAGGATAACCTGCTGGATGCCCGAGCGGGCAGGATTTCCGAACCCGCGTTGCGAAAGTAGAGACCGACCGCGCCGTGTGGGCAATTTCGAATCCATAGCACGGCGGAATCGATCGGTAGTCACTCCGCAAGTTCGTGGCCGTTTCCTCCGTCGAACCGTGCAGCGGCACGGCCCAATCCATCCCGGGAACCTTGATGACGATCTCTGTCGCGTGCGCCTACTGCCAGTCTCCGCTGGAATCCGACCACCGATTCTGCTCAAAGTGCGGCCAGACCACAGGACAGATCCTCTGGTCCTCCTCTTTGAACCGTGGCCCGGCCGTAGGGCGGATCGATCTGCGGCCGGAGGGCGCCCTCTATCTGGTCGCAAACAACGTCGGCAGCGATGCGGTCCGCATTCGGATCGATACCAGCCGTCTGCGCGGCCTTCTTCTGGTAAACAGCTCGGAGGCGCGAGCGGAGCCGCATCAGGCCGTCGCATTTGAGCTGCGCCATCAGGCGAATGAAAGCGTCGGAGGCACCGTCGATCTCTTCAGTGAGGACGGCCAGCGGCCCCGTCCGTCGATACAGGAGCCGCAAGCTCGCTGGTGGCAGCCACGTGCCGAGCGCCATACACCACTGCGTGCACAGGATTTTGTTCGGCTGGTGGAGGATCTTTGGATCATCGGCAGTCCTTGTCTCCTGTTTCCTCCAGGCGTGCGAAGGCAGTTCGTACGGGTCTGGAACGACGCGGACCGCGCTCGCAGCTTCTCCTCGCAGGTGCCGGCCGGTTACCGAATCACAAACATTACTGTGCCTCTGGAAAAGAAAGCGCCCGAGCTCTTTGCTCAGGACGCGGCCGGCCTGACCCTGATGGTGGAGAGTCTGCCTGATAGGGGCCCCGGAGGCGCGGACGCGGAGTGGCTCGCCGGCCCAGACGCCGAGGTAGTGTCCATTCGACGCCTGAGCGCTGTTTCCGCCGACCTCGGCGCCGACGTGGTGATCGCAATCGACTTCGGCACTCGCAACACCGGTGTACGGGTGCGATGGCGACACGAGCTTGTGGTTGGCAAGCCCAGGGGCACGGTAGATGTGATAGGCGACCGTGACGGAAACGCGCGCTTTCCCACGGAGATGGCCCTTCATCGGGCTGGCAGAACCTTTCGGTGGGGATCCGAGGTGCCGAGAGGCGACCTTAACGCGGACGAGGTTCGGATCTCCAATCTCAAGACGTTGCTGAGAGTGAATTCGGAGCCCTACCTCCGAGACAATCCACACTGGACGAACGCGTATCTCCTGGAGCGATATTTCGAGCAGCTGTTTACTCGCATTGACGCGTACTTCAGGACCGTTGACCCCGCGCTGTCACGTGATGGCATCAACATTCGCTATGTACTGTCGCGTCCGGTCCTGGACGCGAACGAAGGCGACGAGCAGGGCAGACGATACCAGCAGGCCCTGCGCATCGCATTGCATGGTTGCGGAGTTGGCGAGGATCGGATCACATTCGTGCAGGAGCCCGCGGCCGCGGCATATGGAATCGCGAAGCGTCGCGCCGCCGAGCTGCTAGCGCTCAAAGAGAGCACTCCCATCGCGGTCGTGGATGCGGGCGGCGGCACGACGGACATCGCCTTGGCGCGAGTGAGCCTCCGTGACGGCCGGGTCGCGCTCGATATTCGTGCAACCCATGCGCTACATCTCGATCCGGAAAATCCCGCACTACCGGCCGTACAGCACTTTGGCGCAAAGGACCGCATCGAGTTCGGTGGCGACGTTCTAGACTATGCGCTGACTTACCGACTCCTTACCGACGCATCCGGTTTGCTCGAGACCGAAGGCCGTCCCGTGCCTGCCCGGGTCGAAGTGGCGGCTACGCCGCTTCCGCTCGAGGAGCAGCGACGTAGCGAGGCAGAACTGGTGCGTTCGTGTCGTCGGATGAAGGAGGCATTTGCGTACGTTTCCACTCAGCACCTCGCGCGCGCCGCGGATCAGCCTGCTCGAGAGCATGAGCACTATATCTTTGCCAATCGCCCTGAGTATGAGGGCATCTATCTTGAGCAGTCGCTGTTCGGGTCGCACCTGATCGCGCCCATTCTCCGGACGCCACTGCAAGAGATGCGCGGCGCCATGGAAGAGAAGGGTTTTGAGGAGCAGGGAATTCGGCCGTCACAGATCAGACACGTCTTCTACGTCGGCGGAACTAATATAGAGTTCTACCTTCGCCAGCAGTTTCAGGAGGTGTTTCCCAACTCTCCGCAGCTTATGGCTGAGGGACACGAAGGGATCGAAGGCAGAATTGCCGAACGGTTGAACGCGGTCGTCGAAGGAGCGGTCTGGTGCGACGAGGCCCTTTTTGCGGCGTCGCCACTTGCCCTCTCCGTCACGGTTCCCGGCATTGACAGGTCCGTGATCGGGCTTGGCGATCCGCTTCCGCCCGAATCGACGCCGATTTTCAGTCCGCTTCCCGTGCGACTGGAGCCGCTTCAGGAGTTGGAGGCAGAGTTGAGGGCGGCGTGCGACGAATTCTCCGAAGTCCTCACCATTGCGCGCGGATTCTACAGGAACACATCGGACACAGGACAGGACGGAACGCTGCAGGTGCGTATCAGCAGAGAGAAGGGAGTAATCGCGACACTAGTCGTGAACGGCCGCAATTACGAGCAGTGGCGAATCGCGCTGACCGAGTCGGTCCCATGACACCTGGCGACATGTTCGATGTGTCGACTCCCACCTCGCAGACCGTTCCTCTGGATCGGCGAGATTCCGATGCCGGAGAGAGCGCGGCCCTGGACTGCGGCTCTCCGGCAATAGCCGGCGACGGCGTCAACGGCGAGGCCGCATGTGCTGAAGCGAGTCGTGACGCGGAATGCAGCGCAGCGAACGCGATTCCGGCGGAGCACGATCCCGAGCAGGCCGCTCTCGACCCGTCGCCCGCACGGAAAACGGTGCCCGATGCGATCGAGGAGCGCATCGAGGGTTTGCGAATTGCGCTGCTCGGACAGATTGCGGAAGTCGGCGCCGGTTCCCGGAATGCAATATCCACGCTTGAGAGCCGGTTCGTGACGAGCGTCGGTGCTCTGACCGACAGAATCGCGTCCGCCGACCGCGCTCGCGTGGAAGCCGAGGTGCGCGCAAGAGAGGCAGAAAGAGCTGCCGCACTCGCGTCCTCTCGTCAGGACTCATTTCGCGAGGCATGGTGTGCCGCGCCGTTGAACCTGCGCCTGCAGTTTGTGCGGGAGCTGCTGCCCGACGATCATCCGTCGCAGCCCGTGCTCAAGGAGGTCGCGGCGCTTGAAGATCTGCGACGACGAGGCAACGACCTGGAAACCTGGGTGAAGAACTATCCGTCCCTATTTGCAGTTGCCATGCAGTCGATCGATCCGGATTCGACGGCGAACGTTGCCGGCGCGGGCGAGCAAACGGCGAACTCAGCGGTCATCCTGGCCGATCAAACGCTGGAAGAGGCCCGATCGGTGCTGGAATCGACATTGCAGGCATTTGGTGTCACGTGGATTTCGCCGGCTCCAGGCGATACGATCGGCGCCGAGCATGAGGTCATCGGCGAGGAGCGCTCAGACCTTGCCGAAGGAGCCGTCGCGCGACTGCGAAGACGAGGCTTTCGCATGCAGGGGCGCATGGCATTGCCGGCTCAGGTCCTCCGTACCATCGCCGGCCCATTCACGCCGTTGGAGGATTCGTCACGAAGTTTGGCGCAAGCCGGCGTAACGGATTCACTCCAAGATGAGACCGTTCCAAATCCTCCTCCGCGGTTTCCGGAGGCGGTCTCTAACTCCCAGGTGCCGGAGAGCGGTGCTCAGGATAACAGGGCTGTCGATCCGGGCAGACCGTCCGCGGGGGCTCCGCGAGGTCATGCGGCGCTCACGGAGGACGGACCGGACGATCTGCCGGATTGGCTTAGAATTCTGCGCCAGCGTACGTTCAGTTGCGACGTTCCCGCGGTCTGCGCGCTGGTCGATCATATCGCGGCGCTGAATGACCTGCAGGGCCAGATCGCAGCCGCGCCCGATGAAGACGCGGCCCGTGCTCTGCTTGTCGACGCGGTTCGGCCGATCCTGCCGGTACTCGCACTGCGGTATGCGGACGGGCTGGGCGATATCCCCGCAAAGTGGGGGACGATGTTGTTGGAAGTCAGGGAGCCGCTGCTGGATTGGCTGCGTGATCGACTGGACCTGAGCGTGATCGCACCGGTCAGAGGGGCGCGTTTCGATCCGGAAACCATGGACGAAGTAGAAACGCGCCGCACGGTGCATGCAAACGAGGATGAGACCGTTGCAAGGGTCGAGCGAATCGGACTCGGTTGGCGCCGGCGCCCTCTCATCACGGCGCAGGTCGTGCGCTACGCGTCAGAAGGAAACCGATGACCGCATCGACCGTTACTTGCCTCTGCCGTAGGCCGGTGGCTGCCGGAGCGAACTACTGTGTGGCCTGCGGACGCGAGGTTCGGCAGAGGTGTCCGGTCTGCTTCGACGAAAGGCGTTTAATCGCCGCCCGAGACGGTCGCGAGTCACCATGGTGTGAACCGCACGGAGAGCTCCTATCCGCATGTTCACGATGTGGCCGCTGGTTCGCCGCGGATATCCGGCAGTGTCCCGACCCGGCATGTCGGGGGAGCGTCGGCCCGACGTGGCCGGTTACGACGGGAGCATCGCCGGACGGGACCGGAACCGCCGGGACGTGGCGATGGCCGGCCGCCTGGGACCGCGACAATCCACGGTACACTCTGCCCGCCGTAACTAGCTGGGCCGGCAACGGGCAGGTTCACTCTGCTTTGATCGCGCACGGACGTCTCTACGTATGGGTGGAAACGAGCCTGATCTCGCCGTCGGGGCCGGCCGGCGGTCCTCTTACCGCGGCGGAAGACACAGGAGCAGGCACACCCTGGAGCTGCTGGCTCGGCCATGACGGACAGGCAAATGCTCGCATTGCGGCCGGTACCCGCGTTGCCGTTGTCGGCGGCGCGGCAGTGCTCGCCGCGGCGAACGGTTTCTTACTGGCGTGTCTCTACCCAGGCCGTACGGACGACGTGGTACCGCTGTCGATCGGCACGCCGATCGCGCAGGGTTCCAGCGATGGTTGGTGGGTCGGCTGGTGCCTTGCTGGATCCGCGCCCGCACTTTGGATCGCTCCCGTGCCGGCAAACTGGCGAAGCCTGTCGCCGGAGCAGGTCATCGAAGCACCGCCTGACAGCGCTCCCGGCGATAACGCGCGCCTGACGATCGTCGGAGATCTCGCCCACTGGATAGCGCAGGACGGAGCCATCTGGCAGCTAGACTGCCGGTGTCGCGCCCTGCGGCAGGTGAAACCGCCGATGGCTGGTGTTCACCGCATCTGGTGCGATGCCGCGGGGCCGCATCCGGTAAGGTCGGCGGGTGACGGTCTCCGCGTCTCGCTTGGCGCCGGTACTCCCGGAGGGGCGGAGATGATAACGCTGCGTGATGTCGCTTGCGGCGTCGGACCGCTCCGCGATGTCTTCGCTTCGCCGGAGCTCGTCGCCGTGGCGGGTAGGACGGTGATCGCACTGGACTCCCGAAGTGGAAACGCGATCGGAGAGGGCAGGTACACTGGCCGGTGGATCGCGGGCGCCCTCGCGGAGCCGGCGGCTGATGCCCTGGATCGGGAGCCGCGGCTGCTGATGCTTACCGACGATGCGGGCGACGGCAGCCTTCTCGCGCTGCATCCTGCTTCCGGTGTTGTAGACGTGGTCTGGCGCGAGTCCCGCGTTCGGCCACTCGGGCTGATACCGGCTGGGGAGAGCCTTTACGTCGTGCACGAGGGCGGAGTTGCGCGCCTTCAGGAGACACAACGCTAACTATGACGACCCCGCGACCTTGCGCCCGGATGACCCTGCTCCGGATCGGGCGGATGAGCCGGATTCAGGACACCCACGGCGCATACTGTGCCTTCCCGTGCGTGCTGCTCCTGCCGCTGACAGTCCTGCTTCTTAGCTGCGGCCTGTTTCGAACGGCATCCGCTCAGGCGGTAGACGTCCATGACTACTCCCGCATCACACAGGTTCCCCGGACCGAGATCGATGCCTGGCTGAAGCAGGAGGTCGCGGCAAGCGGAGGAGACTGGAGCCACGATCGTTATCATCTTTATATCGGCTTTTCGACCGGTCACTTCGGACAGGATCCCGTCCATGCGATCGCCATGCGCCGCATCGCGTTCAGCCTCGTCAACAATTCACTTTCGGTCGGCGACCGCATAACTCCCATTGCCTGGGAGATGTCAACCTGGAACGTAGGACCTACGATCGCGCTCACCGATCAGCCAGCGAGCCGGACCGAATTTGCGGACCAGGTTCCCTATGCGCCGCATACCGGCAGCCGGGGAGGCCACGATATCGAGCGCGTGTTGTATGAGACCGTCACGAAGGCGATCCCCTCGGACGAAGTAAAGAGCGCGATCGTCCTGTTGCTCACAAACAGTAACGCGAGCCAGGCGCCGACCGGTGAGCGAGCCGACCTCTTCGGCGCCGACAACCCCCTCCTTGGCGACGCCCTGAGACGTGGAGGATACCGGCTGCCGCTCGTACGCAAGGAGTTCCGGCTTCTTGCCGGCAGCCAGCCCGTAACGGTCGCAGTCACGGCGCTCTTTCCCGAGCATCTGGTCTCGTTGTCCGGCGCGCCCACCGGTCCGCGCTATCCGACGTTCGATCGTGATACCTGGAAGCCGTCCGCGGACCGGCCACAGCCCTCCGAGGCGCTGCCGAATCCGACCCAGTCCCATATGTCGTCGAACGTTGCTACAGGGACGTCCGCGCCCCCGCCCGCATCGCGTCCTGGCACGCCGACCTGGATCTGGCTCATCCTCGGATTGGTGATCATCATCGCCCTCGTCTCGCTGCTGCGACGACGTGTACCACCTGACAGAGACGCGATCACGAAGCCCGTGGCTCCGAGTTCGAACCCGGTCGGCATTCCCATACCTGGCAGCCTCTCCATCTCCATCGGCCCGAACGAGCAGACAGTCCAACCCCTGACGACCGCCAGTCGCTGGACGATTCAGCGCGACGCGACCGGAGCCGTTTCACTTGTCGAGACCGGTGCGACGCCCACCGTTGATGCCGGTCAGGAGAGCGCGCAGGCGACTGCCCTGGCCCGGCTGGACTTCGACGACCAGCGCAACCTGCGCGTCGGCGCGGACTCGGGAGCACAGTTCGTCGAGCTGAACGGCCCGGATCCTGCCAACCTCGACAGCCGAATGCTCACGATCGCTCCTGGCAAGAAGGCCTTCTGTCGGATCGTACCCGAGGGGTCCGCGGTGAAGACGCGATTTGAGGTCGCCTACAATACAGCTCAGAAAGGAAGCCGAGCCTGATGTCGGAAACTCTCTCCATTCGAAGAACGCTTATCCTGGGTCTGGGCACCACGGGCAAGGAGGTCGCCGAGGCCGTGGCCGAGCACCTGACATGGCAGTTCGGCGGTCACGAGAAGGCGGCCTGGGTGCGGATGCTGGTGCTTGAGACGGAACAGCCAGTTTCGCCACTCGGCGACCGTGTGCTCCGAGGAGGCATCAGTCGCGAAGAGTATGCGCCTTACCTGAATGCGCCGCGTACGGCAGGCGCCGCTTTCGACTTTTTTGACTGGCAGGACGGGCAGAGCTTGAGAGCGATCGACAAT
Source organism: Chthonomonadales bacterium (assembly GCA_038211235.1). Taxonomy (GTDB): domain Bacteria; phylum Armatimonadota; class Chthonomonadetes; order Chthonomonadales; family Chthonomonadaceae; genus DATGJU01. The sequence continues at coordinate 8,362 of JBBQVV010000050.1, read as the reverse complement.
CCCTCGGCGGGCGCGGGCAACCTTCGGATGCTCGGCCGTTTGTGCCTGTTCCACCCCCAGACATACGATCTGCTCCGCCGACGTGTTATGAGGGATCTTTCGGACCTTCGGCAGCTTACTCCGCAGTCCGTCGCAGACAGTCTCGGCCGCGCCGACCTGAACATAGATATCCATACCGATGTCGTGGTCTACGTCGTGGGCACTCTGTGCGGCGGAACCTGCAGCGGCGGCGCCGCCGATATGGGCTACCTGCTCAAGGAGTGGAACGGCGAGGGCATCGACTGCCAGGCGATCTTTACGCTGCCCCACCCGCAGCTTGCCGGATCCAAGGCGCCGCGATACAAGAAGAACGCGTACTACGCGCTCAAGGAGCTCAACCACTATCAACTTGCCGGCACGGCCTGGATGCAGAAGCTTCCTGGGAATGATGCTCCTTCGAGGCGAACCGACAAGCCGTATGTCATCTTGCGTGTGCTGATGCCTGGAGGCCCGGACGGAGCGGACGTACAGCGTCTCAACGTTATGATCGGACAGTACCTTGCCGCGGCGGTCGGTCCGGCGGGGGGCGCGATCGCCGCGCGCGATGTGGACGCAAAGGGGGGAATGGAGACGGCCGACAGCGTCGGGTTTATGCGGCCACTGTTCAGCACTATGGGCGTGGCGGCCCTGGAGTACCCGGGTGAGCACATTCTCAGGGCAGCTACCTTGCGGCTCGTCTCCAGCGCGCTGGAACGCTGGTGCCAGCACACCATTACACCGGAGCGGATCAACGACACGCTGCGACTTCTTGGTGGAACAGACTTCGATCAGCAGCTTCAGCAGTTGACGGACGGAGCGGACCGAATCGGCGTCGCTCTATTCCGGGAGACGTTCCGGCCCGTTGCGGAGGGAAAGCCTCCAAGGGTCGAACAGGTCCGCCAGCTTCTCCGGGAGGTGGATGGCCGGCTGACGGCGATGGAGCTGCCGCGTGGTGAGCCGGAGGGCGCCCTTCCATCGCTCCTCCAGATCGTTGAGAAGAACCACCAGGCGTTTCTAGATCGCGTTGAGCGCGACATCGAACAGTTCGTAGAACGCGTCCTCTTCGACCTGGATGGTGGACCAGGCTTCGTCGCGGCAGTGCTCAAGGAGCAGCTCCGCAGAATGGAGGCCTGGGCCCGCGAGGCGCAGGAGACGCTTCCGGAGGCCCGGCAGGATGCTAAGTCCCTTCGCGAGATCATGCTGGAGCAGATCGCGGACGTCGAGCGGATTGAGGAGAGTCGCAACCCATTCGGTCGGGCGGAAAAGTTGAAGCACGGCTGGACGGTCATCACGGAGAGCGTCAATTCGTACCTGCAGACCGAGCTGAAAATGCAGGCGATGAACCATCTGCAGCGGCGCGAGTTGATCGCCGAGATGCTGAACAAGACGCGCCAGTCGACGGCCGTACTGCTCCGGCGCCTCGATGCGATGCAGTCGGCGTTCGCGCAGAAAGCGGCGGCCGGCAACGATGCATGGCGTATGATGGCCGCCGAAAAGCCGCCGATTAATGGTCAGGTCTATTTCGATGCCGAGCCGCCTGCGGCGCGCGGGACGGTAACCGACGAGTACTATAACCTGTTGCGGCAGCGGACCTGGCCCGATGAACCCGCTACCGGTTGGGATGATGGACGAAAGGAAGAGGCGGCGCAGCGCGACGTTCTCGGTGCTCTAACGCCCCTCGTTCAGCAGCTTCGTCTATCGGCGTCGCAAAGCACTTTCGACCCGAAGCCGGGGCGTGCAAGCGCGCAGGACAGTATCCCGGAAGAGCTCGCGCAGGCGCTCGACATGCGGGCTAGAGCCGTCTTCGACTCGCTCCGCTCGCAGATTCATGTTGCCGATAAGGCGGCACCTCCGGACCTGGACACGGTAATCCAGCTCAGTGCTCCACGCCTTGGGATCGCCGCCGCACAGATCAGCCCGCAGCTTCAGGGCGCCCGGGCGGTCCGGCCCCAGGCCCAGAACCTCGCCTTTCTGGACATGAGCCGCAAAGAGACCCGGGTGGCGCAGATGGCGGCGAGGATTGAGAGCGCTATTCCTCTGTCTCGAGATGGCAGGATCACGGACAGCCACGATCCGTTTCGCCTACTGGTAATTCAGGAGCGACACGGATTCACCTTCGGGCAGATGGACGGGGTCGTCAGCAAGCACGCATACGATCTGAGCAGCCTTCAGAGCGCCGATAAAGGCGTAACCGACTTCCACTTCTGGCACACGCGCAGCGATGTGAACTGGATCGACCCGCTGGTGTCGCCCCGTCGAGTCGACGAGACGGAAGAGTGGTGGCTCCAGGTGATACTACTGGGCCGGCCCTCCGACGGCATCTTTGAATGGACGCCCGCAAACCGGGGAGAGATTACTGCGGATGGCTGGTATCAGATTGCAAACGGCGAGTTCCGCGTATTCTATCCGCCCGGCATTCCCGGCGTGACAGACAAGGAGGCCCTGCTTCCCCTGGAGTTCGGCGACGCAGTGATGCGGCTGCTGTCTGACGACTACGGCACGCTGCGCCAGTGCTTGAGCGTGCGACTGGCAGGTTATCGCGACCAGGTCAAAGAGGGGAGAATGGTGGCGGCGCTCTCTGAGGGCCGATCCGCGCTGGGGAGCCTGGGATTGAAGGGCCTGGAAAAGGGGCACGCCGACCGGATACTGCGGCGCGCCTACGGGCGTGACGACGGACTGGCAGATGCCTTCTTCACCTATGAGACCGAGGCGAGCAAGGATGAGAGGCGGCTGTTTGCACACCTGTTCAAGATGAAGGGACAGTCAATTCCGGAAACCGGTGACGAATACCCCGCCAACGCCTACTACTGCCCACATTCCAACAGCCTCCTGGGCGACAGCGTGGAGACTCTGAGAGCCGCGCATTTCGTCTGCCCGGTCTGCAATGAGAGGTACTGGCCCTAGATGGCGCTGTCACGGAGAACGCGACTTCCACTGTTGTTCTCGGCGCTGATGGGACTGAGCGTGCTCGCATCCGACGCGCTTGTGGTTCATGGACTCGCTCAGCGACATGCAGGCCTTCCGCAGATCGCCTATTCAGGACTGTTCGCACTGCTCGTGTTCGCGGTGTGGCTCTTCGGATTCTGCCGCACACTGTACTTCCTCAATCACTATGCGCGCGAGTCGGAAGCCATACCCCTGGCTGCCGGCAAGCTAACGGAGTTGGCGGAGGGCATCGAGGAGCGCCTTAAGGAGGGGGCGAGAAGCGCGCCCAGATCCCTCTCGCCGGATACTCCCCTACTCGATCGGCGGGTGAAGGAGATATGGCGGGCGCTTCGTCGTGGCACGCCGCTGCTGAGCGGCGATATGGCCGAGAGCGAAGATCGGCAGTTTCCAGGCCCGGAACGTGAGATCCGCGCCCTGATGGACATCATCCTGAATGTCGGCATCGCAGGCACGTTCGTCTCCATCCTCATGACGCTGACCCAGGCGCAAGGGCTTACAGCGGACACGCTTCTCGCTCACGTCGGTCCCGGCATGACGAGCGGGCTTGCCGCGGTGATCGCGAACATCGGATTGCGGCTCTGTCACCGGACCCTGCAGGACGAACAGGATGCGCTCGCCGTCCACGTGGACGACGCAGTCGCCGACTATTTCCTCGCCAATGTGCCGAAGGCGGTCACTTGTCCGGAGGAGCGCCTCGTCGCCGCGAACGAGCTGGTCGCACAGAGCATGCAGGACGCGCTGGAGTACGCGCTAGCGAAGCAGAACGCGGTGACCCAGAAAACGCTTGTGGAGCAGGCCAGCGAGCTTAATTCGCTCCTCAAGGAGCATGCAAGGCTGATCAGTCAAGTTTTGACCCAGCAGATTCACGAGCCGATCCAGGAGCTGGCCGGTCACGCCGGATCTCTGGCTCAGCACAGCGGAACCTGGTCGGAGACCGCGGCCGATCTCAAATCGGCGCACGCCGACTTCATCGGGATGCATCGTGACGCCCATTCGCGGCACGAAGCTGTGATCTCGACGCTGTTCGAACACCACCGCGCATCGCTCGATGCGTTTCAGGATTCCGCGCGCCAGGATCGTCAGGCCGCAATGAAGGATACCCGGGAGGCAATCCATCAGCAAATCGAAGATCACTCCGCGCGAGTGACGCAGCTGATGGACCGGCTGAGAGCCGAGTTCCTTGCCATGAGCGCGGAGCAAGAGGCGATTAACAGCCGCACGACGGAGGCTGGGGTGAACGCCGTGGGGAACGCGATCTCCGCGCAGCTTGCTGTGGTCGAGGACCGGATCGGGTCCACACTCGATATGGTGAGCGCCCGCCTTCCGGAAGCTCTGCGCAGCGGGGTAAAGGAGGGCCTCGACGAAACGGTCGCTCTCCTTGACGAGGTTCGCGAGCAGGCCGCCGCGCTTACGCATCTTGTCGGGCAGGTCGCCGGCAGCGCGGACCGGCACCTGACGGAGCACAAGCGGTGGCAGGAGAGCGCCGGCGCCGCACAGGACCAACTCGAACTGCGGACGCGTGAGGCCGCACGCGATCTCGACGCGCTGGCAAAGCGGCTCGACGGAGTGACGCCGCGCGAGGATGAGACCGTGGACGTCATGGCCATCGTGAATTCTCGAGCCGAACGGGCCGTCAGCAAAGAGAGTGGTACCGGGCGGACGACGGATGTAGACTGACTGCGCAGCGATGGAAAGGTCGGTGATGCGGCCTACCCTGGATAGTTCACGAGTAGAACGTTTGACCGGCAGTAGGGCGGGGCGCTCAGTTTACCCGTTGGGTCCCCCGCCGACCGGTTTCATGAATGATGCAGGCTAGAGGAAGGGCTATGACATGAGGCGCAGAGCCGGCGCAGCGGAGACGAGCAGCCATCCGTTTCGCAGCCTCTTCGATCTGATGCTCGCGCTAGTGCTCCTGCTTCTGGCTGCATTCGTTCTGCGGCAGTCCGACTCCGACTACGACCTGAAGCATCGTCGCGAAGAGCTTCTCCTGCTTCACAACCTCCAGATCCGTCGCGAGCGTGGTGAGGACGCACCGCTGCTCACGGATCTGCGCGAGATAGCGCCTGACGATATCTGCCGTCGTATCGCGAAGGATCGTGACGCGCCCCTCTCGGCGAAGGAGAGGCAGGAGCTCGAGGCGCATAGAAACGCGCTCTGGCTGGAGGTCGGCCCGACGGTCCGTGATCGCCTGCTGTCATCCCGGATCATCCGCACGATCGATCAGAACAGACTTCGGTTCCCGCCGGGATCCGCCGTGCCGACGGATACCTCCAGGCTCGATACCGTTCTGGCGTCCGTGCTCGATCAGTGCTACGATGCCAGGCGAAAACGGGTCCTGGTCAAACGGATTCGCGTCGAAGGACATACGGACGATAGGCCGATTGCGAGCACCCATTTTCCATCGAACTGGGAGCTCTCCGCCGCGCGGGCGATATGGTTGGCGAGGCAGATCGAAGCCGCCCTCAATGCACAGGGCATCTCAACGGACCGAGACGGCGTACTCGTGGAGGCCATCGGTTACGCCGACCGGTTTCCCGTCGCCGGCAACGACAACGCAACGGAAGCTCACCGCCAGCTGAACCGCCGCATCGAGGTCGTGTTCGAGAAGTGATCGGCCGTGGCGAGAGGTTTGATCAGGAGGGAGACCGGCGCCGCGCGGCGAATAGACCGGGGCAGTACGAGCAGCGATGGAGCAACGATGGCCGGACTTCGGGCAGGGGTGCTTACGGTTAGCGACGGATGCGCGCGCGGTGAGCGTGAGGATGTCTCCGGCCGTCTGCTACAGGAGGCGCTCAGGGCGAACGGCTACGAGGTAACGGACCGCGCGGTAGTCCCCGACGAGGTCCGTGCGATTCAGGATGTCCTTTTGGCCTGGTGCGTCGCCGGCTGCGACGTCGTGCTCACAACAGGGGGCACGGGTTTCTCGCCACGGGACATCACCCCGGAGGCAACCAGGCAGGTAATCGAGCGTGAAGCGCCAGGGCTTGCAGAGCTTCTGCGCTGGTCCGGCTATCAGAAGCTGGATCGCGCGGTCCTGTCACGCGGAGTAGCGGGCATCCGCGGCAGTACGATCATCATAAACTTGCCCGGCAGTTCCGGCGGAGTTCGGGACGGCCTCGATGTCCTGCTCCCCCTGCTGCCGCACGCAGTCGAGTTACTTCGCGAGCAGCCCGTGGATCATACGCCGGCGGCGCCGGCCAATGAGCCCACCGATTCGCCGCGGGACCGTCCGCCGGCAACAGTCACGCTGATCGAGACGAACATCGACGATCTCTCGCCTGAATTCTACGATGCGACGGTGGAGCGGCTGCTGGCGGCCGGCGCACTGGACGTGTTTCTGACGCCTGTCCAGATGAAGAAGGGTCGTCCCGGCACGCTGCTCTCGACGATAGCGCGGCCGCAGCTCACGGAAACCCTCGCCGGCTTGATCTTCACGCATACCACGGCATTTGGAGTTCGCTACCAGACTCTTCAGCGCTACACCCTGGATCGGACGTGGAGGTCCGTCGAAACCCCGTACGGAACCATACGAATTAAGATCGGCGCCTGGCGCGGAACCGAAACGAGCGCCTCGCCGGAATACGAAGACGTCAAGGCTGCGGCGAAGGCGTTCGATGTGCCGCCGCGAGCTGTCTACGCGGCAGCAGCGCAGGCCTACCGAGACCAGCAGCCGGCGACCACCCACTCGATGCCGAGCGATCAAACATCCAACTCTCCGGAGGAACAGCGTGAGCAATCAACGAGCTAGGGCAAAGGCAGATGCCTTATTTGTGATAGGAATCGATCTGGGCGGAACGAATGTGCGAGCCGCCGTCGTCGATCGGGAAGAGAAGATGCGGGGACGCGCCGAGAACTCATCCAGCGCAAAGGCAGGGGCCGCCCAGACCGTGGTTCGCATCGGTGAGGCTGTCCGCGCCGCGGCGGCAAGCGCCGACGTGCCCCTGGACGAGATCGGCGCAATCGGCATCGCGGTCCCTGGCCACATCAATGTGCCCGAAGGCATGATCGTCTGGGCTCCAAACTTCGGCGAAAACGTCGACGGCCAGTACGTGCCGTACAAGCAGGTTCCCCTCCGCAGCCTGGTAGAGGCCGAGCTTGGGATCGCAATGACGATGGACAACGACGCTAACGTCGCGGCGCTCGGAGAGTTCCGGTATGGCGCCGGTCGTGGCGCCCGGCACCTCGTAATGTTCACTCTCGGAACGGGCATCGGAGGAGGCATCATAGTGGAAGGCGAGGTGCTTCGCGGGTGCACGGGCGGTGCGGCCGAGGTTGGACACATCATCATCGCCGATGGAGTGGGAAGCAGCGCAAATGGGCCGCACGGCCGCCTTGAGACTCTCGCCGGCCGGGATCCTATCGTCGAGCGCGCCGTTCTCAAGATGGAGTCGGGGCGCGAGACGCTCCTCTGGAGCCATATCAACGGGCCGGAGGCGCTTCAGCAGCACATCACTCCGGCCCTGATCGACGAGGCGGCCGAGGCGGGCGACGAGCTGGCGAGAGAGGTGATGCGCGAGACCGGCCACTTCGTCGGCCTGGGCATCGCAAGCATGGTGAACGTCTTTAATCCTGAGGTTGTCGTGCTCGGCGGTAAGATCTCGAACTCGAAGACGCTGCGCGACTCGGCGCTGCGGACGGCACGGGCGTCCGCCATCGGATCGATAATTGCGTCGGCCCGCATCGTCTCCGCTGAGCTTGGCGACAACGCTGGAATCATGGGCGCCGCAGAACTCGCCTGGCGAGAAGTCCACGCGGCGAGCGCTAGAAGGTAGAAGACAGAAAGCGGACGGTAGGTAGTAGAAGGCAGACGGCAGCTCGTAGTCCACCGTCTGCCTTCTACCACCTACCGTCTACTGTCTCGTACTTACCGCAATAATGCCAGTACCTGCTGTGGGGCGGAGTTGGCCTGAGCCAATACGCTCGTGGCCGCCTGCTGGATGATCTGATTCTTCGTCAGACTCACCACTTCCGTCGCAACGTTGGTATCGCGGATCTGGCTCTCCGATGCCTGCAGGTTCTCCACGCCGACCCCAAGATACTGGATCGTGCTCTCCAGCGTGTTCTTCTGGAACGCGCCAAGATTTGCCCGCAGTTGAGATACCTGTCCGATCGCCTCGTCGGTGATCTTTAGCGCGTTGTCCGCGCCAATAGCAGTCGTCACGTCAATGAGCGCGACGCTGCTGCCGGCGACGCTTGTGTTGCCAAGGCTCGTGGTTCGGATGTTGCCGAGGCTGGTGCCGACGGTCTGCCCGGCATTGGCCCCGATCTGGAACTGAACGGCGCCGGATGTCACGTTGAGCGCGCCGTCGTTAGTGGTCGCGGTGCTGTTGCCGGCTTCCGTCAACAGAATCGAGTTACCGTCCGTGTCGGTGACGCGCAGGCCGCTGTCCGTTCCTGA
>JBBQVV010000049.1:0-23598 GCA_038211235.1 Chthonomonadales bacterium | reverse complement strand
CCGTGCTGCCGCACCTTGCTATCCGCCTCGGCCAGGGTTCCGCTCCACATGCCGCACGTCGATATCGCGATGAACAGCTCGACGGGCGTTGCGTTCGGGCGCTCTTTGCGGAAGACCGGAAGTATCGCATCCGCCTTCTCCGCGCCAACCTCGGCGCGCAGGCGGGCGACCATCGCCGCGTCGTCCATCTTGAACACTTCCGGGTTCTCCCAGAAGAAGAAAGTCGCCTCGTCACGGTTCTGTCCGATCAGCATCGGAATGTTGGCGACATACGGCGCCGGAGCGGGGTCGAACGGATGCTGCGAAACAATCGATCCGTCCAGCATCGGTCCGAAACCGCCGAGCAGGCGAGCGGTCCGCCCGGAGGATGTCGGCCCGCCGTTCTGCGCTGCCAGGAGCTGATCCAATGGCAGCTCGGCTAGTTTGTGGATCTCATCCGGGCGGATTTCCAGGAGTTCCAGCACGGCGCGCGCAATCGCCGTCGCATGGGCCTTTTCCGTCACTCGCAGCATAGGACCGCTCATGACTCCAGCTTTGTGGAATAGCCCTTTGGCCGAGGGCATGGCCATCAGCGCGGAAGTTTTGGCGCCGCCTCCGGACTCACCGAACACCGTCACATTGTGCGGATCGCCGCCAAAGGCCGCGATGTTCGCGTGCACCCATTTGAGCGCATCGACAATATCCAGCATGCCGACGTTGCCGGACGCGGTGTAGGCCTCGCCCCCGAGCTCGCCCAGGTAGAGATACCCCATAATGCCGAGACGGTGGTTGCTTGCGACTACAACCACGTCGTGGTTGGCGGCCAGCTGCCCGCCGTCCTGCGCGACGCTGCCCGCGGAGCCCGTGGAGAATCCGCCCCCGTGATTGTAGAACAGGACCGGCCGCCTCCTACCGTCAAGCGCCGGAGTCCATACGTTCAATACGAGGCACTCCTCGCCGGGGTGCGGCTCGCGCTCACCGTAAACGGTCTTTGGCGACTGCGGGGCGGGAGTGCCGAGCGCCAGCGCATCGCGAACTCCGGTCCAGGACTCCACGGGCGGCGCGGCCTTGAACCGGTTCGCGCCCGACACGGGACCGCCATACGGTATGCCTTTGAAAGCGAGCGCGCCGCGGCTACGGCCGCCGCGAAGCTTTCCATTGGAAGTCTCGACGACGACGAACGGCTCGGTGATGAGCGTTGAGCGAGAGAGGCCATCGGCCGCGCCGCGGCGCCCTGCAATCAAGATCGATGGTCCGCCTGCCGCAAACAGACCAGTTCCAGCGCTCAACAACTCCCTGCGATTCAGCATCGATTATCCTTTCGTCCAGGTCAAGCATCGGCTGCGACCGGACCCAAATTCCAGCGTGCACTGTTTCCATGCCGGTCAGCGATAATCCTCGCTGAGCCGGGCAGATAAACGATCCGGCATTGCTGGCGCTTAGCGGCGGCCGTGCTGTAGATGCATCGTGCCCGGTAGGGCACTTGGCCGCGAGCCCCCGAGCGAAGCCGTTTACGGCGTCGGCCACCCGGACTGGTTGTCCAGTATCTAATTTGCAAACTTAGACCAGGGTTTCCAACCTCGTGACGAAGTCGATACTAAACCGGCATTGGGTTTAGCATGGCGTTGCCGGTCAACGATACGGGGGTGTGTCCGTACAACCACAGCCGTTCCGCCTTCGCACCGAACTGCACCGCTAATGTTGACCATTCACTAAACAATTCGTCGCGCCGCTGGAAGTCCGACGCCGCAGTGCGGCTGCTCGGCGAAGCGGTCGTGTCGCTTCTCCTCCCGTATCCCCAACGCCTCGAATCGTCAGCGGAACCCGCTTAGCTCCTCGCTGTCGTCCCTCAATGGATCTCGCGATCGCGATCGTCTTTCCGCCCGGCGCGACCTAAGAGCGCGATCATGAAAGGAGAGAACGATGAGCAGACGAGACGACGTGACAGCCTGCAGGCCGGTGCGCCGAGCGCCGGAGATCGTTACGATTTCGAGCATGAACAATCCTGAGATCAGGCGACTCCGTCGGTTGCGCCTGAGGAGGGAGCGAGATCAGACCGGGCTATTCTTCGTGGAAGGCATCCGGTTCGTACTGGCCGCCGTGGAGCGAGGAGTGGAGATTGAAACCCTGGTGGTAGCCGGCGAGAGCGAAATCTCCACGCCTGTCCGCGCGGGGATCAGGGACCTCCTCAGGAACCATTCAAGGCAGCTATGCGTCACTCAGGAGGTGCTTCAGTTCCTATCCGACAGAGACGAAACACAGGGGATTGGCGCCGTGCTCCGGCAGCGATGGGAGCGCCTCACCGATATTCGACCGGATACTCTGTCTGCCTGGGTCGCGCTCGATGGTATTCAATATCCGGGTAATCTGGGCTCCATTTTGCGGGTTGCCGAGGCGGCCGGCTGTGACGGCGTAATGCTCGTCGGGAAGTCGGCCGATCCGTATGACCCGATATCTGTTCGCGCGAGTATGGGCGCGGTCTTCTTCCAACGCCTCGTGCGGTGCGAATTCGAGGAGTTTGCCGTGTGGACCCGACGCCACGGGATCTCTGTCATCGGGGCGTCCCCTCGTGGCAATGTGGACTATCGGGAAGCATCCTTCCGCCCACCGGCCGTACTGTACATGGGGTCCGAGCGAACGGGACTACCGGAGCAGAGGCAGGCAGCTTGCAACCATACGGTGCGGATTCCCATGGCTGGCCGCTGTGACTCGCTGAACGTCGCCACCGCGACCGGAATTCTGTTGTACGAGTTCATCGGTCAGTCGGGTCCGACTGCGTGCGAGACCCACCAAGTCAGAGGAGAGGGACAATGAGAGCATGGCTGCTGGATGCATTTGAAGGCGTGAACACCTTGCGGTATGGGGAAGTGCCCGACCCGGAGCCCGGACCGGGAGAGGCGCTGCTACGCGTTACGCTCGCAGCCGTCAATCCCGCGGATGCCTATCTGGCGCAGGCGATGTACCCTGCCAGGCCGGCCCTGCCTCATATCCTGGGCCGTGACGGCGTCGGTGACGTCGTGGCGGTCGGACCGGACGCGGATGGCGGACTCGTTGGCAAGACCGTTGGCATCCTGCGTGGAAGCACCGGTGTGGACGCGTGGGGAACCCTTGCCGAGCAGGTCGTCGTTCCGGTCTCGAACCTCGTCTCCATTCCCGACGGCTGGACCCGGGAGGAGATGGCCGGCGCACCCCTGGTATTCCTCACCGCCTGGCAGGCCCTGACTCAGTGGACTGATCCTGCCGCTCCGCCGCGGCGCGGCTCGGTCCTGTTGGTGACCGGGGCAAGTGGAGGCGTCGGCGTGGCTTCGATACTCCTCGCGAAATCGATGGGACTCAAAGTCGTCGCCTTATCGCGCAGCATGGAGAACGGGATCAAGCTGAAGGAGCTCGGCGCGGACCACCTGTTCAGTCCGGACGAACCGGACCTGCGAAAATCGATCCTTGCCGCCATCGCTCCAAATCGGGTCGACCTTGCGGTAGACAACGTTGCCGGGCCGTGGCTTAACGAGGTGATCGCCGTCCTTGGAGACGGAGGACGCGTGAGCGTGGTAGGCCGGAGCGGTGGCGTGGTTCCGGAGTTCAATACAGCGACGCTATTCTTCCGTCGCAACTGCATTGGCGGAGTCTCGGTCGGCGCCTACAAGCCGGAAGAGGCGCAGGCCGCATGGAGGAGGATCGTCGAGAGCCTGAACTCGAGCGGCCGCCGACCGGTGATCGATAGCGTCTTCCAATTCGAGGAGGCCAAAGCGGCCTTTGAGCGGATGTCTCACGCTCACCTGGGGAAGATACTTGTCCGCGTCTAAAACTGACGCACGCGTTCTGCGCCCGCCGGCGAGATCACTCCGGCAGCCAGCTCGTGTGCACGCCCATCAGCGTGCCGGCGACATCCTTGCATGCCATCACGCCGTAGTCGGTGTTCAGGACCTCATCCGGATCGGCGCACCACTTTGAGTAGTCCGCGGTATCGCGTGGGACGGCGAACTTCGTTCCCCTTGCTCCGCCAATGTAGTAGGCTCCCCGCCACCTCATGCTCTTGGCATGTCCGTCGACGTAGTTCATATTGAACCGTCCGCCATGGGTCATGCCGCTGTTAGTGTCGCCGGAATAGCCGATCAGTATCACATTGAGGCCCAGGGTATACCAGGGAAGATCCATGGAATCGCCGAAGGCGAATACCTCCGATGGAGCCTGCATCGCCGCCAGAGTCTTGCCGATCGCGATCTGCTGCTGTGTGGAATCGTTGTAGGTCATGACGTTCAGCAGGCCGCCCTCGGTGGCCATCGTGCTGAACGACTGGACGGGGCCCCAGTTGTAGCCATAGCCGATACATCGCGCGTTTAGAGGCTCAGGGATACCCTCCAGTGCGCCGCATCCCGTCTGCGCCCGGTCCGGACAGTAGAAAACGTCGACGCTTTTGATATACGGCTGCAGCAGGTTCCACGCGTCCGTGACCGCAAAGGAAGTAAAATCCTGATAGACCGTGGGCGTTCGCTCGTCAAAATCCTGGATGTACATCGCCATCGCAAGGCCAATCTGCCGCGAATTGCTCAGACAGACCGTGCGCCTAGCGCTCTCTCTGGCCTGAGCGAACACCGGGAAGAGGATCGCTGCCAGAACCGCGATAATGGCGATCACGACGAGAAGCTCGATCAACGTAAAGCCATTTCGACGAGATGGTTGCATGGGTCTTCCTTCACGTATGTTGACTGCGGTCCAGCGCCGCTCGGCTTGTTTTGCCGGGAAACAACTGGTTCTGCGGGTCCGCCCTCAACACCTCCCGGCCGGACTTCTCGATTCTTGCGAAATTGAGCTTGATGGTAACGTTGGTCGAGATTGGGACGAGGCGAGCGGATTCGTGGTTGGGAGCGGCCGGCGACTGAAGTCGCGCCTGATAAAACACGATGTCCTGCGGACAAAAATTCCGTCATGCTGCAACACTACATGCGCAATGGGAGATCAGTCGCTCGCAACGAGGTCCCTCGGACAAATGCGCCGTCGTCACGCCTGCGCTTGTAGCGATCACATATTGTCACCAAGTGTACGAACCTACTCGTCATTAATGTCGATCGTTTCCCATCGGGCGTCGAGCTGGTTGTCTCGATGACGCGCGTCCTGGTCCTGTACGTATCGAATCACGGCAGGCAATCCTTCGGGATCAACGCTCTCCACCCCATAAGCCCCCTGCCACTTGAAATAGATTGACGGATACCTCTGAGTTACGAGATGTGACGAACTTCCCTTTACGGCCTTCATCAGTTCGGCGAACGACGCAGTGCTCGCAAAATGGATGATGAGATGGACGTGATCTGAGACACCGCCTAACGCCTCGACGCGGCATTTCATCGCATTGCATTCCGATAGTATTACTGGGTACACGAGATCGCGTACCGGCCTCGTGAGCAACGGCAGTCTTTCCCGCGTCGCCCAGACGAAGTGAAGGTACGCTCGATTATAATTCCTCCTCACTGGAAGTTTCCTTCTCGTCCGCCTTATACTCTGCAAGCAGCGTCTCTTGCGCGTACTGACAGGTCGCTGCCGAGTCCGAGTTTGCCCGGAGGGCGTCGTGGTTTGTCAGGCGCGGTTTTAACCGCTGGGTAGCGGTAAAACCGCGTGGAACGTACTTCATGGGCAGGCAACAGGCGCTTGAGCCGCCAATCAATGTTATGATCTAACAGTATCCTCACAGAGGCGGCAGGCTTTCCAAGAGCCGCTGATACGCCGTTTTCAGCACCGCAACGGCCTGTTCACGAGAGACACCCGGGAACCCCTCCAGGAACTCTGCAAGCGGTTCATCAGCTTCCAAGTAGTCCCACAGATGTTTGATCGGTACGCGCGTTCCCGCAAAGCAGGGGACTCCGCTTAGCCGCTCCGAATTGATTGAAATCAAGCCGGCGAGCGGATCCAGGGGGACGATCTGCTCTTGGTCGACTCTCTCGGTCACTTGTGTCAGTTGAGCGTGAGGTAACTGTGTCCGTGGCATCGTAATTTCTCCACTTAGGCCGTCCATGCCGACGGCAAGCCATACTCTAAATCCCGGCGAGCCGAGTATCCGCATCGCCGAATCGGTCCAGTTGAACGCCCATCCTGTCCATCAGGGAGAGATACAGGCTGCAGACCTTGCGGTTCTCGTCGCCTTTGTCGCGATAGTTCAAGACCCTGCCAGTTGTCAATGTCCCACCAAGACCGCCAAGTGTCAGAATCGGCAGCGTCGAGTTATCGTGACGCGAGCCTGAGAACATATTGGAGAGCCAGAGCAGGCACGTGCTGTCCAGAACGGAGCCCTCACCCTCCTGCATCGCCTGGAGGCGGCCGGCGAGGTAGGCGAGCTGGCCCGTGTAGTGCTGGGTAATGCGCAGATAGTCTTCGGACGTGTCGTGGTGGGAGGCGGGATGATGCGCATCACGCACGCCGAGGAACGGGTAGAAGAGTCCGGAGAGATCGCGGCACATCAGCAGCGTGGCGATGCGGGTCTTGTCGGTCTGTATGGCCATCGCGACGATGTCGCACATCAGGCGCATATGCTCTCGAATGTCTTCCGGGAGGCCGTTTTCCGGCCGTTTCATCGTGGCGAGCGGCCTGCCCCTGTTTCTCGCCACACCCGCAGCCTTGCCCATGTCGCCGCGCATCCTCTGCGCGCGCTGCTCCACGTCGCGCACGCTGGTCAAATACTCGTCCAGCTTGGCGCGGTCGCCGCCGCTGATCCGGCGCCGAAGTCCGGCTGCTTCCGCGCTGACGCGGTCGAGGATGCTCTCCATGCGCCGGCTGCCGCTATTCTCGAAGAGGCTGTCGAACGCCAGTGCTGGGTAAACCTCACAGGGAACGGGGGAGTCCGCGTTCTGCCAGGAGATGTGGGAGCTATAGGCCATCGAGAAGTTCGTCTCATGGTAACCGGTGAGCGGCTGTTCGCACGCGAGGACCAGGCTCGGCTGAATCGCGTCCTGCCCGATGCGAGCGGCGAGGACCTGATCCACGCTGACGCCGCCGTGCAGCACGGCGCCCCTGGTGAGCGGCATGCCCGAGAGGATATTCCCGGTCATGCCGGGATGGATTCCCACTCCCGTGGAGGGCTTGTTGAAGAGTCCGTTAATGACGTTTAGCTTCGACTTTAACGGCTCCAGGGGCTGGAGGCTCTTGCTGAGCACCATGGTGGCGCCCTCGCCCTTAGCCCACCAGTGGTCCGGGTTGATCCCCGTTCCCATGAACTGGACCACGAAGCGCTTCGGCGGCAAACTAGGCGCCTTCGGAGCCGCTGAGGCTGCCCCCCAGACAGGAATCGATTCGAGCCATGGCAGAGCGATGGCCACTCCGGCGCCGCGCAAAAACACGCGGCGGGATAACGGTCCGGCCGGTCGTTGATCCTGGTTCGACATGATGTTTGGCTCCCTCGGAAAATGGTCTAGACCCAATGCCAATCAAATAACCGTACCCATGCGGCAATGATGGATTTTCAACAAATAGCACCGGCCGTGCATGCCGACTTTCGCCCCTGCTTGTTGGGCCGACGTACGCCGGTTACGGAACTGTCGGCTCGTAACAACCGTGTCCACCAGCGTCTCGAACCGGTAGCCTCCGGCTGCCAATCGCCGCTGCATCTCAAGTAGCGTACTATCGTCGGACGGCTGAAGGCTGCGCCCCAATCCGTAGGACAACAACTTGCGGCAGATGTTGTTGAGAAAATCCATCTGGCGCTGCCGGCGGACGAACTCCTGCAGCCCGGTTACTCCGGTGCATTCGATACCGCCGGGGAATGGCGCTCGCGCGTCCACCGGCTTTCCGCCGAGATCCTTGTCGCGAAGCTCGCCGATCGGCCCGTATCCCTCGAAGACCAGGCCATAGGAGTCGAACCGAGCGTGACAGCCGGCACAGGCCGGATCGGAGCGGTGCTGCGCGAGCGCCTGGCGCAGAGTCAGCTCCCCCATCTTGCTTTCGTCGCTCGGCAGCTGCGGGACGACGGGCGGTGGCGGCGGAATGGTCTCGCCCAACAGCCGGCGAACGACCCAGTTGCCGCGCTTCACGGGGCTGGTGCGCAGTCCCGGGGAGTTCTTGGTCAGGAACACCGCCATGGGCAAGAGCCCGCCGCGCCCGTAGCGATCGGCGTCGTCGACGCGCACCCAATCACCGGACGCCGGCTTCACTCCGGTCATTCCGTAGTGCCGCGCAAGCGTCGCGTTCACGAACGTGTACTTCCCGTAGAGCAGATCCAGCACGGAGCGGTCGTTCTGGAACTCATCCATAAGGAACCGGACCGGCTCCTCGAACATCGCCTCGCGCAGGTCGTCGTTGAATCCAGGGAACCGCGCCCGATCCACCGCATTGTGCTCTTCAAATCGGCGGAAGTCCAGCCAGTTGCCGCCGAACTCCAGCGCAAGCGCGCGAATGCGGCGGTCTCGCAGCATCCGGCGCCCCTGCTCGGCTAGAACTTCCGGTCGGTGAAGGTCTCCGGCTGCGGCATGTGCGAGCAGCTCTGCGTCCGGCATGCTCGACCAGAGGAAATAGCTCATCCGGCTCGCGAGCGCATAGTCCGAGAGCGGTTGAACGCTATTGCGGCTGTGATCGTCGACCCGCGCCTGTGCCGGGTGGGGGGAAGAGATAGCCCTCACCCCCAACTGCGCCAACTTACGCTGACGGAATAGCTTGGCCCGTACGGGCTCGCCTTGCGACGACGCTAAGTCCGGCCCTGCGGCCGCCCGCATGTCCGCCATCGCGGACTGCATTTTCCGTCCGTGAAGGCGGACATGCAGCCCTCCAGAGTCGAGGACCTTAAGCCTGCCCGTATGGGTCCCACGGCACGAGGTTGTTGCAAAGTTAACGCATATGGCCCTCGCATACGGGCCGTACGAACGAGGGCTGGCCGTTGTTCGCCCGGTGGTGCCGCGCGGTGCCGCAGCCGTCCGCCTTTCGCCGGACGGCGACCTCGGGGTCGAGCTGCCTTCGGCCGCGTCGAGATCCAGCCGAAACAGGAAGTTCGGCGACATCAGAATGCTGATGACCGTGTCCCGGATCGCATCCTCATGGCCCAGACCGTCCGACTGCCTCAGCGACCGGTAGAACACGAGCAGATCGGATCGCTCTGAGTCGGTTAACGGCCGCCGGTACGCGCGACGAGCGAAATCGATGAGCGCCTTAAGCTGGGCCGGCTCCGCGGCCAGGCGAGATCGCTCGGTCGCGCGGATAGTCTCCGAGACCCACTTGAAGTGGTCCTCGATCGCCTGCAGCGCGGGTGGCTCGCCGCCGTTCCTGCGCGCCTTCGCCAGATAGAGATCTCCGAGAAGTTTGATTTTAGCGTCGGACAGCGCGCTCTTGTCTTCGGCGCGCGCGAAGTTGAACTCCGGATCGGTGATGGTCCCTGCCTCGGCGCGCTCATAGACGAAGAACTCCAGGTGCATTCGCTCGGGTACGGAGGCAACCATATCGAAATCCAACCAGAGATGATCGAGGTTCCGCCGGCCGTTCTCGTCCAGGATCAGCTCCATCAACGGAACATCGTCCCGGAAGTAACCCATGGAGTTATGGAGCCCGGCGGTAAGGAGGCGGCCCTTATCGCCCGGGTCGTCGACGAACATCCGGCCGCGCTCGGAGATGTAGAAGGCGTCCGGAAAGACGCTGCAAAATCGAGTGAATGCCGCCAGATAGGGGGCACGGGCAGCCGCATCCTGTGGTACCGCAAGGTCGGGATCAACCGGGTCTGTTACCGTCTGATCGGCCCTCGTGCGGCCGCCATACCGCCGGGCTGGGACGATGCGCGATGGAGGCACGCCTCCGACCTGCAGGGCGCCCGGATTTAGCAGCCGGCGATGGGACGCGTACTGCCGGTCCTTCCAGAGCACGAAACACTGGCCACCATCGGAGAAACCGCGCGGCACACGAAGGTTGTCGAACCGCCGGGCCACCTTCTTACGCAGCGCCAGGACCCAGTTCCGCATCGCCGAGCAAACCGGCTGCGCCGCATCCAACCGGTCCTTATCCGGGATCGGCAGCGCGTTCCACATCTCCTGGAGTCTGGCTATCGGACCGACCTTTTCGGCAGGCGATGTGAGAGTATTCCACACCAGTTCGAGATAACGCGGACTGATTTTGGCGTCGGCCGCCGCGGTCTGCAGCGTAGCCTTCGGAGCGCCGAGGACGGCCCTGTAGCGGTACCGCCAGGCGGCGTGGAAGTAGTCCGCATAGTCCGTTGGCTGCCGCTTGTAGAAATCGACGATGCGGAGGATGCAGAACTTGTCGCGGTCCGTTTCTACCAGTACCGGATGCGCTGCGAACTCCAGGCCGGTTGAGGTCAGCACAAGGTGATCCGCAATCTCTTTCGCCGCCTGAGCGTACTTCTTCGTCAGCGCGGGAGAGAAGGTGAGCGATTCGCCGGAGTTATCGAAGCCCTCCTGGTTCGCCGGGTCCACGGGGAACTCGCGGGTCGGTCGCAGGTCCACGCCTGTGAGGTCTCGGATCGTGTAGTCGTACTCCGCGTTACTCAGGCGTCTCGCCCGCACCGGGCCAGGATCGCCGGCATTCCGCTCCGCCTCGTACTCCCTCACGGCGCGAATCCAGGCTTTGACGCCCTCGCGCTCGTGAGCCGTCGGCTGCCGGCCCGCGCTCGGAGGAGGCATCTGCTTTGCGGCAAGTTTCTCCAGCACGAGGGACCAGTGCGGGTAGTCGCGTACGACCGCCTCTGCGTTTGCGTAGACGCTCAGATCGAGCTGCGCCTGCGGCCTCTGCTTGCCGTGGCATGCGGTGCAGTAAGACCGCAGGAAGGGCAGGACCGTGCCGGTGAACCGCTGGTCCAGCTCCGAGCGTGACGAACCGCGGATGGATGCGTCGGATACTCCTGCCCATACGAGAAGTGCCAGAAACGCGAGCATGGCCGCGACCGCGCTCCACCCATAACGATTGAACTTTGACTTACGGTGCATCGATACGTGTGACTCCCACCCGATCGAAGGGTACAAACGTGTTCCAGGTATCCCGCAGACAGCCTGCCACCCATTGCCATGAATAGAGACTGCTCGACCGAGCGAAAACGGGCGCCCTGGTTCGAGAATATCTTAAGGATACCCTGCCGTACGCATCTTACCAGACGGACCGGGCGCCGCGATCCTCTCATCCGCGGGCAGTCGCGCAGGGAAACGCCCTCGTGTCGCCGAACGGTTTGCGGTCACCGAGGGAGCCACATGCCCGATAGCCAACTGCCGCTGCCCGTTTCGCGGCCGCACAACAACCAGCAGCTGTTTTCCGACCACTACCTGAACGAGGTGCTGCCGAACCGTCCTGAATGGCGCCTGCAGCTCGACGACGCCAGACGCGCGCAGCAGGAAATCGCCCGGCTGTTTGCGGCGTACGCTCCGAGCGCGAACGAGGCGCAGACGGAGCAGGATCTCGTACGCCCGGTCCTCAAGGCGCTCGGGCACGATTTCGAGGTCCAGCCTTCGCTCAAGACACCGCAAAGCACGCAGAAGCCGGATTACATATTCTATCGCAACAGGGAGACGCTGAACGCCAACAAGAACCGCACGCTGGACGACGCGCTGCCGGATCAGGGCGGGTTCGCAGTGGGAGACGCCAAGCACTGGGACCGCTCGCTGGACACCACACTGCTCCGGCGAGGCGCTGACCCCTTCTCTAACAAGAATCCCTCCTATCAGATAGCCTTCTATATCCAGCACAGTGGAGTGGACTGGGGCATCCTGACAAACGGCCGGTTGTGGCGCCTCTACCACAAGGAGAGCGCGCACAAACTGGACCACTACTATGAGGTGGACCTATTCGCGCTCGCACAGGACGACTGCGGGACCTTCCTCTACTTCTACGCGTTCTTCCGCCGCGCGGCGTTCGACGAGCGGCCGCTGGGAGTGGCGGCGGTCCTCCGCGAGAGCGTCGAGCTCGCCCGGCGAGTCGGCGAGTCGCTGAAGACGCAGGTGTACGATGCACTTCTTCACCTGGCGCAAGGCTTTCTTGACTATCCGGCCAACAGCTTCCGCTCGGATGCGAGCGCCTTGCGCGCTGTGTACGACAATTCGCTGATCGTCCTCTACCGCCTGCTCTTCATCCTCTACGCCGAAGATCGGGATCTGCTGCCCGTTCGAGAACAGGGCATGTACCGTGAAACCTACAGCCTCTTTGCCATCAAGCGCTCAGTCGCGCATGACCTTGCCATCGGCCGGCATCTGCTTCCGACCAGCGCCCGCCTATGGCCGCAGCTCCGCGACCTGTTCGAGATCATCGATCGGGGAAGTCCCCCGCTCAAGGTAGGCACGTTCAACGGAGGCCTGTTCGATCCTGGCAGGCATCCGTTCCTCGAGCAGTATAAGATCGGAGACGCGCACCTGCAGCGAGCGATAGACAAGCTGGCGCGGGTCCAGGGTGAGTTCGTGGACTACCGGGACCTCTCCGTGCGGCACCTGGGTACGATCTACGAAGGGCTGCTGGAGAATCACCTGGAGCAGCTTTCGGGCGATGGGGATTCGGGGTCAGGCGATGCGGAAGATCCTGGCGAGGAGCGAGTGCGGCTACGACTAGTGAATGACAAGGGGGAGCGGAAGGCTACCGGCTCCTACTACACGCCGGACTACATCGTCATGTACATCGTGGAGCAGACGCTGGGTCCAGTGCTGAACGAGGCCGTGTCGGGCCTGACGGATGACGCGGGGCGGATCGAAGCGGTCCTCGGCGTGAATATTCTCGATCCCGCGATGGGCAGCGGCCATTTCCTGGTGGAGGCGACGGAGTATATTGCTCGCTACCTGGTGGATCTGGACCTATCGCCGCAAGGAGCGCAAGGCGCCCCGGCACCATACCCAACACACGTTACTCAGTATCCCATACCGGATGCCCCGCCCGCCGGCCCGGAGGCCGACCTCTCCTATTGGAGGCGCCGGGCGGCGCAATCGTGCATCTACGGCGTCGACCTGAATCCGCTCGCCGTAGAGCTCGCGAAGCTTTCATTGTGGCTGACGACGATCGCCAGAGATCGGCCACTCTCCTTCCTGGATCACCACCTGCGGACCGGCAATGCGCTGGTCGGGGCGAGGCTGGGCGATCTCCAGCTCAGTCAGGGGGCGGCGCGGAGACGAAAGGGAGTGACCGAGGCGGCGCGACAGGAGGCGGCGGGCCAGTTGTCGCTGCTGGCGGACGACGCGTTCCGCCAGAGCATGAGCATTGCGGTCGGCAATATGTGGCTGATCGAGGGAAGCGAATCCCGGACCGTGGAGGACGTGAAACAGCAGGAATCGATTTACGCCGATCTGCGCAAGGACTTTACCGGCAAGTATGGCCGGCTGGCCGATCTTGTTACTGCAACCCACTTCGGCGTCACCGTGGAGCCTGAGATCCGGCAGCCGATGGCAGACTATGCGATGGGCCGGACGATGACGACCCTTCCGCAGATTGCCGCCCGGCTGGAGACGGCGGAACGGATCGCGGAGGAGCGGCGATTCTTCCACTGGGAGCTAGAGTTTCCGGAGGTGTTCTTCGATCGCCATGGCCGGCCGCTCGGCGCGGATGCCGGGTTCGACGCGGTGATCGGCAATCCGCCGTATGTGAGGCAGGAGCAGCTTGCGCCGTTCAAGCCCTATCTGGAGGCAAGCTTCGGCGCATTTCACGGCGTAGCAGACCTCTATCTCTACTTTTTCGAGCGCGGCCTGAAGTTGGCTCGTCCCGGTGGCAGGATGGCATATATCTCGTCGGGCACCTTCGCCCGCGCTAACTTCGCTGCCGGGCTCCGCAAACTGTTGCCGACGCTCGCGCAGTTGGAGACCCTTATCGACTTCGGAGAGAACCAGCCGTTCGAGGGCGCGGAGATGGTACGGCCTTCTATCGTGGTCCTGCGGCGTGGAGAGCATACGAAGCCGTTCCGCAGCCTGTTTCTCTCGGAGCGTGTGCCGGAGTCGCTTGCGGACGCCGTCGCCGAGCAAGGGATTGAATGTGCGGCCGAGGTGCTGGCCCAGCCGGAGTGGACATTCCAGGCTGCGGGCAATACCGCGCTCTTCGCGAAGATCCTGCGCGCGGGGCGCAGGCTGATCGATGTGGTCGATGGGAAGATGTATCGCGGCGTACTGACCGGGCTGAACGAGGCGTTCATCATCGACCAGCCGACGCGTGACCGTCTCGTGGCGGCCGATCCTGCGAGCGCGGCGATCATCAAGCCGGTGCTGCGCGGCGAGGACCTGCGGCCCTGGTACCAGGAGGAAGAGGGGCGGTGGCTGATCGTCATGCCTTCCGGATGGTCTCATGGTGTGTTCGGCGCCGGCCTCAGCGAGGCGGAGGCATGGGCGAAGCTACACGAACGGCATCCCGATGTGGCAGGCCATCTGGCACAGTTCGCCCCGGCCGCTCAGAAGCGCTGGGACAAGGGCGAATACTGGTGGGAGCTGCGCTCCTGCGACTACTACGATGCATTCGACGGTCCGAAGATCTTCTGGCCCGATATATCCAAGCTTCCGCGATTCTCGTGGGGCGACCCGGGCCTCTACACTGGAAACACCGGCTACATAATTCCAAACCCCGAGCCGGCGCTACTGGGCATCCTGCAAAGCCGTGCCATATGGTTCGCAGTTTCTCAGCTTTGCCAGCCGCTCCGACTGCGTGCCGGATTATGGCAATACCGAATTTTGCCGCAGTTTATCTCTCGCCTCCCGATACCAGACGCCTCAGCCACCGACCGCCAAGCAATCGGCGCTCTGGCGATGGCGATTACGGAGCAGGCGCGCGCCCGGTACGATCTCCACCGGAAGGCCCAGCATCGGCTGCTGACGGACTTCGGCGTCCCGGGCAAGACCCTCAACCAGAAGCTCACCGCCTGGTGGGCCCTGGAGTTCACCCGACTGCGCGCCGAACTGCAGAAGGTGTTCAAGCGGGATATCCACATCGCGCAACGCGACGAATGGGAGAGTTGGCTGGCGGAGCGCAAGGCCGAGCACCGAATGCGGACAGCCGAGATCGTGAGGCTGGAGACGGAGCTGAACGCGCGGGTGTACGGGCTGTTCGGACTGACGACGGCGGAGATCGTAATCGTGGAGGAGAGCACGAAGTACCGGTATGGCGAGGTGTAGACCCATTCGGATAAGCGTCCTGGGTAGTTTTGAACCAGTAATCTGGCAATATGGTAAAATGGCAGAATGAAAACCACCATTGAATTGCCGGACGATCTTTTGATCGAGATCAAGCTTCGTGCTGTTCGGGAAGGCAGAAAGCTCAAGGACGCGGTGGCGGATCTGCTGCGCCAGGGCATGATAGCATCATCGGAGGTGATTCAGCCTCCCGATTCTGTCATCATTCGGTCCGATAGGCGTACCGGGCTGCCGGTCGTCGTCACCCGGCGCAGGGCAACTGCGGAAGAGGAGTTTAGTCCCAACCGGGTAGCGGAACTACTGATTGAGCAAGAAGTCGCCCGGCAGCATGACGCTAGCAGATACTAATATCTGGCTCGCCCTCGCCCTCTCCGACCATCGCTATCATGTCGCAGCAGCAGCGTGGATGGAGAGCAAACCTTCCGTAGCATTTTGCCGCGCTACGCAAACCTCGTTTCTTCGCCTCGTTACCACCGGCGCCGTCCTCAATGCCTATGGCAGCCGGCCGCTGACGAATGAGGAGGCATGGCTCCTTTACGATCGCTTTCTGGCGGACACCCGGATATCATACCTCCAGGAGCCCGCAGGCCTGGACGCACACTGGAAGAAGCTAGCGGTTCGCAAGATCGCATCTCCGAAACTGTGGATGGACGCTTACTTGGCGGCTTTCGCGATGGCCGGTGGATACCAGTTGATTACGACAGATGCAGGGTTCCATCAGTTCGATGGCCTGGACGTCGTAACCTTGTCCGCAGTTTGAAGATCTCACGGAGGCATTGCGGTGACCAGACCATCTGAAGGCGTTGAGGCGAGACAGCTCGTAGAGGAGGCGTGGTCGGTGGACCGAAAGGGAGAGCGCCGTCAATGGACGGCCAGTCCGCGGCGGCGGCGTTCTCCGGACTGCTTTTCGGGTTCGTTACTTTTCCCAGCGGTCCGGTATCAAGAATGATGACTCGTGGAATCATCAGACCCTTTTTCGCTTTGAGAGACGGTTGTCGTTCAGCGCGGCCTCCAGGAACTTCCATGTCTCGCACTGATCGCGCGCCTCTTCGTTCTCCTCGTCCCGCCACGACTGCACCAGCGCTATCGCCGCCTCGCGTCGTCGTTTGTCCGTAGTTTCGTCTGTTGGCTTAACTTTCTCGGCTTGTATAGGTTGTCCCCTGTCTAAGCCGCAATGATGCTTCAGTAATCTGCCGCAACCGGCGCCGGGCATCAGGCCAATTATCCGTAAGTGCCACTCAAGTGTATGCCTGCCAAAACGCTGTGTTTCGTCGAAGGCCCGTTACGAATGGCAGTGTTACCGGACTCATTCAGGGTTATGCATTTCCCGAATACAATATCCTGCCATGTTGTCGAGCTGTTCGGACTGACTTCGGAGGAGATTGCGATCGTGGAGGAGAGTGCGAAGTACTGTTACGGGGAGGTGTCTCGACGGTCGGTGCCGGAACAGGATCCGCGGCCGTCGAGTTGGCAAGTGCGGATCCGCTATCTCTGCCGGTTCCCTTGTTGATGTGCTTGCGCGCTGCCCTCCTGGAAGCCACTGCGTTCGTTTTGTTCGTGCTCCTGGGTCTTGATCTGCTGCTCGGCATGCCGATTCTGGTCGGCGTTTGTATTACCGTGGTCGTGAGAATGCCGTTCTTTCTCGGCGGTGCTCCCCGCGTCAGAGGTACGGGTCGGCAGGTGAATGACCCCGTCCTTCTGGAATCCGGCGCTTTCTAGAAAATGGCGCAAGTCTAACACCTGCTGGACATCCGACACGTCCTTCTTGTCGTGCGTAGGACGAAAGACCCCGGTGATTCCGTTCAATGTGAAGGTCAGGCTCCCGTTATCCCCTTCATGCACCGTTCCGCTGTCCTTAACCAGAGCCACCACGTTGTGCCACTCCAGGTTGTGGGAGGGAGGGTGCTGGAAAATCTGCTGCAGGGTGTGCGTGTGCTTATGGCTTACCTGTGTTTCGTGCATGGTCTTCTACTCCTGATGATCGTGAAGATGGTCGTATATGCAGCTTCCTCGGCTGCTCACCGTTCATATACTCTTGCCCGTAGGGTCGCGCTGTCGGCCGATGGTTATCCTGCTGCTTGCCACGCTGCGCCGTCATCCATATACGTCCATAGTTTCAAAACCATTCTTTCTCTTTGGCGTCGTCTCGTATTTGAGAAGGGACAAGCCATGACTGACGACTGCCGATTCTTCGCCATCCGCCTTGCGAGCCTCGAGTGGCTCAAGCTGCCGGACTGCTCATTCCGAATTTGCCGACGGATTAGGAACTCCAGTTTGAGCTAAGAACGCTGTCGGTGCGTTCGCGAGTTCCGTTTCTCACGACATCGAAGCGTCACTCAGCGAAGGGAGCGCGCCCGCGGTCCTGTGACCCTTCTGTGAGGAGTCCCCAGCGCAAACCTGTGACAGATCCGTGATGGTCGGCCGTTATACTCCTACTATTCATGGCAGGCGTGAAACGTCACGGGTAAGGAGAGATGGGTATGCACATTTCCAACAGGACAATATCGGACAGGCTAGTTTTCGCGCTCACTGCGGGTCTTTCACTTCTCTTATCGATGAGGATGGCCGTGCCGGCGGTGGCTGATGGCCTGAAGGCAGGACCACTGATCCAGGTGTCCTCGAATTTCAGCCCATCTGCCAATGCCGAGGTCGAGCCCAACGTGGCGATAAATCCCACCAACCGAAAAAACATCGTGGCTTCGTGGTTCGCTGATGATCCGGCCAACGGATCGGAAGCCATCGTTGTCGGAGTGAGTTTCGATGGAGGCAAGAAGTGGCGGAACGTAGTGGTTCCTGGACTGTCAATGTCCGCCGGCAGCGCGGCGTTTGATGGGTCCGTTAATGAGTGGCCCTCCTTTGCTCCCAATGGAGATCTCTTCCTGTTGTGCCTCAGGTTCTCCGGCGTGACCGGCGAATCAGCAATAGTGGTCTGCAAGTCCCAGGACGGCGGTCTGACATGGAGCCCTCCCACTAACCTGGTAGACACTGTGGGCGGCGGCGGGGTCGATAAGCCCACAATCACCGCAGATCCGTGGAACTCCAAGAATGTCTACGCAGTGTGGGACTATATCAACCCCGATGGCACCGCGGACTCATGGTTTGCTCGCTCGATAAACGGAGGTCGAACGTGGGAGCGGGCCCGACAGATGTACGCGCCTGCTATCGCTACCAACGGAACCACGGACGAGCAGATAATCATTCTCAGAGATGGAACGCTCCTCAACTTCTTCACGGAGTTTGACGCGACAGGGTTACAGAGTGACGCTCAACTCTCCGTGATTAGGTCAACGAACAGGGGCGAAACCTGGTCCGCGCCCGTCCGCGCGGCCACGCTGCCGACCTTCTTCGCAACGGATCCGGATACGGGTCAACTGATCGTCAATTCCGGCTGCTTGACTCCGTTCACTAGAGTCGCGGTTAATCCTCGTTCCGGTCACTTATACGCAGTTTGGGAAGACAACCGCTTCAGCGATGGACAATATGGCGAGATCGCCTTTGCAGCGTCCGTAGATGGAGGTCGAACCTGGTCAACACCCATCCCGGTAAATAAGACGCCGAACGACATCCCACCCGGCGACCGCCAGGCGATCTATCCCACCGTCGCGGTCGCCGCCGATGGCACGATTGCCGTGACCTACTACGACTTCCGCTTCAATGACACGAAGCCGGGCTGCGCGACGGACTACTGGCTCGTGACTTGCCACCCCGATAATGCCAGAGATCCGATCGACCCGGGCAGCTGGAGAAACGAGATTCGACTGACTTCCAGGCCGTTTGACCTGGAGAAAGCGCCCATCGGCTTCGGCATCGGCTATGATCTCGGGGACTACTTCGGGCTGGTCTCGGACGGCAATGACTTCATGGCAGTCTGGTCGATGTCGCACGAGGCGGATCCATGCAGCGTTTACTTTCGGCGGATAATCACGGACGAGGATTGACCAGCTGTAGAGAGGTTAGTGGCGCAGATCGGAAGGTCGTCGTCATCAACCGGCGGAGGGGCTCCTGCTCGCGCCGTGTTCACCAAGACCGTCAGGGCGGCGGGCCCGTCTGCCCAGCCGGGCTCACTTGGGACGCCGTTTTAGTTTCTCACCCCATCGCCAGGGTCATTCAGTTCTAGCAACGTGGTCGCAAGAGAGGCATTTGTGTCCAAAGGACACTGGGCCGCAAGCCATAGAGCGAAGGACTTCAGTCCGTCGTGGCCCTAAACACCGTGAACTGAATGACCCTGCCCCACCGCGGCGAGCCGCAGGGACTGATGCAACTTCTGTCGCTCCTGATGAACAGAGCATGCTGTGGAAGACGACCCAGCCCGAAGACATCTCAGTCGGGGGCGACCTTAGAGGCACAAACCTGTCTATTGGAGTACAGAAACACCGCGTCGCGTGCACTGCGCAGAATGTTATATTCCCGATTGAATTCGGACAACAAATCCGAATCGATAGAGCCTTCCGCCAAAAGCTGGTGTTGGGCACTTACAAAGTTCGCGTTCCAGTGGTCGAAATACTCTGCTCGTTCCTTTGGGTCCGTCATTCTCTTGTCGAGCATGTACGACGCGTCTTTGAGCCAATTCACCTGAAGCCCGGCCTCAATCATCACATTACAAAGTCGGATGCCGATATTTGGGTCGCCTCCGATCTTGCGCTGGTAGTCATTGAATGCCTTCCAGTAATCCATGATCGCCGGCGAAGGAGGGTAGACGTGCAGAGCGTCGTTGAATACCTCGGTGCAGTAAAGCACGCCGCGATCTCGAAGGACGCGTCCGGCTTCGCGAAGGACGGCTGCGGGATCGGGGACGTGTTCAAGCACGAAGCAGATGTACACCGCATCAAATGACCCGTCTGCGAACGGCAGTGCGTCGCCCCGGCATGTTTCCAGTTCGAGCTGTCCTCGTGAAAGTTCGTTCTCCAATAAGAGACGCGCCCGCTGGACCTGCTTATCGGAGATATCGACTCCGGTGATATGGAGGTCGGGGTATCGGCGAAACAAGAGACGAATCTGTGCTCCAACCCCGCAGCCGATTTCTAGGACGCGCGAACAACCAGACAAATCGACATGTTTGTGAAGATGGGCCTCCAGCAGTTCGCTCTGTCGGAGCAGGCGATCCTGCTCTTCGTCGGTAAATGTATGAATGTACACTGTCTCGATCATGTGACTACCCATACGAGGATCAGCAGGCACGGCGAGTTGCGAATTCCGCGCCTCTATCGAGATGGCGTCCGTGCTTGAGCGTCGCTGATGACAGTATTCACTGCCCGGCGGAGGAGCTCTTCAGGAAGGCCAGGGTTCGATCCCACGCCAGGCTCGCTGCCTCCTGGTTGTAGGCCTGCGCGCGGTCAGGTTCAAAGAACCAGTGTCCGGCGCCACGGTAACGATGGAAAGTTACCTGGCGGCCGGCGCGCCTCAGGGACTCCTCCAGGTCATCGACACTGGATTGAGGTTCGTAGTCATCCTCCTCGGCGAAGTGACCCAGGTAGCCGGCTCTTGACGTGCTGGGGTCACCGTCGCCGGTCCCATAAAAAAGTACGACGGAACGGATGTGCTCGGGATCGGCGGCCGCGAGCTCAAGCGCATAGTAGGCGCCGAGTGAGAAGCCAATCACCGCAATGCCGCGCTCGGCCTGGCCGGCACGTTCGTTGAGGAACTTCGCTGACGCTGCAATGTCAGACTTTGCCTCGGTCTCGTTAGCGTTCAGAGCTCGAACAAGGGTTTCTGCTTCCGCAATGCTGTCCGTGACCTTGCCGTGATAGAGATCCGGTGCGAAGGCGACGAAGCCCGAATCGGCCAGCCGTATGCAGAACGCCTTTATGGACTCGTTAAGTCCCCACCAGGCGTGAAGTACCAATACGCCGGAGCCCGTGCCGCTGGGCGGGACGGCGAGAAAGCCTTGAGGTTGAGGATGTGCCATCTGGGCTCCTTAGAGTAGTGACTGTAGGTCGCGCAGCTGCCTGACGGTCGAGATCCGGTCCGTTGATTTCATGACGAGTACGACAACAAGGCTGAATTCGGTGCGGTAGGGAATATCATCAATCCTCGACCGAACTCCGGCAGCGCGGATTTAACCCGAGACGTCGGGTTTTGCAAGCGTAGACCGTGGTTTCAACCACGCGTGCTTAGCCTGTTGGATAGGTATATTACCTGAACCGCTCACGGGTTGAGCAAAGGATCGAGTACTGCGTTCAGCGCGGCGGAATCGAACCCGGTCGCAGCGTACCGCACGATCCCATCCCTGTCAATGACGACATTCACTGGGATCGCCTCCACGTGATAGGCAGCGGTCATTTTGCTCTCCGTATCTATAAGCAGCGGAAACGTCAGCTTGTGCCTGTCTCGAAATCGACGCGCCTTTGCGATCGGGTTGTTCTCCTCCCTGCCATCGATGCCGAGTACGACAAGCCCGCGTGGTCGCAGCTTCCGCCAGAACTGCGCCTCGATTTGGGGAACTTCGTCATTGCAAGGGCCGCACCACGACGCAAAGAAGTTCACCAGCAGTACACTGCCACGAAACTCGGTCAGGCTGCGCGTGTTCCCGGTCAAGTCGCGCAGCGCGAAGGCGGGGGCCGGTTTGCCGACCATGTCCGCCTGCCGCAGTGTGCGCTCCAGAACCCTCGTCTCACGGCCAAGCGCTTCCTTAAGCGAATCGTAGGCCGCTCGATACGGCGAATTGGGATAGGAGCCGCGGAACTGCTCCAGCAACTGTTGCGCCCGTGCGGCTTCCTCTCTACTCAGAAACGGAACCTCCTCGAGTAGGGGTAGCGACTTACTCAACAGGCTCGCCTGTTGTTCGCGCTGAGTCCACTCTTCGGCCGTTATCGTGCGAACAGCCTGCCGCTGCAATGCCGTTGTAATCTGCATCACCACCGAACTTGGTTCTGCTATACGCGCCCGCCCGTCATACTTCACCACCGTGCCGTCCACCGTATCGATCCATAGGATCTCTGTATAGGACTCGAGGAGCATTCCCAGTCCCACAGGTTGGTTCCGTGTCGCCGTTCGTTCGACGCGATAACACGTGCGTCCGGCGACGGTCTCCATTCGCATGACTTGCTGGCGCAGCGGCACGAGATCACCAATGGTCGAGAAAAGCGGCAGGCCGATGATTCTGGTCGTTCCCGGCTTTATGGTCTTCGTGAACGGATTCGGCAGCGGCAGCGCATCCGCCATCTCCAGAGCGTAGGTCATTGAATGAGGGGTAGGCATATGGCCGGCATACCGTCCCGGCGTCTGCATCCAGACCGCATTCATCGGCGTTGCAGGCCCGGTTGACCCTCGCATCGGCAGTGCCGAGCGGAAACGCAAGATCGGCGAGTTGACCGTGGGAGGTGTGCCGGCCCGGGTTGCCGTGAGATGCAGGCTATCATAGTACCGGACCGTGGCCTTGCCGTCCCGGCTTTCCACTGTTGTCACGGTTCCCCGGTACTCCCATAGGTGGACAGCGGAGGCTTCAGCATTCGCGGCCTGCACGGCGAACATCGAGGCAGCGCACAGGGAAAGGGCAAGCACTCTACGGGACCTCATCGTGTTCTCCTTAAGGCGCGGTGGGAGCCTGTCCGAGCGTTCTAGGAAGCGTCGGTTTCTCTTTCTGATCGGAGTAGAGCGCCCATCCTATCTTATGGTTATTGTTGGTTTCCAACCCGATCAACTTCGGCTCCACGGCATCCAGGAAGAAGCTTGTAAAGGCGCCGCGCGGATAGTAAGGAGGCGCTTCTCCAAACTTCATGAGAAGTTCACGGACACTATAACCATGCCATTTCGTGCGTGGTCCCATGGCGAAATAAGTGTGCGGGGGAAGCGGCCTGGTGTCAAACCGTCCGCTCTCCGTGTTCTCGAGCCAACTCAGGATCAGGCCCGCGCTGACTTCCCATCCCGGAGCCGTGTTAGGCTCCGGCTTGACCGGGCTAATGCGCTGCCTGTTGTCTGGAAGCGCGGTGATGAGCTGCTCGCCATCCGCATAGTAATTCGGAACCTGCGTGTTGTTTTTCGACGTGACGAGCAGCTCGAACTGGTCGGACTTTAACCAGCGCAGGGTTTGCGTATACTCCGTGGGAAAAAGACCGGAAGTGTAGTGGTTCTCAATCCGCATTGAAAAGGTGGGCAGGCTCTGATAGTACGCGCGCGCCTGCTTGAGGGCCAGCAGTACGGGGGGTGAGATTTCGCCGGCTTCCAGATTCGGTTTGCTCGTTCCGGCAGTCCCTATGAGTGAACGGGCGCCGCCGGATTGCGAAGCCGAAACAGCCCGTACGGGCGCTCGCCAGCCGAATAACGCAGTCAGTACTACTGCGCCTAACAGTGTCCCGGTCAGCGAAAGCGGTAGGGACCGCCCCGGCAGAGGCGCCAGCCCCAATATGTGACGAATGCGCATCATCAGGTCTCCTCCACTACTCGCCATTGCAAGCGGCAGCTCCTTGCTCCTCAGGGTTTCGAGTGACGTAAGGGCGCGCGCGTACATCACCCGATCTTCCAGGACCTCTACCGCCAGATCGTCGCAGCACTCTTCGCGCACAATGCGAATCTGCTTAGAAATCCACCAGATTGCAGGATGATAGAACAGCATGGTTTCGATTAC
>JBBQVV010000048.1:0-23605 GCA_038211235.1 Chthonomonadales bacterium | reverse complement strand
GGTACATCAGAGCGGCGGCTCCAGCTTCTATGTGCCTGACTACCAGGGGACGACGCGTCAGCTTGCCAACACCAGCCAGACGGTTACCGATACCCTGCTAACCGATGCCTGGGGCAGAGAGGTGGCCACCACTGGCACGACGACCAATCCCTTCCGCGCCTTTGGTCAGCTTGGCTATTTTCGCGACGTGGCCCCAAGGCTCTACGTGCGAGCGAGGGAGCTTGATCCGGTGAGCGGAAGATGGCTGAGCAGGGATCCGATCGGGTTTGACGGCGAGGATGCGAATTATTACCGATACGTCGGTTCTAATCCTATTATGGGATTCGATCCGACCGGGCTATCGCCGAAGTACCCTAACCCCAAACCATGCCCCAAGGGTCCTGGTAGCTTGGTACAATCGTCGCCGTTCGACTGGTGTATAGGGTGCGCTTGGTCAATTCACGATACTTGGTCGCCGACATGGCAGCATAATTGCAATCACCTGTTTATTCATTGTATGGCTTGTTGCTTCCTGGCGGCGCGAGTGAGCAGTGACTGTGCGTTGATGATGCAGGACATCCAGGATCGCGGATCAAAGGGTCCACACGGCTATCCTTTTGGGCCTGGCGTCTCCAGGGCATGTAGACAAACAGGATGTCAGGCCGGACTAGCGGCGGCAAAGTCCGGTCAGAACTGTTACGATTCCTGCGTGGCAAAGTACCCGTTCGACGGTCCTCCTAACTGTTCTTCTACGACCGGGCCAAAGGTGGATTGTGCTGGACATAAACCTGCTCCACCACCTTATCCGCCCAAGTGCTGACGGCTGAGTGATTCCGCAAATAGCTAGACCAGCTCAACAGCATTTGACAATCACGCGTTATGACCCTGTGGCGGTGTTTCTGGATCTGGTTCCGACCGGTGCGCCATCCACGAACAAGCACTCCGAATGCGCGATGGCAAGACGACAATTCTTGTGCTATGTATGGCTGTATGGCGCACTTTCTCGCCGATTACTCGACCACTTAGGCTGCGTCGTGGGTCAGACCGTCAGTACACAGCAGTGGATGAGTATTCATAGGCACCCCGACATTTTAGCGCTACGTATGGACGATCAGGTTAACGGGAGCGGACCTGGAATGCCGGAAGTAACAATGAAACTCTACAGTGGGCATCAGGTGGTAAGGCGACGCTTCATATGTAGGCTCGGATTTTGCCTGGCGACGGTTGCGGGCGTATTCGGACTGGCATTCCTGGCCTATAAAGCCCAGGCCGCTTGGCGGTTTGCAGGTTACGAGCAGGTTGTTCGGGATGTTCGCTCCGGTCGATTGCACTCGGACGCGAGCGGCGATATTCGATTGCCGGCCAGATTGCGGTGGCTGACCAGAGACGGCCACGTCTACCAGTCGAGCAATCAGCGAGGCGTGCTTGTCTTGTTGTTTCCTACGGATGTGGATGTCGTGCTCATAGACTGGGGAGACGGTAAAGTCACACGGAAGCGACAAATAGCAGGATACATTTATGACGACTCAGCACCGCCTAAAGATGGCTGGCTGTCGTTTGCAGGGTTGGATTCAGTTCGAATTTGGGGTACGGAACGGTTGCCACCACACTGGTGGTACGCGGAGCCATTTTACTCGTGACATGTTCGTCGGAAACCGGACTACGTCACCGCCTCCTACCGTGGATATCCCGGTGACGGAGGCACCGTGATGGGCGGCGACTGTTCGGAGTTGCATTGGATGGACTGGATGATCGGCCAAGATTCGTTGTTTGTCGGCCGAGTGGTCGCGGCCACAGTGAAAGACAGGTTGTTGTTTGTTCGAGTAGGAGAAGGCAATGATCTGGCTTCTCGATTCTGAGACGGTAGCGAGCATACCGGTAATTGGCGGGAGCGGGACCGATCCGTTCGGCCCCGGCTGCCGCTGCGGTGAGCGCTGCGGCCACTCCGCTGGCAGCGCGGGTTCCGCCTTCCGGCCGGACCCTCAGCTCGACGGCAACCTGCGCGTCGATCCGGAGATCCATCTGCCAAGCCCTGGGATGGACGTCGATATCTCCTACTACCATAACGGCATCTCCTTCTACAATGGACCCTTCGGCTACAAGCGCACCATCAACCTCAACATGCGCTCCATGGCCTCCGGCTCTCCGGTGGTCGTCACCCTCATCCGCACGAGTACATGCCAAAAACCCTGGCAAATCGACCCAGAGCCACAACCGGTTGCTCAGATCGTGCCCCCTTCGCTCAGTCCGACTGCAAAGATATTGCGATACATCGAATCCTGGGAAGATCGATGGGCCGAGATGCTTGCCGGTGTACTTTGCGGCACGAATCGGGTTTGGTGTCGTACCCACGTGTAGGATGGATCCTTGTGGAAGGCTGAGCGGCTAAATGGTCAGGTGCCGGAATGCCCTCGGAACAGGAATGAATGTCGCTTTGAGCATATCGTTGGCAATTTCAGTTCGTGGAACGCGAAAGGTCTTGACGCATATTGCTCTCCTTCTCGTGCTTTGCACGTTTGTTGGTATTTTGTACGAAGCATTTCTGAGGCCCAAGGACGCGGGATTGAGCGGATCCATAAGATCAGGGGACGTGAGACTACTTCAAGCCCGACTAAATTTGCATCTCGATCCAAATTCCACCGTTCACGTGGATAACTCATATAATATGTGGGATAGGATCTATAATCGGGTGCTTCCTCGGCCGGACGTTGTCAAAGAATTCGATGTCAGTCTGCTATCATATTCGGTTATGTCTCACAATAGTGCGGCGGTTCAGATCTTAATTCGCAGCGCCGCAAACGCACGGACCGATGATATTCCCGGTCTTCGCTCGCCGATCGTATACGCCGTCATCCACGACGACAAAGAGATTGTCAACCTTCTACTAGCCGGAGGGGCACATTGGGAGGATGAGGACGATCGCCACATAAGTGCGAGAACGTGGGCGCTCTCGCTTAAAGAGCGCACGATGCCTATCGCACTGCCGAGCTCAGAAGGTCGGTAGCAGGCCGATGGTTCGATGACTTAGTTAGCAAGATGAGGAGGGGCAGCGGAGATGATTCGGTTGCTGGCACGTTCGACGCCGCCGTCCGGTTCACCCCTAGAATCGATCCTCTGGGTCCCGCCAACACGACGGTGTGATGCGGTCCTGGTAATCGCGACCGTTCGGTCGAAGGAGTTCCGAACCCGTTCATCCTCCTTGCCATCGGCCGGCAAACGGCGAACGTGATCGGTGTCAACTATCGGACGACCGGGGTATACGATGCGGTCGGGCACGCGATCGCTCCTTATCCAGGCCTTCGGTCAACTTTCGCACATCTCCTCCCACCTGTGGTGTCAGCCTTGGTCATTCGGTTCTCGACTGACCAACCGGGCCATCGGTATCAATTAAGCACGGTATGAGTAACCAGCTGGGTCGCACTGATTCGTTGGCAGCTTCAGATCTGAGAATGGCAACGCGTAGCGCAATTCCACAAAGGGAACACCGATATGGAGTGCGTCAGCCCACAGCTACGGGAGATGTGAGAACGCCTTTCTCCATTTTCAAGAGATTCTTGACTCTACCCATCGCCGTGTGCTACGCTTAATCCACAACCAAATAGCGCAGCTTCTTATCTAGAGTGGTCGAGGGATCCGGCCCGAGGACGCCACAACAACCACCCGCGCCTGTCTGCTACAGGACAGCGTGGGCAGGTGCTAATTCCGAGCAGATTGTGATCTGCAAGATAAGAGGCGTACGGCGTGATCCCGGCAGGCGCTCGCTGAGCCACAGCGGCCTGTTTTCGGTCCAACCGCCCCTACGACCTCTTCATCGCCTTGGAAGAGGTCTTATTACTACCTCTCCGGCGAGCAGTCTCCACACTCCTGTCCGTTCGCGGCGATCGCGCTAACGTACCCGCCAGGTCTCTGTGCGGCAGCGCACAGGCCCCCATGTCTATGAAAGGAACGTCTAAATGTCAGATTTCACACTATTTACCTCGGAGAGCGTTTCGGAAGGCCATCCGGACAAACTTGCCGATCAGATCAGCGATGCGATACTCGACGAGCTCCTGCGGCAGGATCCCAACTCCAGGGTTGCACTCGAGACGTTCCTTACGCGCGGACTCTGCGTGGTTGGTGGGGAGCTGACGACGGACGCATACGTGGAGATCGCGGATGTCGTCAGAAGGACGATTGTCGGAGTGGGATATGATCGGACGGATTGCGGGTTCGACGGCCACACGTGCGGCGTGATGCTCGCGATTCAGAAGCAGTCGCCGGACATCGCGCAGGGCGTGGACAGGGAGAATCCGGACGATCAGGGCGCGGGCGATCAGGGGCTCATGTTTGGCTATGCGGTAAACGAGACGGAGCAGCTCATGCCGCTGGCGCTCACCATTTCGCACCACCTGACGCGCAAGCTGGCGGATGTGCGCCGCACCTTGCCGGAGCTGGGATTTCGGCCGGACGCGAAGTCTCAGGTAACGGTCGCCTACGGTCCCGACGGCAAGGTCGACCATATCGATACCATCGTCATCTCCACGCAGCACGATCCGTCTCACACCCAGCCGAGCGTACAGGCGAACGTCCACGAATACGTCATCAAGCCCGTGCTGAAGCAGTACGAAAACTACAATAAGGGAAACATCAAGTATTTTATCAATCCAACCGGCCGTTTTGTTATCGGCGGACCACAGGGGGACACGGGCGTGACGGGGCGCAAGATCATCGTCGACACCTACGGCGGCTCTGCGCGTCACGGTGGCGGCGCATTCTCCGGTAAGGACCCGTCAAAGGTAGATCGCTCGGCAGCCTACACGGGTCGCTACGTCGCGAAGAACGTTGTGGCGGCAGGCCTCGCGGAGCGGGCCGAGATACAACTGGCATACGCGATAGGCGTCGCGGAGCCGGTGAGCGTACATGTGGAAACGTTTGGAACGGCCAGCGTGCCCGAGGCGGAGATCGTCCGTCGCGTGCGCAAGGCTATCGACCTGCGGCCACGGGCGATGATCGAGAGGTTGCAGCTGCTGAACCCGGCGAGGATCCAGTACCTGGAGACGGCAAGAAACGGCCATTTCGGCAACCCGGCGTTTCCGTGGGAGCAGACAGACCTGCGCGATCAACTAGCCTAGTCTGAACGTCACACCTATGACGACGCTCGCGCGCGGCCGGAACGGATCTCCTGGAGCAAACCCGACACGTCGGGTTTTGTAGACCTAGACCGAGGTTTCAACCTCGCGTGCAAACCAACGCACGACGTTCCCTTACCTGCCGGCGATGCGACTCGGCGATACGGCCCGGTGCGCGTCATCGGGCCGTTGAGGCGCCGAGAAACGCTCGACCTGCTTCGCATCGGCCGGCAGCGCGTACTGGAACGTCGCGGCATCGATCGGCTTGTCGATCTTTACGGCGTCGACAATCTCGGTGATGCGGACGTCGCCCTTCTGTACCGCCTTGCCGATGAGATGGTCGTCTGAGCCGAAGTAGAGCTGGATCGGCTCCTCCCGCGGCCCGAACAGCATCTCCACTACCTGCCACTTCTTACCGTTCTCGGTGACGGCCGGCTTCTGGGTCGCCTTCTCCATGGCGGCTCGAATGTCTTTGTCGGAAAGCACGTCCCCCTGAAGCATAAGCGCGATGACATAGGTCCCTATGGGCAAAAACTCAATGTCGTCGACGATGTTGATTCCCTTATACGTCGCGGGCGATGCCGCCTTTGTATACTGTTTGATCGGTATGAGACCGGCGATCGTCTTGAAGTTGATGAACGAATCGCCGTCTGAATAGGCGGCTACCGGCGGGAAGATCTTCGACTTCGAGTCCAGCTTATATACGAAGCGGTTCGGCCTATCCAGCGCGAGCGTGAAACTCAGCTCCTCACGAACTTCGCCATCCGCCGTCTTTCCGGTAATACTCCATCGGGCGGTGTGTCTGTACGAGCTCATCTTTGCATAGGTATCCGTCGATTGCCTGAGAATCGCGGCTACGTCGGGCTTTATGTGACTCTTCTGGTCCTGTTTCGGGTCCCGCGCGCGATCCGCCAATGCGGTGCCGGTGCGGGTAACGCACGCGACCATCACGACCGCCAAAATGGCTGACGCTCGGAGTAGCTTCCACATCGCTGGTAAACCTCGCTTCTTCATATCTCCCCATCAGATTCGTCGCGGACCGACAGGGTTGAAACTGTTACCGGAGTGTTCGCCGGGACGTCCGGCTACTCCGCTTCCGCATCGGCGGCTGCGAGCCGTTTCTCGAACTTGCTCATCTCCACCTTAAGGAGTTCGTGGAGACGTTGATCACTGGCCTTCGACTCCGCGAGGGCCGTCAGTAGAATCTCATACCCCTCCACTGGACAGCCCTCAAGCAGAAACTTGCGCGCGCGCGCGCCGATCTTGAATGCGACCATCTCCGTGGGTCCCGGTGGGACCTTCGTCACGATGCGTCGCCTCCATCGGGATCGCCGCCGGCCGCGATCGCGGTCGCGGTCGCCAATTCGGAGCCTACCAGGCTTTCATCAAGATTCGGAACCTCAACTGTCGGTCTGCCACCATGGACTGGCGCTGCGACTTCACTGCTGCCCGGTTCCGCGGCGGCTCCCTCGGATGTTACATCAGAAGAATCTGTCGCCCCATCGACCGAATCGCCTCGCTTGCGCCCGCGCCCGCGGCCACCTCTCCGCCTGCGCCTTCGCGCGGGAGAAGTCACGTCAATATCCGGAAGCAGTGCGGCGAGTCGGGCCTCCGCTTCGGCGGGATCACTGAACGGATTCAAGACTTCGATCGGCGTCGCTCGATCCTCCGCCTCCTCGAACGTCAGGTCGGCGACCTGACTGAGATCCATGTTGAGCACCGCCTTCAGGGTCAGCATATCCTCGCTAAGGGTTGTTGTCGCATCTGCAATCTCGGCAACGGGAGCGGTAATGGGATCAGGCTCGATGGGTCGTACGGCTGCTGCCCGGCTCGGGCCGCCGTCGGCAGCGGCCACGTTCGGCAGGCCGAGATCGCGGAACCTTGCGACGGATCCGATACAGAGGGTATGCGTTGTCCCCGACCTCAGGAAGAGGCGGTGTTCGCGCGTCTCCTGGGCTGCCAGTCGCCTCTCAGTGAGGTCGTACACGGCCATGGGCTCGGGAAGCCGAACCGCGCGGTTCCCGTCGCGGCTCGCGTGGATCACAACCAGGCCGTTTCGTATAAATGCGACATCCTCGCCGCCCGTCCATAGGTGGACTCCGGCGAATTTGCAAATGCCGCGGAGCAGCTCCCACGTAAGTGCTGGCTCACCGATGAAGACGGTCTGCCAGTTGCCGCACCGCTTCACGGCGATCGACGGCAGCCCGGAACCTTGATACTCGGCCAAAACCGTCGCATCCGGATCATCTACGTAGAAGGAGGGATTCAGCCGCTCGCGGATACCAATCTCTTTCGCGCTTATCCGCTCCGTGATCGGATGTCGCTGCTCTACTATACGAGAACCGATTTCAGAGTTCCACTCCTGTTGCCGCAATGTAAGTCCCACGGCGCCGGTCGCCGTCTCCTCCATGGCGCCGCCGATCTGCGGACGCTCTTCACAGGCCCCGGGCGCAAACATCCAGGCAAGCGTACGCCCGGCGCCCTGCAGCTTTTCCGCGATTGCGGCTCGCTGCTCCGTCGTGAGTCGGTAGGGATTGGCAAAGAGGTAGAGCTTGGCATCTCGGGGGAACTCCGGGTGAAGTAGGTCGCTCTGCAGATAGATTTCGTAAGAGATGCCGCCCCGTTGCAGGAGCTCGCGAATACCCGCGGTGACCTTGCGGAAAAACGGCTCGCCGCGCTGAATGTGCAGCAGGCTCTTCTCGTCGATAAGGACCACGAGGTCGACGCGGTTCCCAACCTGGCCTTCCGCCAGATTCGGATACTCCAGAGTGAATGCCGCGATGCGATCCCAAAGGCCGTCGTCGTCAAGCCAACCCTCGCCCCATAGATCCATAAATCCCAGTCCGGTCTCTGTTGCGACGGCTCTGCCCATTGCTCTGGAGTGGGCCTGTTCCGTATCGAACCGGGTGGCAAGCCGCGGATTGAAATCGTCCGGATCTTGCTGCGCGGGAGCCAGGAAGGTCTTCGTATCGTCCTCTGAAAGCCATAGCTTGCCATGAAGCCTGAGCGAATCGGTCGGAGCCGGCATCGAAGCCGCTCCGCCTGGCTTACGGTCACGATAGGATGGCGGCCCGCAGATCAGGTCAATGTCTGGGCATTCAAGCAGCCGCCCCAATGCAAGGTGGCCGCTAAATCCGTGGCCGAACTCAAACGTGTACCCATAGCAGACCGAAACGAGTGACTGGTCGTCGGCCGCCAGCTTTATGGCAGCCGCAAGCGATTCCAGCCGTTTCGCCGTGCTCTCCGATGTAAACGCGAAGAAGTCGATCGTCCGGCGCTCTCGACGAGTTTCGAAAAACGCACGCTGCGGATTGGGCTTCGACACGACGGTGGGAATCTCGGCCGTATGAAACTGGACGTTTCCGTCGTACCACGCGGCGCGGAGCGCGACCAGGCTGTTGTTATACTTCTCACGGAGCCAGTCGCGAAACGCCTCGCGATTGGCCATGCTCCGATCGTATCCCAGGTCTTCCGGCTGGAACCATTCACCCCGCTCCAGATGGTATCCGAAGATCCGCGAACTCCACTCGTAATCGCGAAGGTGGGAGATGAGAGTTGCCAGCGAATGCTCGGCTTCCCGCCAGAAGCGCTCGCTCGTGAGCGACGGATCACCGGTCGTGCCGTCGGCGTACGTAGCAATGTCCGTCGGGTATTCTCGTTTCCAGCCTCGCGCGGGAACGAACACGATTCGCGGCATCACGTAACCGTCAGGATCGGCGTCCAGCACGGCGCGCAGTGCAACATCGATCGCATCCAGCGCCTCTGTCGCCTCTGAGAGAGGGCAGGGAAGCTCCACGAGAATCGAATGTAGGTGAACGCCTGCCCGTGCGGCACGGCGCATTTCAGATAGAACTCGCGACCGGTCCCCGGACGCGTCCAGGTTACCGAAGAACACGATCGGAGGGTAAGTCACATCGTTGATAGTAATGCGTGGAATTCCATTGCGTACGATCAGATGCGACCCAATTGACCTATCGATCCACTTGCGAATGACGGGAGCCGGGATCGCCGGCGCCGACCCGGGAGCCTCTACGCCCGGTTCCGCTTCCGGTTGGTCAATCCTCGTACCTTCGCGCTTGCTCCGTCCGCGAGTCCGGTGGCTCCGTGGTGGGCGCGCGGTGGTTGGCTCGGCCGTGCCAGGGGACTGTGCATCCTGTTCCGCAGCCTCCTCCGTGGGTGACTCTGAGGGCTCCACGGCCTGGACGGCCGATTCCGACGGAGCGGCAGAACGCTTTCCGCGACCTCTCTTTCGGGGTTTCGGCGCCGCGGCCGGCGTCTCGTCAATGTCAGCTGGGGGCACGGCGTCAGGCTCGATCTTGGGCTGGCGACGCCGAACGCTCGTTGGGCTCGATGGAGTCGCGTTCCGAGGCTCGCCGGCGTCTGACTCCTCGGCGGATTTGGTCCGAACGGGAGCGCGCGATCGTGGATTACGCCTGGCGGTCGGCGACTCGCCCGGCGGCTCGGGCTGAGACTCCGTGGGAGTTGGAGCCGCTCTTGTACGTCGAGATCTGCGAACGGGGGAAGCGTCCGAAACGGTCGGCGAGGTGACTTCGGAGGCACCTGAGGCTTCGCCGATCGGGCCCGCACGTTCAGGCCCGCCGCCCAATCCGTTTGGACTCTTTGAGTTCGATGTGAGCTCGGCGTTAGACGCGGGTTCGACAGATTCGGATGGGATAACTTTTGTGCGAGATCGGCGTTTACGTTGCGGGTTTAACTCCGCGGTGGGTGCTGTGGATGCTGCGTCAGTCCCCGTTCTGGTCGCGCGGCGTCGGCGCGTAGTTCCATCGGGCGGCGCATCCTGTACTGACGGATCCTGCGCGGAACCTGGAGTTCCCTCGTTCGTGGAACGGGGCGATTCCGAGTCCGGCAGGAGTTCGTCGAAACTCATGCGTTAGCTCTCCTGTTAAGTTGTGGCGATCGGGGTCGAACCGGTGACCGCGGATGGCGAGCGGCGGCCGGAAATGCGTCGGTGGAGCTGACACTTTTCGGCGGCGGTCGTTGCCGGCATAAATGCCCGCTAAAATCCTGAACCTGGATCAAACCTATTATACACTACCCGCTTGCGGCGGTCAATCGCGCACGGCGCCATGTTGTTGTCCGCCGGCGCGGGACCCTGAGATTGGAAGGCAATTCGCGTTGCTCCTGAGTCGGGTGACGCGCATGAGGGATCCAGCTCTCGCGACTTGCGATCACAGAACTGCCTCCGATGCATTATTGCATGTGGAAGCAATTAACACGAGATATTTGCAAGAAATATCTAAAC
This sequence comes from Chthonomonadales bacterium, assembly GCA_038211235.1. Taxonomy (GTDB): domain Bacteria; phylum Armatimonadota; class Chthonomonadetes; order Chthonomonadales; family Chthonomonadaceae; genus DATGJU01. The sequence continues at coordinate 13,255 of JBBQVV010000048.1, read as the reverse complement.
CCGATTGTTTGCTGCAGGAGTAGTATTCTATGACAATGGTGAATTCGACCATAGGTGCAAGACGTTTTCCACGGACAGAGCTCTGATCGACGACGAAAGGAGGGCAACCCCTTGGATCCGACGGTGTTGCTGCACTGGCACTATCTAATCTTCCTGGTTCCATGCGTTTTGGCCGGCTCGCTGCTGCTCCTATCCTCATTGAGGCTGGGTCACGGCCACGGAGTACATGCAGGACACGGTCACGGTCTAACACATGGGCACGTTCCGACTCATACAGGCGCGGGGACCGGTCCGGCAGCGACCTCCCATGCGGCAGGCAGCCACGTTGCGGCGCACACAGGTTCAAATTCCAGCTCGCCCCACGCCTCCGGCGCCGCGAATCAGCAGCGTCATGGTTCGTACGGAATCGAGAGAGCGAAACGTGCGTCGGCGCCCGCCAATGCCCTCCTCACTCTAATTGGCGCCGGTCGCGCTCCACTTCCGCTGATTGTCGAGGCCTTCTTCATGGTGTGGGGACTCAGCGGTTGCATTGCGCTTCAACTGATGATCGGGAGCACAACTTCGCCTACGCCCGGACAGATCCTTCCAGTCGCCGCGATCGCCGCGGGCTGCGGATTTATCGGGGCGAGGTTAGCCGCGGAGTTAATGGCGCGGCTTATGCCGGACGAGGAATCTTCGGTGGTCTCACGGGAAGGGCTGTACGGGCTGAAGGGAACGGTGACATTCCCCGTTTCCGATGGCGCCGGCAGGATTCTCGTGTACGACGATTTCGGCTCCATCCACGACGAAAGCTGTCGCGTAGCACCCGGGCAGCCGGCCATCGGCCGGGGCCGCCATGCGATGGTGATGGATCGCGACGGACGAGGAAATCTGCTGGTTGAGGAGGTCCCGGACTAAACGTTCGGGCAGTTATCGACACGGATAGTGACTCACTAGTCGACCTCTTACGGGCGTAACGGCACGGAGGAGGCCCCCTGGAAGCTTTTCCAAAGGAGCGAGTGAAATGGGGTTCTTAGTAGCGTTTGTCGGTGTCGCGATGATTCTGATCGCAGCAGTAGGTAAGGCGTTCGGTCTGCCGATCCCGGTCGAGATCGGACTTGGCAGCGCCGGCGTCGTCGTCTCCGTGATCGGCAGTTTGATGACCTATATGTCGTTTTATAAGCGTACCGCGGCCGATATGGCATTCGTGCGGACCGGTCGCGGAGGCAACAAAGTAGTGCTGGACGGCGGCTCGATGGTCATTCCGATCTTCCACAGAATGCTGGAGATCAACCTTCGGACCATGAAGCTTGGCGTGAATCCGCGCGGACAGAACGCTCTGATAACGCGCGACAACCTGCGCGCCAACGTTCTCGCGCAGTTCTACATCCGGGTCCAGGCAGACGAAGAGCACATTCTAAACGCGGCCCGCAGCCTCGGAGAGAGCAGCGTCAACGCGGAGGCCGTCGAGGCGCTGGTGAGTGAAAAGCTGGTCTCCGCGCTACGCGCAATCGCATCCCAGATGGACCTGTTCGAGATTCACACGAAGCGCGACGAGTTTGCCGAGAAGGTCAAGGAGCACGTGAAGTCCGACCTGGAGGCTAACGGGCTTCTCCTGGAGTCGGTGACGATATCCGAGCTGGATCAGACCGATCCCGGCGAATTGAGCGACAACAATGTGTTTGACGCGCAGGGCAAAAAGAAAATCACCGAAATCACAGCGGCCGCGGCTGTCGAGCGAAATGCTCTGGAACGGTCGGCCGAGCGTTCGCGCAAGTTGAAAGACGTGGAGACCCGGCAGCAGATCCTTGAGCTGGAGCGTCAACAGGCGGAGGCCGAAGCGGTTCAGGCTACCGAGATCGCGAAGGTTCGGGCCGACAAGGAGCGAGAGGCGCAGGAGGCGTTGATCACGCAGCAGCGCCAGATAGAGCTGGCCAGGATCGAGAAGGACAAGCAGACGCAGACCCAGGAGATCGCTCGGCAGCAGTCGATCGAGGTCGCTCGCGCCATGCAGGAGCAGGCGGTGCAGTCCGCTCAGATCGCCAAGGAGCAGCAGGTTCAGATGGCGACTGTCGAGCGAGATAAGAGCGTTGCGGTCGCGGAACGTCTCAAGCAGATCGCCGTGGCAGAGCAGGAATCGGCCCGCGCGAAGGCAGAGGAAGGCGCACTGCTTGCGCAGGCCGATCGTGAGAAGGCAGGGCAGCAGGTCACAACCGTCACTCAGTTGGCCGAAGCAGACCGCGAGGCCAACAAGAAGCTCATCGCGGCCCGTCAGCAGATCGAGCAGGACAAGCTGCGTCAGCAGACGACAGCGGATGTGGACGCCTACACGCGGGTGAAGCTTGCAGAATCAGAGCGAGAGGCAGCCTCCAAGCAGGCCGATGCGAAGAGACAGATCGCGGAGGCGGAGGCTCAGGCCAGAGAGATGCTCGCGCGCGGAGACAAGGCGCAGCAGATGGTGGCGGTTAACGTTGCGCGTGAACAAGTTGACGTCGAGCAGGCAAGGGTCGCCGTGGAACGCCAGCAGCTCGAGAACAGGCAGGAGTTCGCGGAGGCCGGCATCCAGCTCGAAGTGCGGCGGCTCAGCATCCAGGCCGACCGGGACGTCCAGATCGAATTTGCTAAGTCGTTGGCCAGTTTCCTCTCGAACGGCCACATGACGCTCTACGGCACGCCGGAGACGGCGACGACGATGCTCGACAACATGGCGAAGGGTTTCGGCGCAAGGTCGATGATAGAAGGGTTCGTAAACGGACCTGCCGGCAATGGAAGACAGATCGGAAGCGGCCAGAACGGCAATGGACCGGCCTCGGTCAACGGCAGCGCGAAGCCGAGCGGCCAGGATGCGGTCGGGAGCTTGCTCTCACAACTTGGCTCACTGATTCAGCCCGCCCTTGCGCGCGTGGCCGGAGGATATGGTAGCAAGCCGCCCACTCCGGAAATGACGCAGATGGTTGCGCGCAGCCTGGCTGAAAACCCGGCATTCATCGCTGCTCTGCAGGAGGCGCTGACAGCGCCGGCAACCGAGGATCGCCAGCACGCGGTTGTCGTGCAGCCGGCGGAGAAGCCGAAGAGCGCCAGATAGTCCGAATCGGAGAAACGCGTTCAATAGGCAGGATTTTGAGACACAGGCCGCCAATCTGATCACGACGATTGGAGGCGGACATGACCGAAGGTTCCCGAAAGGTGACTCCGGCGAGCTCGAACGACGATGTCCGTCGGAGTTCGAGCTCACCAGGAGGTATCACTCCACGGGCGATCGGTCTGGGGCTCGTGATGGTAGTCATCATCATCGGGCTCACTCAGACTCTCTCCATTAGATATCAGGCGGCCGAAGTTGCCGGCGACGCGCCTCCTCCGGCCCCAACTGTCATTCTGTTCGTCTACGCTCTGCTCCTCGCACCGCTCTTGAGTCGCTTCAACAGCCGGCTCGCCCTGACACGAGGCGAGCTCGTGCTGATCTACGCGATGATGATCGTCGCGGGGCCGATAACACATCCCTACTCCATTGGATTCCTCATTCCACATACCGTTTCGCCGCACTACTATAGCGCCGAAGAGCCTGGCTGGAGCGTATTTCAGAGCTCTTTGCCCTCGTGGTTCGGCCCTCGTGACCAACTGGCGATTAAGACTTTCTTTCAAGGCGGGGACGGTTCGGTTCCGTGGGCCGCCTGGCTCATTCCGTTGTTCGCATGGTCTACGCTCCTGCTCGCTCTGTTCGGCGTGATGCTCTGCATCAATGTGCTGATGCGGCGGCCATGGGTCGAACACGAGCGCCTTACGTTTCCGCTGGCGGGCCTGCCGCTTGCGCTGCTGCATGGACGATCTCCGGATGAAAACTCGCGCCACCTGCTAGAACAGCCACTCTTCTGGCTCGGTCTGGCAGTTCCGATCCTGATGCAGGCGCCGAACGCCATCCATCGCTATTTCCCATTTGTGCCCGATCTTCCGCTGAGGGATCTGGTCCTTATCGACAGGCGACTGCTCTCGCCGCCATGGACGGGTATGGGTCGTCTGGAGATTCATGTCCTCTTCTGGCTTATCGGCATCGCCTATCTGCTCCCCAAGGACATTACGTTCAGCGCCTGGATCTTCTACTTCGTGAGACTGATGGAGAACGTCTCCGCTGTCTGGAGTGGGAAGACCGGAGAGGAGCCGAATGTCTACAGTAACGAGTTCCCAGCACTTTTTGCGCAGGGAGCTGGCGCGGCATTCGCCCTGACCGCGATCACCCTCTGGAGTGCGAGGCGTCACCTTGCGGGATCGCTGCGGAGCGCCCTCGGAAGGGACTCCATTCGGGACGATCGCGGGGAGTTTCTCTCATACCGTACTGCCTTGTTCGGCGCCGCACTCGGTGTCGTGTTCATCCTCGGCTGGCTCACGCTCGCGGGCATGCGGCTCTGGCTAGCCGCCCTATTCCTTACTTTGATACTTAGCTACTTCTTCATCTTTGCGCGCATTCGAGCCGAGACCGGGCTGGGGATGGGCGTCATCCTGTGGCCGAAGATGCTCGACGAGGTAGTGATCACCGTTGTCGGAGCGCAGAATCTTCGACTTAGTGAACTTACCGCGCTTTACGGCCTGCGATGGCTCTACTTCGGTTCGGCGACCGGCTCGGTAATGGCGGCTCAGATGGAGGGGTTCAAGCTGGCAGGTGCGGGCCGGCTGTCAGGCAGGGGAGTGGGAAGGGCGATCGGTGTCGCTGTCGGTGTTGCGGTGCCGATCGCGATGGTGTGGACCTTGAAGACCTACTACAGTCACGGCTTTGAAGCCATGGCGATTGGGCAGCGCAGTACAAGCATGGTCGGCAGTCAGATATACTATTCCTACCAGGACCTTGTGGATACGCACAATACCGCGACCGGGCCGGATTGGCGCGGAATTGGTGCAATTGCAGCCGGCGCGCTCATAACCATAGCACTGAGCTCGCTCCGTACCCGTTTGCTCTGGTTCCCCCTGCATCCGGTGGGCTACCTCGTCGCGAACTCGTGGGGAATACATATCAACTGGTTTTCGTTTATGGCCGGGTGGCTGCTTAATGTCCTGATTACCAGGTATGGGGGACTCAAGACGTACCGCGCTCTATTGCCGGTCTTCCTCGGGCTGATCGTTGGAGACATGCTGCACGAGGTGCTCTGGGGAGTTGTCACCTGGGCTACCGGCGGGAGAATGTAGGGATTGTGACGAATCGTCTCCCGGTTTCGCGGCGAGTACGATTGAACGAAAGGATAGGGGACAAGATGAAGTGGGTGCTCAATACTTACCAGACCGCTCAGAATTGGGAGGTCGATCGAATCATCGATGTCTGCATCGCAGCGGGCTACCAGGGCATCGAATTCCTACAGGACTTCAAGCAGACTCATGGGCTCGAAGCCGATGCCTCGCGGGAGCATGTTCTGGGCATCAAGGCGAAGCTCGATACCGCGGGTCTGATCACCGGCTCGCTTACGAGCTGTCGGACATTCGATTCCGAGCATGCGGACGAACGACAGCGCAGCATCGCACAGGTGAAGCGCGTTATCGACCAGGCCGAATTAATGGGAGCAGACCATGTGCGCGTGCTTGGAGACCGGGTTCCTGAAGACGAGAGTGGTCGCGAATTCGTGCTGACAAATGTCGCCGCCGCCCTCCGCGAGCTCGGTGACTATGCTCGTCCGAAAGGCGTGACGGTCTCCATTGAAGCGCATGGAAGCTTCACGGATCCCACGTACGCCGTGCGCGTTGTGCGTGATGCCGATCGGCCGAACGTCGGGATCGTGTTTAACTCGCAATGGCGAGTCGGTGTCGAAAAGGGATGGGGACTCCCGGCGTCAGCGACGTCTATTGCACCGCTCTACGATATGATTGCACCGTATCTGACGTCGATCCACACGCATGCGATGGAGCAGCCGGATGTGTGGAGATACTACCAGGAGCTGTTCCGACTGCTCGTCCGTGACGGCTACAAGGGCTACGTGTCGAACGAGTGCGCCTATGAAGGACCCGACCCGGAAAAGGTCCTTCGGCTCTATACGACTCTGTTCTCGGCCTATACGAGCTGAGCGTCGAGTATCCGGCGCGCAATCTACTATTCGGCGCGTCCGGATCCCTCCTTGATCTGCACATATCGATCGATTGGCGTCGCGGGAATCGTTTCGATATGTCCGTTCGGCCATCGGACGACGATCTTGTCAATACGATCGTTGGTCCCGAGGCCGAAGTGCAGCCGCGGATCGTGGGCGGACAGGTAGCCGCCTGCGAGCTGCTCGTCCTGGAGCGTCGTCTTGCCCTTCGCGGTCACTGTAACGCGGGCGCCGATCGCGTCCCGATTGCACGTCACGCCGACGAGTCTTATGCCGAGCCAGTGGTTGCCGGTCTTCGTCTCGTTGTGAAGCAGCTTCGGCGCGCCTTCCTCGTCTACAATAAGCGCGTCCACCCGTCCGTCATTGTCGAAGTCGCCAATGGACCCGCCGCGCCCGACGAACGGCTTTTGAAACGCGGGTCCGCCCTGGCTGCTGACGTCCTGAAACACGTCTCCGTGGTCGTTGTGGTAGAGAAGCATCGGTTGTGGATAGGAACGGTCCGCCTCAACCTGATGAGCATTATCCTGCGAGTGGCCGTTTGTTTCCAGTAGATCGAGCCAGCCATCGTTGTCATAATCCAGGAACTTTGTGGTCCAACCCACCCAGGCCGTGGTTCCTGCTGCAATGTTAAGGTTGGCGCCCACTTCGCGGTAAAGTCCCGGGCTCTCGCTTCGATATAGACTATCCGCCTCCGTTTGAAACGTTGTAACGACGAGACCAGGGCGCCCCTCATTCAAAAAATCGCCCCAGTCCGCGCCCATACCACCCTGCGTCAGACCGTCATGATTGTAGGCTACACCGCTCTGTACGCCGACCTCGGCGTAGCGTCGCCCTCGAGGAACGAACAGGTCGCCCGGAAGCTCGTCATTTGAGAAGAACAGAGCCACACCCCGGCCGTCATCTGCTGCGCGAACCGCGATGCCTAGACACCGGCCGTGCGCCTTATCGAAGCCCCACTCCCTGGTGCGGTTTGTAAAGGTGCCGTCTCCATTGTTCCGGTAAACTTGCGGTTGGTCAGGATCGTAGTTCTTGACTCCACACCCCGCTCGCACGCCCTGATAACTGCAGAATTGGATGACCTTCGGCGTAAAGAGAATGTATCGTCCCGAGATCAGGTCCAGCTTGCCGTCCCCGTCAAGGTCAGCGAACGCGGCGGCCGTCACGCAGTCGTATTGACTGCGCGCCCCAACACCTGCCTTCGCCGTGACGTCAACGAACTTGCGATTAACTGGAGGAGTCTGGCCGGCCGGGGCAGTCGTCGTAACTGGACGGTCATTCGGCACATTGTGATAGAGCACGCATTTGCCGTAGCCGGTGATATAGAGGTCCGGATACCCGTCGTTATCGTAATCGCCGGTAGCCACGCCATAAAAATCGCCGGTGGCTGTCATGCCGGATTCGCCGGTTACCTCTCGAAAGCGGCCGTTCCCTAGATTTTGATAGAGGACAAGCTTGTGGTTGCCTACGAGGAGGAGGTCGAGCAGCCCGTCCTGGTTGAAGTCCAGGAAAGCGCAGCCGTGTCCCAGTGTCTCGATGATGGTAAGCGGGGACTTGCCGCCGTGGCCCCAGCGAAAATCGAGCCCGGCTTCGGCAGCGATGTCGCGGAACGGCGCATTGGAAGTCGCTCCGCCATTTTCTCCGGGAACACTCTGTGCCGGTGTGGATCGGCCTGCCGCCACCCGTACTGAACCAGCGGGTCCGCATCCCATATATGTCGCCTGCATCAACGCTACGAGCGGCAGCGTAACGCGCAGGCAAGCTCCAATGCCAGCCGAACGGGAAATCAGGCTCTTCTCCAGAATACGATTGATAACGCTAGTGGGATCTGTTACGGCAGAGTGAATTCGGATTCCTGCTGCCGCTGTATGCGCGTCTGGCGCTCATGCTCCAGCCAAGATCGGAACTCACTCGCCACCGTAACGGAGTCCGGCCTGAGTTGAAGATAGGCGCCGTATTGCGGCGTTGCTTTGTCCGTCATTCCCAGAACCCGATACAGCCGTGCGAGAGCCAGGCGCGCGTCCGGATTTTTCGGATCCTGGAAAACACGCGCTTCCCGATTTTGGAGTTGGGTGTGCGCGTCACTGATACGCCTGAACGTTCGATCGGCTTCATCCGCCCCTACGGAGTTTCCAATGTGACGAAAGGCGCGCGCCAATGCATAGTAGGCGCGCTCGTCGCGCGGATCACTTTGGATCGATTCCTTGAGGGCTTCGACGGCCTTCTTGTAATCGCCCTTCTGCGAATATAGATCGCCCAGGTCAAGGTATAACTGCTCGCGATGGTAGGCCGGCAGACGCGTGGCTCTGAGAAGCAACTCATGAGCACGGTCCAGCGAGTGCCTGCCCGGAACCTTATGAAGGTAAAAGCTACCCAAAAGCTGGCATAGGGGGCCGTAGCTCGGATTGAGCTGCAGGGCTCGTTCATAGTGCTTGCGTCCCTCGTCCGTATTACCGCGATAGACCATTACCTCTCCCAGAGCCGTGTGGTATTGGGCGCTGGTCTCCTTGTGCAGGATAGCCTGGGTTAACGGGAAGACTGCGTCGTTATAGCGGTGGAGCTGCTCATAGCAGACGCCCAAGCCAAACCAGGCCTGGTCGATGCGCGGATCGAGCTGAGTGGCACGCTGCATGTGCGGTAGTGCGTCAGTGATCCGGCCTTGGAGCCAGCAGATCTTGCCGAGCATGTATTCAGCCCAGGTCGAGCGCTGGTCCAGGCGAAGAGTCCGGTTGAACTCATCCTCGCCCTCGGGCAGCTTTCCCGATTCGAACAGACACAATCCAAGGCCGAGATGCGCGCGCGCTGAGTTTGGCTCGAGGCGAACGACCTGCTCGTAGGCGGTTCGCGCTTCGACGAAACGGCCGCGCAGATAGTAGGCTTTCGCGAGATAGTACTGTGCGACGGCATCGTCGGGGTGGGTGCGAACTACGGCTTCGAGCTCCGCCATCTCCTTACCGCGGAGAATGGACTCGCGTACAGTCGAGCTGGACCGTAGTACCAGCGCACCGGTGACTAGGACACTTCCAAGGAGCAGCAACAGTAAAATCCGCAATCGAGGGGCGCGGCTGGCGGCCACGCCCCTCGATTGCGGTGTTGATCTGTCGGAGAGTGATTTCCGATGTAGAGGCATCAATCAGCGACGAATCAGTATTTCGTAGAAGCGCCAGGGTGCGACTTTTTCCACTCCTCTATCTGCTTCATCTGATCCTGCGTTGGGCCGTGCGCCTCCTTCATCTCGGCGTCGACCCGCTGGCGGTTTGCAGCGCCAGCGGTTGTAGCTCCGGCGCCGGATGCAGCTGGCGCTGCAGAAGGCGCCCGAAATACCCATACGCATATCGCTGCGACAACAACAACGATTGTCGCGACTATTCCGATGAATACACTAGGGCTTACGTCTTTCTTCACGGTTCAACCTCCGCTAGATACGGTGAACGTCCGCATCAGTATTCGCGCGGCAGGACGCCTTCCGGCGCATGGAACCCGTCGGACCAGTCGTCTCCGCAAGTGATCTGTTTGCCATTTCGGAATTTGGCATGTCCATCAGCGAATACGACGTTCGAGCCCAGTTGATGCCGATAGATGTTGCCCTGGTTCAGCTGAGTCATCCATGGACTTGCTGTGGAGTCCGCGAGATGACCGCCGCCGGGAGCCCCCGTGGACGGATATACGCGTGTATAGTTAGCCGCCCTCAGGTTGTTGATCCAGTAGGACTCCAATGCGTTTTCTCGGCCCGCATCACCGATCATGTATGTCGAGGCGGGAGTTGGGATGGCCGCCATTCCCTTCGGCGTGAGCCCCCAGTCAGGTATGAACGAGCCATCGCCAAAGCAGCCATTCGGATTCAGGTAGCCGCCGTAGCCAATTATCTGATCGTTAGAATTGTAGCTTATGGGTGTCGGAATGCCCCATGCCTCATTACAATCGGCGGGGTTCGTTGCGTCATATCCAGTCCAGCCGCTCTTCGGGTCAGGGTCGGACGGACACACGAAAATCTGCTTATTCTTGATATATGGCATGATATGCCACATCCAGGAGTTCGCTGCGGGGTAGTTCGGATCTCTGGAGTCGGTGTCCGTTATGCCAAGCGGCGGAGTGTCCCAGTTGTTGCAGGGATACATCTCGTCATAGTCCTGACAGTACATCATGACGCCGAGACCGATCTGTTTGTTGTTGCTCAGGCAGGAGATCTTACGCGCTGACTCCCGCGCTTGAGCAAATACGGGGAATAGGATCGCCGCCAGTATCGCGATAATTGCGATGACTACGAGGAGCTCAATTAGTGTGAACGCACGTTGACGGTTACTCACGAGCAGTACCAATTTCCTTTCTTCCCGTCCGTACCGCGGCACGGCGTACGGGAACCGAGGAAGCATCCAGATGGAAAGTGACAAAAAAGTGCCGGATTAGAAAGCGGTGCAGAATCCCTCCTTCTTCGAATCGTTGGTCCAGCGAACTCACATACTAAGACGCATTAGCCTCCGTGAGGGCACATTCCCGCGTGAACCGGTCGGTAGTTCCGACGGCAGCTGGCCTGCAAAACAGGCCAATCAGCATGGCTCGTGCACGGACCTGCACAGGAGCCGAGAATGGGACCCAATGCAATATTATCACTCTGCGCCACAATTGTCAAGAAGTTCCTTAAATAGTTTCAATAATCCGCCATTCCATGGAATCGCCGGGTCACCTTGCCGTCGCTCTCGCTCTCGGCTGCCGCCCAGTGATCCCCTTCTCCTCGGTGACCACGTAGATCGCATCGGGAGGGACGTTTCTTAGAAGATCTATCGCACCGCTTGGCCAACGGATCTCGACTCGCTCGATCCGGGTCGCCCGGCCCAGCCCGAAATAGACTCGTCGGTCGCTGACCGAGAGATAGCTGGAGCCGGCGCGTACCGTTGCCATCTGACGCATCCCGCCCGCGGTTAAAACGAAGCGGGTATGGAGACCATCTCGATTGCTCTTTGTGCCGACTGTCTTGAAAGATATCCAGTGGTTTCCGCTGCGATCCTCGTTGTGGAACAGCTCCGCCGGGCTGTTTTGCCGCAGGATCAGAATATCGAGGCGACCGTCGTTGTCGGCGTCACCAACTGCTAGCCCGCGGGAGATGCCAGGTTGCGATAGATCTCCTAGCTGTGCCGGCTCTGTGACCTCCCTAAAGGCGCCGTTCCCTTCGTTATGATAGAGCTGGTCGCGTTCCTTGTAAGTGACGTTCGGATACTGTGTGTTAATGTGCTCCGTAACGTGCCCGTTGGCGGTGACCAGATCAGGCCAGCCGTCGGCGTCATAGTCGAAGAATTCGCAACCGAACGAGAGATATGCGAGGTGCGCCGGTCCGACGCCGGAAGCCGCACTGACATCCGTAAATAGCCCCTTCCCAGTGTTTTTGAATAGTGTGTTCGGAGCGTTGGAAAAATCAGTCACAAAGAGGCTCTCGTGGCCGGAATGATCGTAATCGGCGACACCGATTCCCATCGCCGCCATTCTCCGCCCCGATTCATCGCGTGCAACACCGGCAACAACCGCCTGGTTGGTGAATGTACCATCGCCGTTGTTGTGCCAAAGCATGTTTTCGCTGATGTCGTTGGCGACAAAAATATCCTGTCGTCCGTCCTCATCGTAATCCACAAACGCCACCGCCAGTCCGCGGCCAGTCGACCTGGTGATTCCGGACTTTTCACTCACGTCTGTAAAACGGTTGCCATCGTTGTGGAACAGCTGATGTGTTTCGGTTTCATAGGAATCAGGTACACAATAGTCCGGCAGGTGTTCTGGGCTGTAGCACAGCTTGTGTAATGACCAGGTCCAGGGCGAATAGTAGCATATGTAGAGGTCCAGTCTACCGTCGTTGTCGTAGTCTCCAAATGCGGCGCTGGTCGCATAGCCCGTGCTGTGGACACGGTCCAGACCCATCTTGTGCGTAACGTCGGCAAACCTACCGGATCCTTGCTCGTTATGCAGAAGATGATTGCGGCCATAGCCCGTAATAAATAGATCGTCGAAGCCATCGTTGTCGTAGTCTCCGACCGCCACGCCCATACCGTAACCCAGATCGCGATCGAGGCCGGAGCCGGCGGTGACATCTGAAAACGTGCCGTCGCCGTTGTTGCGATAGAGCATACAATGGGGGCGAGACCTCACGGTTTCGGTTGGGTCCGATGGACCGGACTGGATCAGCAAGACGTCCTCGAAGCCATCGTTGTCATAGTCCACAAACGCGCAGCCGGCGGGCATCGGTTCGATAAAGTAGTGGTTGCCGGTGGCTCCGTTAGCATGCACGAACCGAATCCCGGCGTGTTCCGCCCAATTCACAAAAAGCGCTCTCGCGGAGGATGATGGAATGGTGGAAGGAGGAGGTACAACAGGGACTACTCGCCCGAAACGAAAACATCCCAAGGCGCTTAAGAGGAGACCGAGACAACAGGAAGGAACGATCCAGGATCGGCAGGACCGGCATGCGCGGGCAATCAATGGATGTCAGACCCTTCGATTGTAGCGGATAGAGATGCGGCGGCGGAGATCTTGGCGGAAGTGGTAACCGCTCGAGAGTCGAGCTCGGAAAGCGAGCGCCGCGCAGCATGTACCTGTGAGTTGTTGGGAAGCAGCCTGGCGGCACGCGCCAGATAGTGATGTGCAGCCGTCCTGTCTTCGCGCTGAATGGCCGTCTCGCAGACCTCAATTTGAAGCGCAAATTCATCGGGCGCAACGTCGGCGCGCCGCTTGAGATGGAGAAAGCGCTCCGCCGCCAGAGCGATCTCTTGAAACCGGCGACGTGCGGCAATGGCTTTCGCCGGCTTCCGCATCCTCGCGTACACAGTAGCCAGATCGTAGAAGGCCTCGGCTCGTTTAGGATTCAGGCGTGCGGCTTGCTCCAGATACGGAGCCGCCTGGTCCATACGTCCACGCCGGCGGTAGATGCGGCCAAGGTAGAGGTCGCAGTCATAGAGTTTGGGACTAAGTGACAGCGCACGGCGGAAATCCTCCTCAGCGCGCTGCATTCCAACCGAGGTTCCGTCCGCATGAAACAGGACAATACCTCGCAGCGTAATCACGTCCGCATCGTTTGGGGCAAGTTGCAGAATTCGATCCATCACGGGAAGGACCGCGATAAGGTCGTTCTGACTTACCAACACCTGCGCCAGCGCAATGAAATATTCGGCCCGATTCGGTTCCAATACCGTCAGACGGCGCAGTCCTCGAAGCGCCTCCTTAACGTCTCCCCT
>JBBQVV010000047.1:0-24587 GCA_038211235.1 Chthonomonadales bacterium | reverse complement strand
TGCCGCCGTGAGGCTGGTGGACACGTTCTGGTCTCCGCGACTGCGAACCAACCGCGAAGTCACGATACCCGCTCAGCTTGCTCACTGCGAGAAGACGGGAAGGATCGACAATTTTCGCATTGCATCGGGCAGGGCAACGGGCGAATTCCAGGGAATCTATTTTAACGACTCCGACGTGTACAAGTGGGTTGAGGCGGCATCGTGGTCGCTGGCGACGGACCCGGACGCGCGACTTGAATCCGATTTGGACGAAGTGATCGATCAGATCGCGGCCGCGCAGTCGGATGATGGGTACCTCAACACCTATTTTATGGGCGAGCGCGAAGCGCAGCGGTTTACAAACATAAAGGATATGCACGAGATCTACTGCGCGGGACACCTATTCCAGGCAGCCGCGGCGCACCATAGAGCGACAGGAAAGTCCAAGCTTCTCGGCGTTGCCTGCCGGCTTGCCGATCACCTCGATGACGTGTTTGGACCGGGCAAGCGGAGTGGAGCATGCGGCCACGCGGAGGCGGAAATGGGCCTCGTTGAGTTGTACCGTATCACGCGCGATGACCGATATTTGTCCCTGGCGCATTTGATGATCTCGGCCCGAGGCGTCGCTCCGCCGCTTCTTGGCGGAAGCCCGTACCACCAGGACCATCAGCCCGTGACAAAGCAGACAGAGATGATCGGCCATGCGGTTCGGCACCTCTACCTCTGCTGCGGAGCCGCCGACGCTGTGAGCGAAACCGGCGACCGAGGCCTGATGCACGCACTCGATGGTTTATGGCGGAATTTCACTCAGAAGAAGATGTATATCACCGGCGGAGCAGGATCCCGCTGGGAGGGCGAGGCATTCGGCGCCGACTACGAGCTTCCGAATGAGCGCGCCTATGCGGAGACGTGCGCAGCAATCGGCAGCGTCATGTGGAACTGGCGGATGCTTCATATTACAGGGCTTCCTCAGTTTGCGGATGTAATGGAGATGACTCTGTATAACGCGGTACTACCGGGAATTTCACTGGATGGCACGCGTTATTTCTATCAGAATCCGTTGGCCGACCGTGGAGCGCACCGGCGCGAGGCGTGGTTCGGATGCGCGTGTTGCCCGCCAAACATTGCGAGGATGCTGTCCTCGCTGCCGGGTTACTTCTACAGCACGTCCGCGGACGAAGTCTATTGCCACCTTTACGCGGCGTCAACGGCCACGATCTCACTGCCTAATGGCAAGAGCGTGACGTTGCGCCAGGAGACGGACTACCCCTGGAGCGGCGACATCGTCATTCACATCGATGCCGTGCCGGACGAGGAGTTTGCGCTCTGTCTGCGGATTCCGTTCTGGGCCAACGAGAGCGAGGCAGGCCTGACTGTGAACGGCGTTGACTCGACCGACAGGCTTCAAGGCGAGGCCGGCCGGTATCGGGCAGTGCGCGGGCGGTGGAAGGCTGGCGACATTGTACGCCTGCTGCTCCCAATGCCGGTTGAGTGGATCCAGAGCCACCCTCACGTATTAGAAAACCTGGGCCGCGTCGCACTGCAACGAGGGCCCCTAGTCTATTGCATGGAGCAGGCGGATCACGCCGGGTGCGACGTCTGGAACATTTCGCTTCCGGAAGACTCCGACTTCGCCGTTGAGCCGCGCAGAATTGGAGATCTCGACGTAATTGCGCTGTGCGGCCGGGGCCGCGTGCACGGAATGGACGATTGGCGGGAGCGTCTGTATCAGACGTATGGTGGCCCGGACGGCATCGGCCACGGCGAGACACCCATTACGGCCATTCCATACTTCGCTTGGGCGAATCGGGAGGCAGGCGCCATGCTGGTCTGGCTGCCGGTCGCCACCGACGCATGATGTCCCTGGACCGGGCAATCCCCGTTACCGAAACGCGCTATCCGCCTTACCGCATCGGGAAGATCCTCGTAGATCCCTGTGTCGTCCTGGCTCCCATGGCCGACGTAACGAACGGCGCCTTTCGCCGCCTTTGCAAGCGCATTGGGGGACCAGGCCTCCTGGTCACTGAGCTGATCAGCACCGCCGCGATTCACTATCGCAGCCGGCGTACTATGTCCATGTTCGACGTTACGGAAGACCAGCGCCCGGTCGCCGTTCAGTTGTTTGGCGCAAACCCTGACATCATGGCGGAAGCTGCGCGAGTGGCAGTGGGCGAGGGCGCGGACATTATCGACATCAACATGGGCTGCTGGGTTCCAAAGGTCTGCAAGACCGGTGGCGGCGCCGCGATGATGAACGACGAAGAGACCGCCTGCCACGTCCTGGAAGCGATTGTAGAGGCCGTGGATGTTCCTGTAACAGTCAAGACGCGCGCCGGATGGGATTATGGCCATTTAGCGACCGCAAGTCTGGCGCGGCGACTCGAAAGTGCCGGAGCGCAGGCATTCGCACTGCATGCGAGGTTTGCAGTTCAGGGACACTCGGGGGATGCTGACTGGCGGCTGATTCGCGAGCTGAAGGCGGCGGTCGGCAAGCCAGTCGTCGGTAACGGAGACATAAAGACCGCGCACGATGCGGCGCGAATGCTGACAGAGACTGGGTGCGACGGAATCATGATCGGGCGCGCGGCGATCGGGAATCCATGGCTGATTCGCGACACGGTGCATCTGCTGCGAACCGGCAAGACGCTGCCGGCGCCCACGGTCCACGAAAGAGTTTGCGCGGCCCTCGAGCACGTTACCGACCTGGCACGCAGCCTTGGTGAGGACCGCGCGGTCCGTCACTTGCGCGGCCAGCTGCCACACTATCTTCACGGCTTTCCTGGTGTCGCGCGGCTGCGAGATGAGATCCACGCCGCAGGTAGGATTTCGGAGGTCGCGTTCGCGTTCGAACGCGCGGTCGCTGCTTGCCGGCACGGAGATGAGTGCGATGCGCCGGCCGAACGACCTACGGACGGCGAACGATCAAATGATGGCAGCCGACCGGTCACTTCTCCTCGCTGAACATTGCGGAGGGCAGTACCGGCAGGGTAATATAGGTACATGACTCAGGAAGCTACTGAAGAACGCGATCCGAAGCAGGTCAAACGTAATCTCTTCGCCCTACTTCTGGATGTCATCTGTTACTGGGTTGGGGCCGCGTTTACCGATCCAATGACGGTCCTTCTGTTCCTCATGCACCGACTCGGTGCGACTCCTACGATTCTCGGCCTCTGTATTGCATTGCGGTTTGCGGCCCAATACGGTGTACAGGTGTTTGCAGCCTATATTATCCATGGCAAGCCTCGGCAGAAACCGTTTCTTGTCTGGGCTGTCGGGCTGTCACGGCTTCCGATGGTCGTTCTGCCGTTCGTCATCTATCATGCGGATACCACGGGCGGCCGAGCCGTTGCGCTGTGGACGACGATTGGCGTCCTGACACTTGTGGGCCTGGGTGAAGGGTTAGGCGGAGTTCCGTGGACTGAGATCGTTGCTCGCGCGTTTACGTCAAAAGTACGTGGAAGGTTCTTCTCCGCCGCGCAGGTAACCGCGGGCGTCCTCACGATTCTAATTGCCTGGCAGCTTGTGACCAAGACGCTCGCCCTCCCGTATCCACTCAACTTCACTCTATTGGTCGGGTTGAGCGCGCTGATGTTCCAGCTTTCGACGCTGGGCCTTATATTGATCGACGAGCCGCCGGCTCCCGCCAGCTGCTCCGAGACCCCGGACCGTCCGAGCCTGCGCGAGTATCTTTCCGAACTGCCGCAGATGATCCGGGCGGACAAGACTTTTGCGCGGCTCGTAACGATTCAACTCCTGGTCAACACCGGCTGGGCAGCCATGCCTTTCTACGTCGGCTACGCGAAGCGCCACTTCCATTTACAGGACGACTGGGCTGGAACATATCAACTGCTACAGGCAATCAGTATTTCGGTGCTGATGCCGGTATGGGCCTATCTGAGCGAAAAGAAGACGCCGGCGTCGGCAGTCCGCGGCGTTGCGTTTGTGTGCATGATCACCCCTGTCGTCGCACTCACCATCGGCTCATTGTCCCCGTGGCACTTTGGCCTCGTGTTTCTTCTGACCGGCGGCAGCCTCTATGCAGGCGGGATTTGGGTTGTGATGCAGCACTTTCTGTTGACCCACACGGAGGAGGATGAGCGCCCGAAGTATGTCGCCTTGTTAAACCTGCTAAATCTTCCGAGCGCGATCTTCCCGCTGTTGGGCAGTATGCTGGTGATCAACGACGATTTTATCCGGATCGGCAGAGTGCCCGTACTGCTCGTAATCACGGCGCTGACTGTCTCCGTGGGATTCTTTCTCTCTCTGCGTCTGTCACTGTCCGACGACGAAGATCTCGGCGGTAAATCCGCAAGCGCTCAGGATGGACGTTCAGGTCCCCACAATCCCACGCCAGGCTATCCGGCGGTCGGACCATCGCTCATTTCCGATGATCCACGAGGCTATGCGAAGGAGATTCCCGTTGTGTAGTGGCGTTCGGTCGATGTGCTTGGTCTTAGCCAGCCGCGCATCGGAACCCGGTGTCGGGCGAAGGAATTTCGGGGTCAGCCTTGGAGCGGAAGTCTGTGCGAAACATCCTCATATTGCCGGAATTCCAAGCGCCACCACGCCGAACACGCTGGCGACCTGAAACCGCGCCCACGGGGTTGCCGGCCGGAGAGCCACGGTAATAGTCCGCATCGTAGCGGTCGAGGCACCACTCCCATACGTTACCAGCGATGTCTAGAAGGCCGAATCCATTCTCGGCGTACAGACCGATGGATTGTGTTCCGGACAGGTGATTTGGCCGGACCGAATTGACGCTCGATTCAGCATTGAACAGGCGTCCCCAAGCATACTCCAGCCCGTCAGGTCCCTGCATCGCCCGTTCGTACTGCGCTTCAGTCGGCAGAAACAGCCGCTGGTTGTCACTGAACGCCCACCGCCCATAGTCCACGGCATCCTGCCACGAGATCAGCACCATCGGGTGGTCGTCTACCCATCCCCAAGCGGGCGGTGGAGGCATCTCATGTTCCCACGCCGTGCCCCGACTCGCTTCGCAATACTTTCGATACTGCGTGACGCTTACGGGTGAACGATAGATCCAGTATCCGGTCAACGTTACGGGATGGGGCGGCCGGGCATCACGGTCGGCAGCCTTGCGGCCCATGACAAAGGTCCCCGCCGGGATCCAGACCATCTCGGCGCCATCGGTAGGATTTGTTCGAGTTTGCCTGATCGCCAGTCCATCCGCCGGCCGCGACGTGTCTGCCACGGCGCGGCGCGCGGTGGCAATCAGCCTGACAATCTCTGCTGCCTTGACTTCGACTGTCTGGACGCTGCGCTGATATTTCGAATCGCGTGGGGTTATGTTCACGCGGTAGGTGCCGGGAGTGAGACGGTCGATGATCTGGTTCGAAGTGGCTTTCAGTGCGAAGCCGCCGCTCGAAATCTCTAGATTGGCCGGCTGATCCGAGACGACCTCGAGCTTACCATAGGCCGACCGAACGTCTACTGTTAGCGACGTTTCCGCTCCGGTAGGTACATCGACCGTATACTCCCTGGTATTCGAGCCGTCCTCCGAGGTGGCGGCCACCGTGTGCGGACCGGGGGACAGAACTAGCGTCGCGCTTCCGTCGAGCGCTGCCGGCTCGCCATCGACTCTAAGGCCCATGTTCGGCATCATGCCGGCGAGTCGAACCCGCCCGGAGCGATAGGCGAGATCTCGTGTAGAGAAGAACCTCACCGTCTTATCCTGAGAACCCGTCGCCATCCACTCTCCGTCCGAGCTTATCGCGAGGCCGTAAACCGCCTGCCTGTGCGGGAAGAATGAGGAGACCGGGCGAAACGTCTCCACGCTCCAGATCACGACCTTGCCGGATTTGTCTCCCGACGCCAGGCAACTGGAGTCTGGACTGAATGCAAGGCACGTAACGGGATCCAGATGCTGCTGGTCCAGCGTATGGATCGGCCTGCCCGAGGCGCTGTCCCAGAGCACGACGGTCTTGTCGGCGGAAGCCGTGGCGATCCAATGGCCATCCGGTGAGAACGCCGCGAAGTTCACCTGGGCGGCATGGCCGATGAGGCTCAGCGGTGGAGATGAGAGATCGTCGGACGACCAGACGTAGGCGTTATTGTTCTTGAAGGTCGCCGCGAGACGACGGCCATCTGGACTGTACGCGATGGAGAGTCCGCGGGCGCCGCCGGATGGAAGAAGCCTGCGGACAAGCCTACGAGTATTGCAGTCCCAGATTCGGACAAAGCCATCATCGGCAACCGATGCCAGCGTTGCGCGATTCGCCGGGTCGAATGTGACCGCGGTGATCCGCGCCTTGCCGCAGTCGATCGACCGGGTGTCGCCGAAGTCTCCTACTACACGAATCTGCTTTCCCGTCGCCCACGAGCACCACGCGAGCCGTGATCCGTCAGGGCTGAACGCGACGGTGAAGCAAGGGAACGGCATC
Source organism: Chthonomonadales bacterium (assembly GCA_038211235.1). GTDB lineage: Bacteria > Armatimonadota > Chthonomonadetes > Chthonomonadales > Chthonomonadaceae > DATGJU01. The sequence goes on along the minus strand of JBBQVV010000047.1, from coordinate 18,207 downwards.
GTATCGACGACGACGTCGCGATTCTGCTTGTTCAACCAGGACTTGAACACGACAGCCTTGCCGTTGCCATTAGTCCCGTAGAGCGCTACCGCGAGATCCGTAGAGTTCGGACGGAACGCGATCCAGTTCACCTGACTGTTCAGGGTGTATACACCCTTAGCGGGAGGTGTCCTGACCGGCGCAATCTGCGCTATACAGTATGGTCTTGTCGACGCAAGAAGGGGCGCGAGTAGAATTATTGCCGCGACGCGGCTGCCGATGTTTAGCAAGGTGAGAGTTTCCGTGTGACGGCGCGGTCCTGACAGACCCGCCTCATAATTGATCGGCGTTACCGGCCGTTATCACCGGTGTCGAAGTTCGCGCGGCTCTCGGTTGGCCGACTCTTGGGTTCGGCCGAGGTGGCGCTGAACACCTCAGGCTGCCGCTCAGTCGGGCTAAAGCGCGGATGTATCACCGGGCTTGGCCGTGGTCGCCCGCGAGCGAGCGACCGATGCAAGCGGACTCTCCCGAATGTCGCAGCGCGTATTCCTGCCGACATCGCATTCGTCGCTGGTGCGGAGATGGCGGTGGATTGGAGAGTCTGGCGCGCCGGATGGACGCTTCCGCCAATGTTCGCCGGTCGGTGAGCCGCCGGCAGGCTCCGTCCTAAATAAGCTGTGTCGGCGCTGACCGGCAATCCAGCCATCTGAGGAAGAGGCGCGAGATCGGTGGCCGGACGACGATACGAATCGCTGCTCGACCCGTGCAGAGGCGCGGGGGAAGTCGTCGATCGGCTACTCCGAATGGCGCCCGACACCTGGCCGATTGAAGCCGTGACTCGGCCCGTGCCCGCGTGACGCGCAGCACCAGGGCTTACCCGAGATGCCATGAATGCTACCGCCGAGACGGCGAGTACCGCGGCAAGCACTGCGCCGCCGGAGAGACGGGAAGGCGCCGTCCGCCGTTCGACGGAGAATTCCGGGTCGCAACCAGCCGAAGGTGGGGAACTTCCGTTAACATTCAAACGCGCGTTAGCCCGCTCCGGATCCGGCATGGCGACCTGTCCAATCGTGCCGGTCATGCGGGCCGCCGACGAAACAGACCTATCAATCTGTGGTTCAGTCGCGGCATTCATAACCGGAGAATGCACAGGCGGCGTCAAATTGGCGACTTTCGCAGCCAGTCCCGTTCCGACGCTCAGCCTCGCGGGCGCGATCGATGAAGCGATGCGCCCAGGAATAGCTTCGGACTCCATGAAGGCAAGAAGATCCGCTCGCATAGCGCTCGCCGTTGGATATCGACCCTTGGTGTCCTTTGCCAGTGCACGCTCGACGACTGCGCGAAGCGGCTGAGGAACGGTGCTTGGCAGTTCGGCAGCGGGCGAGCCGCAGATCAGGGACGTCATTCCGGCGAGGTCCTCGTGGACAAATGGCAGATATTCGGCCAGCATCTGATAGAGAATGACGCCTGCGGACCAGATGTCCGATTGGGGCGAGTACGTGCCGTAGAAGATCTCCGGAGCGAGAAACGCTGCAGTGCGGATATCGTTTGCCCATCGATTTCTAGCGGTCTCCCGGAGTATGCCGACGAGACCGAAATCGATCAGGCGCGGCGTATCTCCATCGAGCAAGACGTTGTCCGGCTTCAAGTTGCGATGGGTCACGTGCAGGTCGTGCAGGCGCTGAAGTCCGGAGAGAACGCCTTCCATCAGGCTTGCAGCCCAGCGCGCGGTCCGCACTTGACCCTTATGGGAGGCGAGGAAGTGCCCGAGCGTGCTTCCTAAAACGTACTCCGACGCAATCACGACCTGATCGCCCACGATTTCGGCGCCGATAAACGGCACGATATTAGCGTGGCCGGCAGCTCTCACCCAGTACACGGCCTCCTGTCGCAACTTGTCGGTATCGATCTCCTCACCGAGCGGAAGCTTGAGAGCAACGCGCGCATGTGCGGGACTGCCGCTAGCTGCGGCGAGCCACACTTCACCCAGAGTTCCGTCTCCTAGTGTGCGGACGAGCGAGTAAGGGCCGATGATATCGTCACGTTGATGCATAATAGTCTCCGGTCTGCAGAGGCGCGCTCACCATTCGCCGGTAATGCCCTCGATCTTGCCCCTGTAGTTGGGGGCGGCGAGAGCGGCAGCTTCCACGGCCTCGGGAAAGCTTGGATAAGCGTGCATCGTGGCGGCAATCGCGCCGACAGGAAGGTGATTCTGCATACAGAGTGCCAACTCGGAAATCATGCTTGATGCATCGGTTCCGATGATGTGCCCGCCCAGGATCTGACCATTGGTGGGATCGGTGATCAGCTTGACGAGGCCGCGCGCGTCTCCGTGCAGGATTGCGCGATCCAGCTCCGCGAATGAAAAGCAGTGCGTGGAGAACGTAGTTCCGGTCGCATGGGCTTCGCGCTCCGTGATACCGATCGAGGCGATCTCAGGATCGATAAACGTGCAGCGCGGGACGACGCTGTGGTCGAACGGCTGGGCGCCATCCTGGAACGCATTCTTTATTACAAGTCGGCCCTCGTAGCTCGCGACGTGCGTGAAGAGGTAGCCGCCGCAGATATCTCCGGCGGCCCAGATGTGCGGTACAACCGTTCGGAGGTGGGAGTCGACTTGAATTCGCCGAGGAGTATACTGGACTCCGGTGGTTTCGAGATTCAGATTACTTATCGCGGCGTCTCGTCCTGTCCCGACAAGGATTTCGTCACACGTGACGGATTGCAGATGTCCTCCCTGCCGCACGTGCATCGACTTTTCTTTGGCGTCCAGCGAAACGCGCTCCACGGTAGCTCCCGTCAGCACCCTGACGGACTCTTCGCGCAAGTACGACTCCGCCAGTACACTGATGTCCTCGTCTTCCCTGGGAAGAATCTGGTTCGACCTTTCGACTACGGTGACCTCCGCGCCGAACCGACGAAACACTTGTGCGAATTCCAGCCCGATGGGGCCGCCCCCGATTACACCGATCCGGCGCGGCAGCGACTCCAGGTTGACGGCTTCCCTGTTGGTGATATATCCGGCTTCAGCCAATCCTGGTATTCGCGGGATGTTCGGAACGGTCCCTGTGGCGATGACGATCTGCCTGCCCCGAATTACATCGGCGCCGACGCGCACCTCGTGCGACGACTCGAAGCGAGCGTGCTGTGGATAGTAGGCCGCTCCGAGTTTTGACAGGCCGCCGTCTTCCGGTCCGGCGCCCGCAAGCTGCCTGCCGGCGGCATCCTTTAAGCGCATCGCCTCAGCAAAATCGGCTTTCGTGATATCGACCTGGATTCCGAACTTACGGGAGTTACGGACAAGGTGCCATACCTGCGCCGCACGAACCATTGCCTTGGTAGGAACGCAGCCGGCCCAGAAGCACTCGCCGCCAAGCTCGCGCTCCTCCGCGAGAGCGACACTAAAGCCAAGGCGTGCCGCGGTGCGGGCAGCCTTTAGCCCCGCGGAGCCACCGCCGATTACGACGAGATCGTATTCCTGCAATCGTTAGGGATCCTTTCGCGCGCTGTCCGCTTCCATCTTGACTGCGGCCAGAGACCTGCTCCATTCGTCTCCGTCATACGGCGCAGGGACGGGGATTTACCAGGTTCAGAAGCTCAGGAAGTCTCGTTCGGAACGCTCGGTCCCAGTAGGGCCAACTATGGTGGCCGCGCCATTCGCGGTAGTCGTGCGTGAATCCGATATAGTTCAGATGGTCGGAGAAGCGCCGATTCTCGGTCAGCAGCGGATCACTCAAACCGCAATCGAGAAGGAGTGCCGGCCGGTCCGCAGGTGGCCGGCATAACGCAGTCTCCGCGAGCCAGTAGACGCTCTGTTCCTTTCGGAAGGGGATGTTCCGCTCTGCATGACCGAAGACCCGGTCCAAGTCCGGGCGTGCGGGCCCATCGAACGCACCGCTGTGGGCGACAGCCGTGCGAAAGAGTCCTGGATACTTGAGCGCAATTTTTACTGCGCCATATCCTCCCATCGAGAACCCACCGATGCCCCGATGTGGGTAAGGCATCAGTGGGAGGGTTGCCTCGAGATGGGGAAGCAAGTCTTGCACGATATCATCTTCGCGACATTCGCCGCCGTTTGCAGCATTGGTGTACCAGGCATCGTCTCCATCGGGGCACACGACGATGATGGGCGCCGCCGCAACGTAGCGCCGCAGGCGAGTGTGGCGATCCCAGTCCAGCGAGCAGCCCGCGGCGCCGTGCAGTAGGACCAAGAGCGGGAGGCGTTGCGAGGTCTCCACCGCGGCAGGCATAAAGTATTCATAATGTTGTGTCCGCGACAGCGACCTGGAATCGTAACTACCCTGCGCGACCTGTGCGGTTGCGATGGCCGGCCGCGGCTCGATAATTCGTCGATGCCCGTCAAGTTGTTCGTCTTTATAGCCAGACAATTCATATCTCCGGACCCATCTGGCGCCTCGGAGGTCATTTCCACGAGCGAATGGCAATCCCCTGCCCCAACCAGATCGAGGGGACGGCATGGTCCCACTTGTGATCGCCACGAACAGACCGATCCGAATTTTGTGCCAATGCTCCGTCTTACTCTTGACAGACTATCCGTAGCGTGTTATCCTACATCGGCGTCTAAATATAGGAACTTTGCCTTGGACGCGGCGGTATACAGTGCGAACGGTGCGAACAGAAGGTCGCCTGACATTCGACCCTGAGACGGTGTGGCCGCCGGATGTGCGAAGCACCAAATCGACGTCATGTCGTGTGGCGAGGTGGCTTCTCGAATGAAATGCCCATTTTGCGGGACCCAGAATCGAGATCGGGTGCTGGAGACGCGAACGCTGAACGATGGCGCGTCGATTAAGCGAAGACGCGAGTGCGAGGCATGCGGCCGCAGGTTTACTACGCTCGAAGACATCGAAGAGATGCAGCTGTTCGTCATCAAGAGCAACAACCGCCGGGAGCAGTTCGACAGGCGCAAGATCGTTCACGGAATGCAGATCGCCTGCAAAGGCAGAGAGATTAGCGCGGAGACTCTGGATCAGACGGCGATCGATATCGAGCGGATGTTGTTTAATCGTCTGGAAAAAGAGGTTTCCTCGCGCGAGGTCGGTGAGATGGTGATGGAGCGGCTTAAAGAGTTGGATCATGTTGCCTACGTTAGATTTGCATCGGTGTACCGACAGTTTGAAGACGCTACGCAGTTCCGGGAGATCGTAAACGTGCTGCGCCGGCGCGGTAGTACTAGAAAGTCTTGATGAGATAGGACCATGCACTGCGGTGCAGGAGGAAAACCAGTGAAGGACGACCAGGCTCAAACCAACATAGAATCGGTGATTCGCCAGGATGGGACGGAGACGTCGCCGTCGAACGTCGCGGTCGCCAATGTGAACCACACCAACGGTAAGTCCAACGGAAGAGTGCGGGTGGCAGCCGCGGAGCCCAGATTGAGTGCCCGCGGAAACGGAGCGCCCGGATTGACGATGCCGCGCCGGTTCACTCGGCCGGGAGAGGATGTGTATAGCACGGTCGAATGGGAGCGCCGCGACGCCGTGATAACGAATGAGCGTGGTGACAAGGTCTTTGAGCAGCGCGACGTAGAGATTCCGAAGAAGTGGACTCAGTTGGCCACGAATGTCGTGGTCTCAAAGTATTTTCGCGGACACATCGGTACGCCGGAGCGCGAGCGTAGTGTCCGACAGCTCATTGGACGCGTCGCCGACACCATGGCGGAGTGGGGCCGCGCCATGGACTATTTTGCATCCGAGGCCGATGCCAGGGCATTTCAGGATGAACTCACGCATATCCTGCTATATCAGAAGGCAGCGTTTAACTCGCCAGTCTGGTTCAATGTGGGCCTGGCGGATCAGCCCCGCCCGCAGTGCAGCGCCTGCTTCATCAATAGCGTGAAGGACGACATGGAGGCGATACTCACGCTTGCCAAGACTGAGGGAATGCTCTTCAAGTACGGCAGCGGAACCGGGACGAACCTTTCGCCTATTCGGGGCAGCCGGGAGCGACTGGCAGGCGGCGGTACCGCGTCCGGTCCGATATCGTTCATGCGTGGATTCGATCAGTTTGCCGGCGCGATCAAGAGCGGCGGTAAGACGCGTCGCGCAGCTAAAATGGTGATCTTGAATGTCGATCACCCGGATATCGCGGACTTTATCGTCTGCAAGGAGAAAGAGGAGCGTAAAGCCTGGGCGCTCATCGATGCAGGGTACAGTGGAATGTTCAACGTGCCTGGAGGCGCATACGACAGCGTAAATTTCCAGAACGCCAACCATTCCGTCCGCGTGAACGACGAATTTATGGAAGCGGTAGGCAGGGACGGCGAATGGAGTACCCGTCATGTCCTGGGGCAGGGTATCGCGGCAACGCATAAAGCGCGAGATTTGATGACGATGATAGGGGAGAGCGCGTGGGTCTGCGGAGATCCCGGGATTCAGTATGACTCTGCCATCAACAAGTGGCACACATGCAAGAATACGGACCGTATCCATGCCAGTAACCCCTGCAGTGAGTATATGTTCCTGAACGACAGCGCATGCAACCTGGCTTCGATCAACCTCATGAAGTTCAGGAATCCGGACGGGACGCTGGACATCGAGGGGTTTCAGCATACCTGTCGGGTCCTCATCACGGCGCAGGAGGTCATTGTCGACAACGCCTCCTATCCAACACCTATGATAGGCGAAAACTCGCACGACTACCGACCGCTCGGGTTGGGTTACGCGAACCTCGGAGCGCTGCTGATGGCAAATGGCGTGCCCTATGATAGCGACGACGGTCGAGCATTTGCAGGGGCGATCACGGCGATCATGACCGGCGAGGCATACTACCAGTCAAGCATCGTCGCCCGCGACCACGGGTGGCCGTTCCCAGGATATCAGAAGAACCGCGAGCCGTTCCTGGACGTTATGCGCAATCACCGCGAGGCGGTCGAGACAATCGATCCCACACGGGTTCCGGCAAGTCTGCTCGATGCCGCGCGATCGTCGTGGGACCGCGCTCTGGAATCCGGCGAAGTAAACGGCTATCGGAACGCTCAGGCAACCGTACTCGCCCCAACTGGAACGATCGGCTTCCTGATGGATTGCGATACCACGGGAATTGAACCGGACATCGCCATCGTAAAGTACAAGAATCTCGTCGGCGGCGGCGTCATGAAGATCGTTAACAATACGGTTCCGGAGGCGCTTCAGCGGCTAGCCTATAGTCCTGACGAGGTCACTGACATTCTGGCATTCATCGAAGCGAACGATACCATCGAAGGCGCCCCTGGGCTCAAGGACGAGCATCTCCCGATCTTCGATTGCGCGTTTAAGCCCGGGAACGGAAGCAGGTCGATCCACTACATGGGCCACGTCAAGATGATGGCCGCCGCACAGCCGTTCATCTCCGGGGCCATCTCGAAGACTGTAAACATGCCGAGTGAAGCGACGGCGGAGGAGATCGTCGGAACCTACATCGAGGGATGGCGGCTCGGACTCAAGGCGATCGCGATCTATCGCGACGACTCAAAGCGGACACAGCCGTTGATGACCAAACGGTCGGACGATACGCCGCAAGAGATATCCGGACAGGCATCGCCTCCAAACGTCCACGGCATTGCAGCAGAGTCACCGGCGGTTCGAAGGCCGATGCGTCGCAAGCTTCCGGACGAACGCCATAGTATCACGCACAAGTTCAGCATCGCCGGTCACGAGGGCTACATCACCGTCGGAATGTATGGGGACGGATCCCCCGGCGAGATCTTCCTTACGATGAGCAAGGAAGGCTCGACCATTTCCGGCTTGATGGACTCGTTTGCCACGGCAATTTCGCTGGCACTGCAGTACGGCGTTCCGCTTCAGACACTTGTGGACAAGTTCTCGCACACGCGATTCGAACCAAGCGGAGTGACGAACAACCCGGAAGTTCGGTTTGCAAAGTCTATCATGGACTACATATTCCGATGGCTGGGATCGAAGTTCGTACCTGCGTCGGCCACGGAGGACAGGCCGACGCTAAGCGGCAGCCCGGGTAACGAGAACAGCGTTTACCCCGTGCTCAACGGCAAATCCGGGACCAACACGCTGCCGACGCTTACCATGACTTCGCCGAGCCAGCAGGCACCCCGGAATTTCGAAAGCGCGGCCGATACCACGTTCCAGAATCAGTCGGATGCGCCGATCTGCAGCGAATGTGGGAGCTTGATGGTACGCAACGGGGCCTGCTTTAAATGCCTGAACTGCGGGTCGGTCTACGGCTGCTCCTGACGAACATTCCATGCGGAGCGGGTGCGCCTGCTCCGCATGGATTAACCTACGAGAATACAGCGATCGCGCAAACCGGGTACCGTTTGCGGTTTCTTCCTCGCTCCCTCTCCTCCTGGTTCCACAACGACAGCATACCGCAAACCGTTCCCGTGAATTCGACGAGACCTACTGCCTTCCATCCAGCCCTCGCTCCACCGACCCATTTGGGCGTGTAGAAGGGATGCAAAGTCTATTTGACGAAAATAGATAGGGAGGAGGCCAAATGCCAACCGTTCATTCATTTCATGTCGTGCCCGCATTGCCGGAACCCCTGCACGCGTTAAGAGGACTTGCTTACAATATACGTTGGGCCTGGGATATCGAGACGAGCGAGCTATTTCAGAGACTTGACCGCGAACTATGGGAGGACACGGAGCACAACCCTGTTCGCATGCTTGGCAGCATCTCCCAGCAGCGCCTTCAGGAGGCGGCGCAGGACGAATCCTTCCTCGCACACATGGATCGCGCTGCTCGCGATCTCTACTCCTATACCCGGTCAAACAACACATGGTATCAGCGGAACTATGCGAAGCAGACGGGTCCGGACATTCGAATCGCCTACTTCTCCATGGAGTTCGGCCTTACGGAGTGCCTGCCTATCTATTCCGGAGGACTCGGGGTGCTCGCGGGGGATCATCTTAAGTCGGCGAGTGATCTCGGAATTCCTCTGGTCGGAATCGGGCTGCTCTATCAGCAAGGATATTTTCGCCAGCGCCTCAATGCGGATGGCTGGCAACAGGAGCGTTATCCTGAAAATGATTTCTACAACCTCCCTTTAGCACCTCAGACCGGGTCCGACGGAAAACCGATTCGCATTGAGGTCCAGTTCCCCGGGCGTCCTGTCTATGCGCATGTCTGGCGCGTAGAGGTTGGCCGCATCCCACTCTACCTGCTGGATACCAACATCTCCGCAAACAGTCCTGTCGATCAGAATATCACGGACACGCTCTACGGCGGCGACACCGAGATGCGATTGAAGCAGGAGCTCGTGCTCGGCATCGGCGGGATCCGCGCCCTAGCGGCACTTGGAATCAAGCCCACGATTTGCCATATGAACGAAGGACACGCTGCGTTCCTGGCGCTTGAGCGCGTTCGGCAACTGCGCAAAGAGTTTGATGTTGACTATTGGCAGGCGCAGGAGGCAACCGCGGCCGGCAACCTGTTCACGACACACACGCCCGTTCCGGCCGGGTTCGACGTGTTCACGCCAGATCTACTTCATCGATACTTCGATGCGATTCTTCCTGATCTCGGACTTTCATTTGACGAGTTTCTCGGCCTCGGACGTGTGCGGAGCTTCGATAAGGCGGAACAGTTCAACATGGCGGTACTGGCGCTTCGCCATGCTCATCACGTAAACGCGGTGAGCAAGCTCCACGGCAAGGTGACGCGGCGCATGGTTCAGTCCATGTACCCGGGATTCCCGGAAGAGGAAGTTCCTGTCGCCGCCGTCACGAATGGAATTCATATCCGCTCATTCATCAGCCCGGAGATGACCAGTCTGCTTGATCGCTACCTCGAGGGCCGCTGGTCGCAGAATGTATCGGACCCTTCGGCGTGGGAGCGCGTTGATACGATCCCAGATGACGAGCTCTGGCGCGTGCGCCAGCGACGTCGCGAGCAGTTAGTGATCTTCGCGCGCGCACGGTTGAAGCGACAGTACGAGCAGCGCAGCATGAGCGAATACGAGATTCGACAGACTCGCGATGTCCTGAATCCGGACGCGCTGACGATCGGTTTCGCGCGCCGGTTTGCCACCTACAAGAGGGCCACACTCCTTCTTAGCGACCTGCCGCGACTTATAAGAATCCTGGCCGATCCTTCCCGTCCGGTACAGATACTCCTTGCGGGCAAAGCCCATCCGCGCGACGATGGCGGCAAGGAGCTCATAAAGCAGATTGTTCAGTTTGCTCGGAGAGATGAAGTACGCAATAGGATCGTGTTTCTTGAGGACTACGATATCGGACTTGCTCGCCAGCTGGTACAGGGCGTGGACGTCTGGATGAATACGCCACGAATGCTGATGGAAGCAAGTGGAACCAGCGGAATGAAGGTATTGCCGAACGGTGGCATCAACCTGTCGATTCCCGATGGCTGGTGGGCGGAAGCATTCGATCAGCGAGCGGGATGGTCGATCGGTCGAGGGGAGGAGTATATGGACCCGGACTACCAGGACAGAATGGAGGCGCTTGCGCTCTATGAGCTCCTGGAGAAGGAGGTCGTGCCGCTCTTCTACGACAGGAATTCGGAAGGCATCCCTCGCGGATGGGTTGAGCGGATCAAGAACTCAATGAAGCTACTTTGTCCGGTTTACAATACGCATAGGATGGTATCGCAGTACTCCGAAACCTTTTACTTCCCTATGGCCAGCCGGTATACGCGACTTCAGCAAAATGGTCTTGAACTCTCGAAAAAGCTTGTCGAATGGAAGCGAGCCATGGGAAACGGCTGGCACGATGTGCGAGTTGACCGTGTCGAGACAAACGATCCTGAGGCATCCGCCGGCCCCGACCGCGACGACACGCTCCGTCCGCTGAAGGTGGGAGACCAACTTCATGTAACCGCTTATGTCCACCTCGGATCGATCACGCCGGTGGACGTCGCGGTCGAGGTAATGCACGGAGTGCTGGACAGCAACCGGCAGATAACAAGCCCTATAGCCGAACCGCTGGTTTGGCAATCTCTCGACAATGGGCTAAATCGTTACGAGGCCGATCTGCCATGCGGCCGCAGCGGCCTCCAGGGCTTCGCCGTTCGCGTACGCCCATCGCATCCGGACGCAATCCTGCCCCAAGAGTTGTCGCTCGTAGTTTGGGAGTAGCGTCAGCCCAGTTCACGCGATCTCGCGGTAGCTCGTACCACCGCGTCGATAAGCGCCGCCCGTAGGCCCGAGTGCTCCAGCGCCGCCAAAGCCTCGATGGTGGTGCCCGCGGGCGTGGTAACCATGTCTCGGAGCTGGGCGGGATGCATCCCGGTTTCGATCACCATCTGGGCGGCGCCCAGCACGGTCTGTGCCGCGAGCTGATGCGCGATCTCCCGCGGCAGCCCCACCTTTACGCCGCCGTCGACGAGCGCCTCGATCATCAGATAGATATAGGCCGGACCCGATCCGGAGAGAGCCGTAACCGCGTCCATCATCGTTTCGGGAACTTCGAGCGCGGTCCCAACAGACTTGAAGACTTCCTCCGCTTGCAGTGCGTGCTCGTCTCTCGCATGCGTACCTCTGCAAAAGGCACAAGCACCTTTGCCTACCTGGGCAGGTGTATTCGGCATTGCGCGAATTACCGGCACAGGCTCTTTGCAGTGCGCCTCCAGCTTTGCGATCGGGCAGCCCGCCGCGATGCTGATCAACAGAGGCAGATCCGCACCGTGTTCACGCTCTAGAGCCGGGCCGACCTCATCGAGAACACGGCCTATATTCGCGGGCTTGACAGCCAGAATCAGTATGTCCGCGTGGAGCGCGGCCTCCTTATTGGATTCCGCTACGGTGACCCCGAGGTTCGTGTGGAGCGCCTGTACATGGGCCGAATGGGGATCACTGACGTAGATGGATCCCGCCCGGTCAGGATCGCCATGAACGAGGCCACGACAGAGCGCGGAGCCCATGGCGCCCACTCCAACGATTCCAATTGTCTTGTCTCTAAGCATTAACGTTCGTACCACAACGGATCAGCCGGTCCACTTCGTTCACCATTGCACCATCGCGCACACCATCCGAAGCGATAAAACCCTTAGGTACTGCGTCAGCCATGCATGCCAGGTAAGAAACAGAAATACTCCGCGCCGAGAAGCGACGCGGAGCAAGGTCATTCTCCTGACGTTACGTGTCGTCCAATTAGCTGTCGCGCTTGTCGCCAAAACCCGACCGCCGGATCGTCGGGGTCGACGTTGAAGATGCGTTTGCGCCTTCGTCCACTTCGACCGCAACGTTCGCCGGCGCGAAGAGGTAGACCTTCTCCCCAACTCGCTCGACCGTGCCGTCGAGCGCATAGCAGACGCCATTAAGAAAGTCGATGATGCGCTCCGCCATCTGTGGCGTGGCATGCTCAAGATTTACAATCTGCTGCTCGCCGTCCTTAAATCCATCTGCGGCGACCTTAGCATCCTCGAACACTTGAGCATTGGTACGTATGGCCACATTCAAGATCCGGGCGCTATGGAGGCGAAGCGAAGACTGCTTTCGCTGGACGGAATTGGGCGTCTGGCCGGCAGGGTTGGTAACCTCCTCTGCCTCATCGTCTTCCGGATCCTCCGCGCCCAACAGCGTGTCTTTCACCTTCGTCCAAAAGCTCTTGCGCTCGAAGTCGTCTGGCGCGGGTTGGGGCACTATCATGTCTAATCCTCCATCACTATCGCCGTTGCGGGTTGAGTTGTCCGCCGGTATGGGGGCGGCTCGCTGGGTTCGTAAATCCTACGGTTTCGTCACATGGCCGAACGCGTTCCAAAGAGCGCGGTTCCAATTCGTACCAGGTTTGCGCCCTCCTCGATTGCAACTTCAAAGTCTGCCGTCATGCCCATGGAGAGTACGTGGCGCGCACACGGCGGAATCGCCTCAAACACGGTTCTAAGCGTCCGGTAGCAGCTGCGGGACGCCTCCGGGTTCTGAGCCGCCGGGGCGATTCCCATTAGACCCGTCAGCCGGATCCCGGCAATCTGTTGAACCTCGTCAACGGCCCGCGCGGTCTCACTCATCGGAATACCGGTCTTAGTCTCCGCAGGGTCTAACTTGACCTGAAGTAGGATATCGACCTGAAGGCCAGCGCCAGACGCGCGTCTGCCAATGGCTCGGGTGAGAGCCACGCTGTCAACACTTTGTATTAGCGTGAACGCGCCGACAGCGTCATTAACTTTGTTACTCTGCAGATGTCCGACCAGGTGCCACCGCAACAGGGGACTTTTCAGCCGTATGTCGCTCTGCTTGGAACGCGCTTCCCGCACGTAGTTCTCACCGAAATGCGTAATTCCGGCGTCGGCCGCTTCGACGATTCGTTCCACTTGCACGAATTTGGTGACAGCTACGAGCGCAATGTCTTCGGGCATGCGGCCAGCACGCCCAGCCGCCGCCGCGATCCGTGCGCGGACACCGGAAAGTCTCTCCGCGAATGTGGCACCGATCATTGGGCATTCAATGTGGGATGATGGGACTGCCTCATGGCAGCCTGCAGTGGCGCGCGAACGGGGGCGAGCCAGTAAATTAACCAGTTAGCGAACATTCTAGCAGATATAACCTACGATTGCAACGAACTTTCGGACCATTTTGCAAATCTTCCTATATCCTCTTGCCGCGGCTCGGGCCGGCTTCTCCAAGGCGCCGGTATAGCGGATATTGTCGCGGCGTCGAGCGACACCAGATGGTGCGACACCGGTGTATTGCTAGCGGCCGATCAATCCGGACAGTTCCGCGTGGCCCATCAGGTCTCGTCCGGCCTGGGTGGGGGCGGAGCCTGAATCGGTCATAAGGTCGAGTTTCCAAATCCCGAAGTCGTTGACCATGTGGGCCGCGCCCTTAAAATTGACCGTCTGTCCCATAAGGCTCAAACTCGTCGACGTCGGCACGTCCGCCCGATTACCGGTAACGGTCGGGTCTCCCACGACGGCGCTGTCCGCTGCTTTCTTGACGGAGTCCAATATGGCGCTCTTGATCGGAGCTACCGTCGGATTGGAGAGGGCCGCATCGACGACCTTGGACTGCTCCGCCGCGAACACGTCTGCGTTTGGATACAGCTTAAGCGTGTCGGGGCTGAACGCGGACAGCGCATAGGCAGCACGAAAGTCCTGAGAGAGGTAAGCCCTATAAACGGCCAGTGCCTGATCCTTCGGGTTAGTGCGGTGCATCCACCAGTACAGACCTCCGCCGGCTGAGAGCAGTACTACAGCTGCGATCGCGGCGTAGGCAATGCCCCGTCCGCCGCCATCCTCCTTCGGCTTTTCGTCGCGCCTCCGGTCCAGCGACCTCGCGCGCTCGGCCGGCGACAATGGTGTCTGCCGCCCTGATGCAATGTTGGAGCCAGCAGTGTACTCATGCGCAGTTCTGCTCGGAGCGGCTGCCTCTATGACCTCGCCCGTAAGCGAGATTCGCGCGCCGCTTGGCAGTGGCGGCCGGTTCCCTGTCGTCACTGGTTCGGGGGGGCCGGGCGACTCGATCGGCGAGCTTATGACAGCAGGCTCCGGTGGTTGAGCCTGACTATCCAGCAGAGAACCGGTCAGGGGCAGATGTCCGTCAAGGGACGTACTGGCGAGCGAGCCCGATCCGTGACCCGGCTGCACTATGGGAGTGAAACAGAGCGGGCATGCCGAACGGACCGTCTCATCCACGGGCTGCTGACAACGCGGACACGTTACCATTTCACGAATCCTTTATCGACGATGGGGAGGCGGCCAGGTCCCGTGAAGCCGACGGCAATCATCGTCACTGCATTCCTCCGGCCACTTGTTGATCCGGAGCTAATAGCTGCTGGTGGCACTTGGCTGAGCATTCTGCAGATGAAGCTTGGAAGTATCCTTATCGATCGACTCGCTCAGTACAACCCGCCACTTCCCGTCAGCGCCTTTGTGCATTACAATGTTATCCACGGAGGTCAATGATTGGCCCGTCTGGTATAGCTGCTTGCCCTCAGCCGCCGCACGGATCGACACCGTGAGGGGAATCGTAACCTTGTCCGCGCTCTCCGGGCTCTTTAACTCTTGACCTAGGGATGAGTTCTCGATTCGCTCGACATAGCCGTGCGCCAGGGTGCTTGACCCTTCGTATTTGTCCTGGGATTGAAAGAAGGCATTCTTGTCGTGGTCGTCGATGAACGAATATTGCTGCTTGACGTTTCCCGACTTGATCGAGCCGACGAACTCCTGAAGAGCGAAGCTAGCGGACCGTCGATAGTCCACGAACCAGCGGACTCCGACAACGATTCCGGCGATTGCGCAGCAGATTACAATGAGCTCGGAGAACTTCATGGCGGGGTTGCCCTCGCTGACCGCTCTCGACCTGGACATAATGCGTGCCATGAGCAGCAAACCCCTCCCAGTCATCGCTTGCCCGAAGGATGCTCCGTCCGGGCTACGTTTGACCTTTAACGCATCTACCGACGGCCGTGCGTGAACGTTGCGCGGTCGTGGAAACTATGCTACCATTAGACAAGAACTACGATTCTCCTTCTTGACCGCGTTGTGCGGCAGGGCAACTTGGCTTACCGGCAGCAACTTTACCTTCCGCGAAAGGATCTCATCGTATGGGGAACCAGGTAAGAAAGATTGCGGATATTCAGGAGTCGGCATGGACGCAGGCCTCCGGCAAGATTGCGGCGGGACTGGGGATCTTCCTTGTCGCGGCCTGCCTGATCTATGCTGCCAGATTCGCCTTCGTCGGCTTACCACGAGTCCTTGAGATCGTGCAGATCGTTCTTGGATTGGTCGCACTCGCCGGTGTCGGCTTGCTCGGCGCGGCGGTCTATACGGGCATCGAGGCTCGCCGCCTACCCGGAATCGGCTTCCAATGCCCCTACTGTGATAACAGCAACAAGTTCGACGGCATACCAACCGAGACGTTCGACTGCGACTTCTGTAATCGTACCGTGCACTTCGACGGCGGAGTTCCCGTGCCCGTGCGCATCGTCAGCTGCCCATTCTGCCAAACGGATCACCGTGTGGCGGTAAGCATTCAGCGATATGTGTGCGACCATTGTAATCGTCCGCTTGAGTTGGCCGCACAGCCCCGCAGTCGTCCGTCCGGCGCTGCAGGTTCCGGGCCCGAAAAACTTGCCCAGAATTTCGACGTGCTGCTCGTTTCAGTAGACCGAAGACACGAGATCGAGATCGCGCTCAAGATACAGAACCTCATGGTTGTCAACTTGCCGGACGCTCGTCGATTGATGGCAACCGCGAGTACAACGTCTCCGCTCGTTGTCACGCATAGCGTTCCACAACGCAAGGCGGAGACGATACGGCGGCAGCTCCAGGACGTCGGTGCCACCGCGACGCTGCGGCCGAGTAACGAAACGACGCCGACGTCACCACGGTTGAATTGACCGGGGCATTCGCTCGATGCTGGACAAGATCCACGATCCGTGCGACATGAGGACCGTCGTGTATACGACGACCTGGTGCCCGGACTGCAGCCGTTCCCGCAGAGTACTCCAGCGGCTAAGCGTGCCGTTCGCGGAGATCGATATTGAGCGGAATCCCGGCTCTGAAGAGGCAATGCGTGCGATAAACGGAGGGTCGGGCAAGGTTCCAACGATTATCATCGAGGGATCCGGGGGTCGCGCAATCCTCGTCGAGCCCACGGATAAGGAGCTTGCCGACGCGATACGGCAGTACGTCCAGCCTCCACCGCTATAGATTGAATTTTCGCACTGGGCCAGCATTACACGACGACGCACAGGACTGGCCGCCCGATGAGGCGGCCAGTCCTGTCTTTCGGATGCGTGGCCCGTCTCGTCTGGCAACTCCGGCGACTCTCGGCGCGAGCTGGACACTGCCCGCCTCAACTGGAGGCGACGCGGTAGGAGATGAAAATACCGGCGATGGAAAACCCCAGGCTGCTTAGTACACTCCCTGTCGGTAGCATCGAGGCCGCGATAGCGTTGCCTGCGACGCTAGAGAGGACCGTTATCAGTGATGCCATTATGCCTCCAGCACTGCTCCCGCCTCCCATGCCTTTCTTAATCAGAAATCCAACGATCGCGCCGACTATCAGCCCGATCCAGCTCGACGAGTGCCGCGTTGTCAAAATGATTCCGACCCAAAGTGCCGTTCCAATCCCACCGCCGATCACCCCGAGGAGGATCGCCATGCCTATGCCGCTGTTCTGCGTGGTCCTAGTCGGCGGAGCCGGAGTAGGACGATAAGTGGTCTGGGGCGGCTGTGCGGGATAGGGACCTTGCGCGGGAACGGAGGAATATGGGTTTGCCGCCGGAGAAGCACCAAAGCCTACCATCGTCTGGTTCGCAGGCCCCGGCAAGGCATTGTATCCTGCCAGACCACTATCCGCGGTCTGAGCCGGCGCCGTTGGCAAGCCTCCCAGTGCCTGTGTGTCAACGGGCGCGCCGTATTGCGGAGCGGAGCCGTGCGCTTGTTGCGCCGGTGACTGCGTAGGTGGCGGTGAGATCGCAGAGCCTCGAACGCGCTGTATGCCTTCGCGCGCCTTTGGATAGTCCGGCTGCAGCGATATCGCCTGCTCGAATGCCGTCACGGCCTGGTCAGGGTAACCTCCGCGCTCCATTGCAATTCCCAAATTATATCGTGCCTGCGCGTTCGAAGGCTGAAGCTCGACGGCCCGTGTAAGCACGTTGATCGCGTCCAGGGTTCGGTTTACCTGGCTGTACGCGGCCCCTAGAAATATGTGCGCCTGGTAGTCACCGCGGTCAGATGCGCACACCGTCTCCAACAGCTGTATTGCGGCGTTAACGTCTCCACTCTGCAGTGCCTGCAGTCCCAGATCCCGCTGTGAAGCCATTTACTACTCCTTCCTCGTTAGTCAGGCTCGCAGCCTGAGCATCGAATGACGGACATGACCGGAGCCACCGAGGCGCGCTCGCAACAGTGTGCTGCTGACAAACAGGGCGCTTGCCAGGAAAGCAATCAGACCGATATACGCGGTGCCGAAGAGCCACCGGTCGCGGCGCGACGCACGATAGTAGGGACTTTCGTGTCCGTGACGCCATGCGTAGATCGAACTCGGCACGCTCATGAGTGCGAGCATCCAGACGAATGGATTTGAGTGAAAGACAATAACGCCCAGCGCGATACCCGGCAGCAGGAGTTTTGGGGAGAACAGGGGAGCTATCCAGCCGCCGTCGAGCGGCCGCGCCGGCGTCAAATTGATCAGGTTAAGAAAGAATCCGAGAGTGGCCAGCGCGATCCAGAACGGTTGTTGGGTCCCAAAATACATTCCGGCGCATGCAAGACCCGTGGCGGTGCCTGCTACCGGCCCCATGATTCCTACAAACGCGCCTTCCGTCACCGATCTTGTTCCACGCGAAGT